>CAZXHG010000043.1:17567-46118 GCA_964639985.1 uncultured Rickettsiales bacterium
CCTGCGGGGCCATCCGTCATCCGAGAACGACGAGGCGAGTGGTTTCGTGGCTTCGCGGGTTGCTGTGCAGTCGGATCCCGGGCGTTCGCGCCAACGCCGTACGACCCGGGGCCGACGCATTTCGTCTGTCTTGCGAAGCAGATCCCCGGCTTGAACCACCCTGGTGCAGTAGAGCGAAGCGAACGGGAAAGAAGCCCCGTAGAGCGAAGCGAACGATCATGGGTGGGAAGCTGGGGATGAAGGCCGAATCGAATCGTCGGCTCCGTCGGCTTCGCCTCCTTGAGCCGACCTACCTGATACCTGCTACCTGCCCCGCCTCTTCAACGTCATCTTCCCCCCGTCGCCGTCGCTCAGGGTCAGCGTGTCGCCCTCCACCCGCCAGCGCAGGGTCACGGCCTTGCCGCCCCAGTTGTCGATGGAGACCCGGTCGCCGTGCACGGTGTAGCGGCCCATCTGGTCGCGGAAGAACACGATGCCGTCGTTGGAGAACTCCACGGTCACCGCCACCTCGCCCTCGCCGATCTCCCAGGTGCCGGCCAGGGGGTGGCCCGCGGCCGCTGACAGGGTCAGGGTGAGGGCCGCCGCGGCGGCCACACACAGCGCCAGCCAGCGCCGTTGGGTCTCGATCGATCGGTGCATCACGCCCTCCTGCTGGGGGTGTCGGATCGACGATCCGAAGAGGGGGTTCATTCAGGACCTCAGTGGGTGATCATCAGCTGGGTCAGGTCCTTGAGCGTGGCGACCCACAGGGAGATGCGGCCGGCCGCGCCCGCGTCGGGCCAGGGCAGGCCGTCGGTGCCGTAGATGTACGTGGCGATCACGAACGGCATCTCGTCGAGCTTGTCCACCGGGCTGAGCCGGGCGTGCCAGCGGGGCACGAACATGGAGTCGTCGACCGTGTTGACCACCTCGGCCTGGGCCACGGTGATGGTACCGAACAGCTCGTTGTAGCCGTTCTGGAAGTGGTCGGGCAGCAGCACGGCCGCGCCCTTTCCCGGGTCGTCGTAGCCGATGGCCAGGTACTTGCCCGACTCGGGGTAGTCCTCGTCCAGCAGCAGGGGCACGGACCGGCCGGTGTCGGTGAAGAAACCGATGTAGCCAATCCCGCCCTGGCACTCGGCCAGGTACACCACGTCCACCCACATCTCCCACCAGGTGTTGCCCAGCGCCAGGGGCGCCATCTCGCCGAACAGCATCTGGAACGGCAGCTGCTGGGTGGGGCTGCCCAGCGGGCCCATGGCCCAGTGCTGGTAGGCGGCGAATGCGGGCGGAAACGCGATCTCCGGGTACTCGGTGATGGAGAAGTACAGCATCACGGACACGACGCCGGTGTTCCACCACGCCTCGTAGCCGCCGTCGTTGCCGTTGGTCATGGTGTCGCACAGGTCGCGGTACTCCCCCTCGACCAGCGGCATCTCGTTGGGCCAGACGAACGCGTAGTCCAGCCCGTTGTTCTGTCCCATCAGCGTGCCATCGGTCATGGCCATCGCCTGGAACCCCTCCTGGATCAGCGCAGCGACGTCGGAGAGGTCCTCCATCCGGTCGAACACGAAGTCCATCAACCCCCAGATCTCGAAGGCTAGTTGGACCTCCACGATCACCGAGTAGAGCATCTCGAGGACCGACTGGAAGCACTTCCCGACGTCGAAGTCGCACCATGGATCGCAGAAGCAGGTCGCATT
Organism: uncultured Rickettsiales bacterium; assembly: GCA_964639985.1. GTDB lineage: Bacteria > Myxococcota_A > UBA796 > UBA9615 > CAYRNR01 > CAZXHG01. The sequence continues at coordinate 19,250 of CAZXHG010000043.1, forward strand.
GATGTCGGCTTGTTCAAACGATTGAAAGACGGCCTCGGGCATGGCCGAGATGAAGATCGCCTCGGCCAGCAGCATGCTCTGCATGATGTTGGTGAAGCTGATCAGGTTCATGCCCCGGGCCTGCCAGGTGGCCGCGCTGACCGCGGACGCGTCCACCGCGTTCTGGCAGTACACCTTGTGGGTCAGGTTGCGCCCGTTGTTGAGCATCAGGATGACGAAGCAGCAGATCAGGAAGCCGGTCAGGGCCACGAAGGCCATGGTCTGACCGCCGTCGTCCCGGTGCAGCCCGGTCGTCGCTCGCCGTCCTATCCGTCGCAGTGCACCCATGGTGGTTCCTCGTCCGCCAATGTACCACGCACGATCCACCGGTCCCGAGCGCTCCGTGGCCCGATCCGGGCCGCTCGGGACCGATCTTCTCCATGGAGTTCTCTATAGTCCGCGGGCTCGCACGCCTCGCGGTGCGCGCGCGCGACCCGTCCGTAAATCGAACGGTGCGTTCGATTTCCGGACGGTCGTGGATCCGGGTGATCCGCAGGATCGACGTACTGCGCGCCATTTTTCCAGTTGGCACGCCCCTTGCCCTTACGTCCGGTCATGGCGCGACACGGAGTCGCACCACAAACCCCAGAGGAGGAACCACCATGACCACCCACAACCCCTTCACCCGCCTGGCCGCCGCCGCCACCCTGCACCTGTTCCTGGCCATGCTCGTGCTGATCCCGTGGTCGGCCCGCGCCAGGGTCGGCCAGACCATCGGCGGCCCGCTGCAGCCCGACGGCGTCGAGATCTCCGAGCTCGTCATCGACCTGCACGAGCACCTCGACCTGCTGTACGGCGACCAGCGCATCGGCTGGGGCGGCCGGTTCGTGCTGGACATCGACATGGACGACACCGGCATCGACTTCCACCTCGCGGACCGGGCCAACGACGGCACCACCTGCGAGATCACCATGGTCAGCGACGGGGGCGAGCTGCTGCTGGAGTACACCCCCGACTGCGACCCGCCCCGCCTGTTCGACGTGCTCGAGGCCGTGTTCCCCGGCATGGTCGACGCTGGCCCGCTGCACGCGTGGTGGGAGACCAACGGCGGCAACGGCGACGGTGACGACCAGCAGGACACCGAGGGCCAGTACCACTTCGACGACGACATGTTCCGCGAGGACGGCGGCGGCCACTGCAGCTTCGGCATGTGCCTGCTCAACACCGCCTTCGCCCTCGCCGCAGGCGTCGCCGTCGGCACCGTCTCCCCCGTAGCGGGCGTCCTGGTCGGATTCCTCGGTGTGGGTGGCGCCATCTGGCTGTGCATCGACAACATGACGAGCGACGAGTGCCAGGACTATCTCGTCGAGGAGATGGTGTACCTCATCGACGAGACCCTCGGCTGGCAGTACCTCGACGTACTGGTCGACCTCGACGCCTTCCTGCAGTACATCGAGCAGCTCCTGGCCCAGGTGGTACAGACCGAGACGTACGTCACCGAGATCGGGCTCATCGCCGTGTACGCCACGCTCGAGGTGGACATCCTGCTGGCCACCGAGCACCTGGTCCAGGTCCTCCCGCTGCTGGAGGTGTGATCATGGGGTACCGTCCCCTGCTGCCGACCCGGTACGCACTGCTGATCATCGCCTGCTCGGCCCTCGGTGGCCTCGCCGCGTACTTCATCCGCTCCTGCCTGTACTGAAGTCACCTCTCAGGAGGTCCAGCCATGTTCATCGTCCGACGGCTCCCCATGAAGGTCGTGATCGCCCTGGTCGTCACCCTCGCCGCCAGCTGCATCCTCGGATGGCTGTTCGCCCCGTACGTGAATTGAACTCGCCCTCCCCCTCCCCGCCCTCTCCCTGTAGAATCCCCGTTCCCCGGACCCCGGGAATCGAGAACGAGGGAGCCACACCATGTCCGACAGCACCCCCAAGCGCGGCATCGACTCGCGCGTCGTGTTCGCCACGATCGCCGGCCTGCTCATCTCCTGCGCCATCGGCTGGTACGCGGCCACCCGCGGCGGTGGCGGCGGGGACGACGAGTCCGCGCCCGCCGGCGAGGCCGCGGACCAGACCGACTACCACACCATGGACTTCGGGGCCCTGCCCGACGACTTCGACGAGGCCTTCGCCCTGGTGCGCGCGGCCCAGACCTGGGACGACCGCAAGAAGGCGCCCAAGGCCGGCAAGTACGACGCGGCCGCCGATCCGCGCACCTGGATGAAGCTGGAGATGAGCGACGAGCTGCTGGAGCAGTCCTTCGCGCTCGGCTCGGACTTCCTGGTCAACTGGCAGCTGCCCGCGGGCAACTTCCGCTACATGTACGACTGGACCGAGGGCCACTGGATCGAGGACGACAACCAGGTCCGCCAGGCCGGCTCCCTGTGGGGCGTGGCCCTGTGCCACCGCTACCGGCCGTCCCCGGAGACGCAGGAGGCCCTGGACAAGGGCCTGCGCTTCTGGTTCGACAGCACCATCCCCGGCCCGGAGGAGGGCACCCTGTCGCTGCGCTACGGCGACGCCAACGAGATCACCAGCGGCACCATCGCCCTGGTCGGCCTGTCGATCATCGAGTACGTGCAGTCCGACACCGAGATCTCCGACGAGTACCGCGCCGAGATGACCGAGAAGCTGGAGGGCTACCTGGCCATGCTGCAGTGGATGCAGCTGGACACCGGCAAGCACGCCGGCCACATCTCCCGCGGCTTCTACCACGACCGCAACAAGCGCCGCGGCAACGCCAGCCCCTACTACGACGGCGAGGCCCTGCTGTGCCTGTGCAAGGCCGCGCGGCAGCTGGGCTACACCGACCTGGTGCCCACCATCGAGACGGCCGCCCGCGCCATGGCCGAGACCTACACCGTCAAGGCCTGGGACAAGGACCGCGACTCCAACCAGACCAAGGGCTTCTTCCAGTGGAGCAGCATGTCGTTCCTGGAGTACTACCAGGCCCAGTGGAAGGACCACGAGCTGTTCGGTGACGTGACGTTGGCGCTGGGCTACTGGATGACCCACACCCACCACACGCTGAAGAAGGGCCGCAACCACGCCTACGCCGTGGAGGGCCTGGTCAGCGCCTACCAGATCGCCGTGCTGCGGGGTGACATCGCGGCCCAGACCGACCTGCTGTACGTGATCGACCGCTCCCTGCACAAGCTCACCCAGTGGCAGGTCAACGGCCCGCTGGCCGACCTCAACCCCTTCCTCAAGAAGCACCCCACGGAGGACCCGCTGGCCCACGGCGGCGTGATGAACGCGCGCAAGCGCTCCGGCGCGGACGTGAAGAAGGACGTGTCCAGCCAGCTGCGCATCGACGTCACCCAGCACCAGATGCACGCGGTCACCATGGCGCTGGAGATGGTGTACGCCGAATGAGCGACGGCGACCCCACCGTCGATCAGCTGCAGGCGCAGCTCGACGAGATCTCCCAGATCGTGCGCGCCTACGCCGAGGTGTCCAACGAGGGCATCTGCTTCACCCACGACGGCATCATCCTCGACGCCAACGAGCCGTTCGCCGAGATGTTCGGCTACGCCCGCGAGGATCTGATCGGCACCAGCGCCCTGGACCTGGCCACGCCCGAGACCCGCCAGACCGTGGCCCACGCCATCCAGTCGGGCCGCACCGACCCGTACGAGGCGGACGGCCTGCGCTCCGACGGCGCCGTGTTCAACGGCCGGCTGCGCGGCTGCAACGTCACGTACCGCGGCAAGCACGCCCGCGTCACCGTGGTGCTGGACGTGTCGGCCGAGAAGCAGGCCGAGCACCGGCTGCGCCACGAGCTGCAGCGGTTCGAGGACGCGGCCGACAACGCGCTGCAGTGGTTCTGGGAGACCGACGCCCACGGCCGCTTCACCTACGCCAGCGCGGCCGTGGAGGGAATCCTCGGGTACACGCCCGAGGAGATGGTGGGCCGCGCCTTCCACGAGCTGCTGCGGCGCGAGGACCGCGCCGCCATCCGCAAGGCCGCGCTCGGCTTCTTCAAGCGCAAGGAGGCGTTCCAGCGCTTCGAGAACCCCAACCTGCACAGGGACGGCCGCGTGGTGTGGCTGTCCACCTCGGGCGTGCCCATCGTGGCCGACGACGGCAGCCTGCTCGGCTTCCGCGGCACGGACATCGACATCACCCGTCGCAAGCTGTTCGAGCAGGAGCTCGGGGCCAAGGAGGCCGAGTACGAGGCCCTGTTCGAGGCCTCCCGCGACGCCATCTTCTGGGCTGACCCGCAGACCGGCGAACTCGTGCGCTGCAACGCGGCGGCCGAGCGGCTGGTGGAGCGGCCCCGCGACGAGATCGTGGGCATGCACCAGATCCGGCTCCACCCCCCCGGTGAGACCGAACACTACGCCGAGATCTTTCGCCGCCACTCGTTCCAGGACGGCCCCATGGAGGGCGAGGCCGAGGTGGTCACGTCCAGCGGCGAACGCCGGCCGGTGTGGATCGCGGCCACGGTCGCACCGGTGGCCAGCCGCACCCTGGTCCAGGGCGTGTTCCACGACCTCACCGAGCGCAGGCGCGCCGAGGAGGAGCGGGCCCGACTCGAGGCCAGCATGCAACAGGCCCAGAAGCTGGAGAGCCTGGGTCTGCTCGCCGGCGGTATCGCCCACGACTTCAACAACCTGCTGATGGGCATGCTCGGCAACGCGGGCCTGGCCCTGATGAAGATGACGCCCGAGACCGCGGGCCGCCGCGAGATCGAGCAGATCGAGGTGGCGGCCAGGCGCGCGGCCGAGCTGACCGCGCAGATGCTGGCCTACTCGGGCAAGGGCCGCTTCCTGGTCGAACCCCTGGACCTGTCGTCGCTGGTGCGCGAGATGACCGGCCTGCTGCAGACCGCCATCTCCAAGCGGGCCCGGCTCTCCCTGCACCTGGACGACGACCTGCCCCGGATCAAGGGCGACGGCGCCCAGGTGCGGCAGGTGGTGATGAACCTGATCACCAACGCCTCGGACGCGCTGGGGGACGACGGCGGCCTGATCCGGGTGGCCGCCACCCTGGTCGACGCGGACCGGACCTACCTGGCCGAGACCTGGCTGGACGACGACCTGCCCGAGGGCCCGTACGTGCAGCTGGAGGTGGTGGACGACGGCTGCGGCATGGACCCGGACACCCGCGCGCAGATGTTCGATCCGTTCTTCTCCACCAAGGTCACGGGTCGCGGCCTGGGCCTGGCCGCGGTGCTGGGCATCGTGCGCGGCCACCGCGGCGCGCTCAGGGTCTACTCCGAGCCGGACCACGGCACCACCATCCGCGTGCTGCTGCCCCTGGCCGAGGCCCTGGCCGAGCCCCACGTGGCCCGGCCCGTGCAGGCGGACGACTGGCGCGGCAGCGGCCTGGTGCTGGTGGTGGACGACGAGGCCATGGTGCGTGACACCGCCAGGCTGATGCTGGAGGCGCTGGGCTTCGACGTGCTGCTCGCGGTCGACGGCGAGGAGGGCATCGCCCGCTACCGCGACCGTGCGGACGACATCCAGGTGGTGGTGCTGGACCTGACCATGCCCAACCTGCCCGGGGACCTCGCCTTTGCCGAGCTGCGCCGCATCCGCCCCGACGTACGCGTGGTGCTGTCCAGCGGCTACTCCGAGCAGGACGCCACGGACCGCTTCGCGGGCAAGGGCCTGGCCGGCTTCATCCAGAAGCCCTACTCGCCGCGCTCCCTGGCCGAGGTGCTGCGGGGAGTGCTCGAATCCACCTGACCGCCGATGCGGGAGCATCGGCGGTCAGTCCGTCACAAGATCCCCCTCCCCCCCAGGAACCCCTCGATCGCATCCGCGATCTGCTCGCCGTGCCCCACCAGCCCCGCATGGGACGCCCCGGGCAGGAACACCAGCTCGCTGTCCGGCAACGCCGCGTCCATGGCCTCGGCCCGGGCCGGCGGGGTGAACACGTCGGTGCCGCCGGCCACCACCAGCGCGGGCACGTCCACCCGGGGCAGCACGTCCTCGGCCGTGTGCCGCTGCGCGGCCAGGCTCATGCGCTTGAACGACCGCGCGTCCAGCCGGCCCATGTGGTCCAGCCACGGCGCGAACTCCGCGTACCGGATCCCCTTCTCCGTGGTCCCCGACAGCTGGGTCGACCAGAACGAGATCGGCCCCAGCGCGCTGGCGGCCCTCATGCTCGCGCCCAGCACGGCCGACGGGATCGCCCTGAGCGCGCCGTGCGCCACGTGCCCGAGCACCGAGCCGTAGAACGTGTCGAACGGCTTCCCTGGCGTGCCCAGCACCAGCACCACGGCGCTGAAGCGCCCCGGGATCGAGCGGTACGCCTCCAGCGCAACCTGGCATCCCAGCGAATAGCCCAGCAGCACGGTCGGCTGCTCGCCCGCGGCCGCGTCCAGCACCCGGCGCAGGGCCTGCACCACGTTGCGGATCTCCACGGCCGCGTCGGTGCTGGCCGGCTCGGACTCACCGTGGCCGGGGTAGTCCCAGGTGATCAGCCGCCCCTGGCCCCGCAGCCGCCGCCGCACCGTGCCCCACTGGAAGGCGTCGTTGGCCAGGCCGTTGCAGAACACCAGGGGCACGCCCTCGCCCTCGGCGCGCCACGCGATGCGGGTCCCGTCCGGTCCTTCGATGGTTCCCCGTGAGTCCACGTCGCTCTCCAGTCGTGCCCCGCCACCCTGCTCCGCCGGACAGCGAAGAATAGCACGCGGTTTCTCGACCGCAGCGCACGGCTGCTATCCTGTTCACCAGCGCAGCAGGCAGATCGAAACCCGAAGAGGAGCCAACGATGACCACGGTGCGCATCACCCTGGCGCTCGCCGCCGGCCTGGTCCTGGCAGGCCCGGCCGCGGCCCAGGACTGGATCGACGAGTGGGACTACGACTTCTCCACCCACCCCACGGATCACTTCTCGGGCACGGACGGCTGGGTGTCGGGCTACAACGGCGACGACTGGACCACGGCCCAGTTCACCGACTACCGGGAGGTCAACCCCCGCACCGACGACTCGGGCGGCCAGTGGAGCAGCCACGGCGCGATCGCCAACCACCTGGTGCAGGAGGACGCCGGGCCGTGGCACAACGCCTCGGTCGAGGCCCAGTTCCTGGTCATGGACGACGACGCCCTCGGCCTGGTGATCCGCCGGTCCGACCACGCCACGTTCTACCTGCTGTTCATGAGCCGCCACACCATGCCGCCGGCCGGTGCCGGCGGCGAGAGCGTGTACGACTCCGGCTCGTACCTGTACCGGGTGGAGGACGGCTTCGCCGAGGAGGTGGCGTCGTCCCCCCGTGCCTACGAACAGCAGGGCGGCAACAACTGGGACTACCAGCGGATCCGGCTCGAGGTGGTGGACGACACGCTCACCGCCTACTACGCGGACGACGAGTCCGGCCCCTGGACCGGCAACCACGAGCTGCTGTCCTGGACCGATCCCCAGCCCTTGCCCGAGGGCCACGTGGGCCTGTACGCCTACAACTGCGGCGAGGGCAACGGCGACCTGGGCTTCCGCGACCCGCTCGTGCAGCTCGCCGACTCCGACGGCGACGGCACGCCCGACGACCACGAGGGCACGGGCGACGACGATGACGACGACACCAGCGACGACGACGACGACGTCAGCGACGACGACGACGTCAGCGACGATGACGACGACGCCACGGACGACGACGACTCGGCCGGGCCCGGCGACGACGACGACATCGTCCTGATCCAGAACGACGATTGCACCTGCCGCCACGCCACCACCGGCGCCAGCTCCACGATGCTCGGTCTGCTGGTGATGGCCGGCGCGCTGCTGCTGCGCCGGGTCCGGTAGGTCGGGTCCGTCGGCCTTCGGCCTCCTTGACCCGACGATCCCGGCCGGCCCACCGGATCGTCGGCTCCGCTTCGCTCGAGCCGACCTACCAGTCTACGAATCCTCGCCCTCGTCCGGCTTCGCCTCCCGCCCCTTCACCCCGGCCAGCCGCGGATCCCAGCGCTCGTACTGCGCCAGCCCCAGCGACAGCGACGAGTCCAGCAGCACCGCGCTCTGGTGCACCGAGTCCGCCTCCGTGTCCCGCCCCAGCACCCGCAACGCCACGGCCAGGTTGTTCAGCAGCACGGCCTGGCCCGCCTCGAGCTCCAGCGAGTCGCGGTACCACTTCTCGGCCTCGGCCGGGTCGTCCTCCAGGAAGAAGTCCCCCAGCAGCCGGCACGGCAGCGGATCCGCGGGCAGCAGCTCCGCGGCCCGGCGAGCCAGCACCTGCGCGGTGCCTCGCCGCCCCTGCAGGAACCGCACCTGGGCCAGCAGCGCGTGCGCCAGCCCCTGCTCGGAGTCCAGCCGGATGGCCTCGTCCGCGGCTGCGGCGGCCTGGTCCAGCTTGCCCTTCCGCGCCAGGGCCATGGCGTGGATGCGGTGGTACCACTCCCGCGGTTCGTCCACGGCCAGCGCGCCCGGGAGCGTCAACAGCGCGTCCTCGAACTTCTCGCTGGCCAGCTCGGCCCACGCCAGGTAGGCGTACGCGTCCGGGGTATCCGGCGCCGCGTCCAGGGCCTTCCTGGCGTGGCGGCGGACCGCGCGCGGCCGCCCTTCCGCCAGGGCTTCGTCGGCATGGGCCAGGGCACGCTTCAGGGTGTCGGTCATGGGTATTTCCTCGTGATGAGCACTCCGCAGGATACCAGGAACACCCCCCCTCAGCTCCTTCGACGGCGTACCATGGGAGGTAGGGAGGCATGGGGTGCACGGGAGGCAGGCATGACGGGCCGCAGCCAGGTGGAGATCCGCAAGGCAACCCCTACGGACGTGGACGCGCTGATGGACCTGTCCCGCAGGACCATCGACCGCAGGTACCGTGCCTTCCTCGGCGACCAGGCCGTGGACACTTACCTGGGTTCCGGTGAGCTGGAGCGCTACGTGACGTCGTGCGTTCCCACCTGCATGGTGCTCGAGCGGGCCGGCCGGGTGATGGGTTACGCCGTGTGGCAGGACGACCTGCTCGACGTGCTGATGATCGACCACCACTCCCAGCACCAGGGTCTGGGCGGGCTGTTGCTCGCCAGCGTGGAGCAGGCCATGTTCGCCAGCCACGACGAGCTACGGCTGGAGAGCTTCGCCGAGAACACGGCCGCCAACACCTTCTATCGCGCCAACGGCTGGAAGGCCGCGGACCGCATCCACGACGAGCAGTCCGGCGCCGAGAAGATGGTGTTCGTCAAGCGGCGGTGACCGCGGTCACTGCGTGGCCAGGCTCGCGGCCAGCGCCGCATCCACGGCGGCGAGGAGCCCCTCCACGTCCCAGGCGCCCTCGAAGTCCCGCTCGTGGTCGTGCAGCAGCACGGCCAGCTGGTACACGGCGTTCACGTGGTCGGGCCGGGTGTCCAGCACCCACCTACCGGCGCTGCCAGCGCGACGACCAGCACCACGGCAGTGCACGCCCGGCCCATGGTCCGTCCTCCTCCATGACTGTGGGGGACCCTCCCCCTTTCCAAAGTACCTCGGGAGCACGCCGGTACGATTTCCGGAATGAACTGCGCAGGTCTGTCGTCCATCTCTGTGGGAGATGGAGATGACGACGATGGTGGCCGCACAGAACACGGATATCAGCCCCAGCTGCCTCAACTGTGGAGCCGCCCTTCCCCCGGCAATCGACCTCCTGGACCGCATCTGTTCCTACTGCAGCACCCCCCTGATCGACCCGCACCAGCAGCGCCTGGCCGCGCAGGAGCGCAACCGCAAGGCGGCCGTCCAGGTGCTGCTGGTCCTGAAGCTCAGCGCGCTGGTCGGATCGCTGATCAGCCTCGTAGGTTCGGTCGTGTCCCTGGTGCTGGCGGTGGGAGCGCTCGCATTCCTGTTCGGGTTCGTCGGCCTCCTGGCCGCGTTCCTGGGTTGACGCCCGCCGGGCGGTGATACGCTCGGGCAAGAGGAGCTGCTCCGATGCCACGGTCCGGACGACTGACGCTCGCGCGCCTCGCCCCATCCATCCTGCTGGCCCTGTCCGACGGAGGTTCCCATCCATGAGCAACAACCCCAGGGACCGGGTCTGCACTCACCAGGAGGTCGAGGATCTCCTGAGCGCCCACGAGGTGCTCTACCTCAACGACTGCTTCTGCCGCGGTCCGGCCAGGGCGGGCACGGCGAAGTGGGCGTACTGCGGCCACGCCGTGGACACGTGCATGGGGGTGAACCGGCCGGACACGATCGGGTTCGACGTCGAGTACCGGGAGATCTCCCGGGAAGAGGCGCTGCGCAGGTTCCACGACTGGCGGAGCCAGGGCCACTTCTTCCGCACCATGGAGGACGAAGGCTGGGTCTGCTTCTGCTGCGCCTGCGGCTGTGGCTGGTTCCGCGACGACGATGGCAACCTCGTGGACGACACCTGCGAGCCCAGCCGGTTCATCGAGCGCACGGATCACGACGAATGCACGGTGTGCGGGGCGTGCGTGGAGGTGTGCGCGTACAGGGCTCGCCAGCTGGATGGCGCGGCGCTGGTGATCGACTCCGCGCGGTGCTGGGGCTGTTCGTCGTGCGATTTCGCGTGTCCGGCGGGTGCGGTGGGGATGGTGGGGCGACAGCTCGGTCAGACCATGTAAGCTGGAACCGAGGAGGGACCCATGCCAACCCTGCAAGCACTGTCCATCGCCGTGATCTGCGCGCTGGCCTTCGTGGTCAGTGGCTGCGCCGTCTGCGATCCGGGAGAGACCCAACCCTGCACCTGCCAGGATGGGAGCTCCGGGGCCCAGAGCTGCAACGACGAGGGCGAGGCGTGGGAAGGCTGCGTCTGCACTGGAGATGACGACGACGATGTCGGGGATGACGATGATGTCGGGGATGACGACGACTCCGACGACGACGACACCGGCTCGGACGACGACGTGGGCGACGACGACGCCGGGACCTGGGTGGACGTGGCGGTCGGCGGGTGGGAGATCGACTACGTGGACTATGGCCATTCGTGTGGCCTCCGCGGCGACGGCACCGTGACCTGCTGGGGGAACAACGACCACTGGCAGGCCACCGCGCCAGCGGGGACGTTCACGCAGATCGAAGCCATCGACAAGCACTCCTGCGGCCTGAAGACCGACGGTACCGTCGAGTGCTGGGGGTATCCGAACTCGGTCCTGGACGACATCCCCACGACGGTCTACCAGTCCTTCGACACGGGCGGGCAGCATGCCTGTGGCGTGAAGACCGACGGCTCCATCGAGTGCTGGGGCTACGACTACTTCGGGGGGCTGGACGTCCTTCCGGGCTCCTACTCGCAGGTCATCGCGATGTTTGGCTCCTCGTGCGGTCTACGCACGGACGGCACGGTCGCCTGCTGGGGCTGCCTGCACGGCACGGACTATGGCCAGTGCGCGCCACCCAACGGCACGTTCTCGATGATCGCCGGTGGGGTCTACCACGCCTGCGGCGTCAAGACGGATGGCTCGATCGAATGCTGGGGAGACGACGGCGAGGGGGCTGCGGATCCGCCGGTGTTCGACACCTGGACGACGCTTGCCGCGGGGACGTACTTCACCTGCGGCATCCGGATCGACGGGACGATCGCCTGCTGGGGCAGCTGCCTCTACGGCGAGTGCGATCCGCCGACCGGATCGTTCGTCGACCTGGCATCGACCCATGCGCATTCCTGTGCGGTCTCCGAGGCCGGCTCCATCGAGTGCTGGGGCGTCAACGCGGACGACTGCTGCATTCCCCCCTGATCGGTCTCCGTCGCACCATCCTCGGCCAGCACCAGCCGCACGGTGGCGTGGGGATCGAAGGCCAAGGACTCCAGGTCGGCCGAGGAGTCGTACTCGCCCAGCGCGAAGCCCTGCTACTACAACGACTGCACGGAGGAACTCGACGATTGCCGATGGGATGGGGAGCGGCAGGGTCTGGAGAGGGTGTGGACGGGGGCGGCCTCCATGTCCCGACGGCCGACGGGCGGTGATCCGATGGCCGACCCGGATCACGGCAACGATTCGTACCATGCCGTGCCCCTTGCTGAGCGACCCGAACGGCCAGCTGCGAACCTAGGACCAGGAGCGGCTAAACGATGGACCTTGCAGAGGCCAAGCGAATCCTGGCGGCCCGGGAGCGGGAGAAGGTGGAGTACGTGGTCGTCGGCTCGATGGCGAGGCGATCCGCAACCGGTTCGATCTGGACGAGGAGGATTGATGGGGGTCCGCAAGTACCACAGCGTCGAAGAGATGCCCGGCCCGGCTCCGAGACACCCGCTGGATCCCGAGAACCTGCGGATCGCATTCGGCTTGATGGAGCTGGCTCATCGAATTCACGGCCGGAAGCGCGTGCCAGGTGTCCGGAAACTCAGGTCCTACGACCGGATGGTGCAGGCCAAGGACGGCATGTGACGCCACCGGTACTCGCGCACTACTTCACTGGATCCCGTCCAGCACCCGCTGCAGCCGCCGGATGGTGCGGGCGAGACGAGCTGCCACGTCGGCCTGCTCCTGTGCGGGCACGTGGTCCCACACCCCGTCGGGGCCCATCTCGCTGGCGACCTCGCGGGAGGAACGCTCGAGCCGGCGCACGGCCAGGGCCGGCGGGGAGAGCTGGGTCCGGCCCGGGCGGCTGGGGTCGTGGCCCACGGCCCGGTAGATCTCGTTCTTGAGGGCCTTGCAGGTGAGCTTCTCCTCCACCGCGGTGCGGGCGAGCTCGGTCTTGACGTCCAGGTCCTTGACCTTGACCAGGGCCCGGTGGTGGGTGGTGTTGAGCTTCCAGGCGAGGGGCTCGGGCAGGAGCCCGACCTGGTGGGCCACCTGCACCGAGTAGGCCAGCACCCCGTAGGACATGGCCAGGTCGCTGCGCTGGTGCAGGGCCCGGAACGAGGGCCAGCTGCCGCCCTTGGAGGCGAACGCCACGATGTCGCCGTCGAAGAAGGTGTCGAGGATGTACTGGCCCACCGCCACCGTGGTGCGCAGGCCGCCGGTGATGTAGATGCGGTTGAGCTCGGCCACCGCCTCGTCCAGGTCGATGTCCGGGGGTGTGGGCGGTCCGGGCGGCGCCGGGGGCTGGGTGGGGCGGTGGCCAGGGCGGACGCGGGGGCGCGGGCGGCGGTTGCGGGCCATGGGTGCACCTCGGGTCGGGAGTCAGCGGATCGGGTGAGGGACGAGGGTATCCGAGCGCCGGGGTGATGGCACCCGGCCGCGACCGAACCACCTGGCCGTCGCGTCAGTCCGCGTCCGCCGAGTCGTCGTCGTCGGCCGTGTCGTCGTCGTCGGCCGTGTCGTCGTCCCCGGCGTCGTCGTCCTCTTCCCCGGCGACGGTCACGCCCTCGAACGAGAGGGATTCGTCCTCGAACGTGTTGCCGCAGGTGTCCTCGGCCTCCACGGGCAGGACCAGCACCCCGGTCTCGTCGTCGAGGTCGTCCCGCAGTATCAGCGCCGCCTCCCAGGTCTCGAAGTTCAGCCCGGTGTTGCTCACCTGCTGACCGGCCACGGTGAGCCGCACGAACGCCAGGTCGTCGTCGTGCCAGGCCTGGCCCACCACGGCCGTCTCGTCCTCGAGCGAGGCGCCGTCGAGGTCGGTGTCGATGGCCACGCTCATGAGATCCGTCTTGCCCTCGAGATCCTCACAGAGGCGGTCGAACTGCTCCTGGGGAGGCAGCCAGCGCTCCATGCACTCCTCGCCGTCGTTCGGGCACATCTTGTCCACGCAGCCGGCCAGCAGCAGGGGAACGAACAGGATGGTCAGTGCGCGCATGGTCAACTCCCGTACACCGAAGCGCCGGTTGCGCTACGGGCCACCTTGAGGAACTCGGGGCTCAGGTTGATCACGATGGCGAAGCCCGGCTGGGCCGTCATCTTGGTCGGGACCTCGGACAGGCCCGGATCGATCGGGCCACCGACCTCCAGTGGAGCCTTCAGGCGCTGCACCAGGGTCGCGCCGCCGGCCAGCACCAGGGAGGTGTGCGGGTTCAGCTCGATGTCCAGGCCCACGTAGTAGCTCCGCATCAGCGCCAGCGGGTTGCTCTCGCTGCTCTGCAGCACGCCGAAGCCCACGTACAGCCCCAGCACGTCCACGGCCCGCCGCCGGTGTCCGAAGTAGGTCCGGCCGCCCCGGTTGAAGAAGATGGAGTAGCCGAGCACCAGCTCGGCCGCGGCCGGGATCGCCCACTCCTCCGTGGCCTCGGCCACGTACGCGCCTCCACCCGGCGTGGGCACGGGCACGTAGTCCCGCTCCCGCGGGGCGAGCTGCATGCCCAGGCCGATCCGGACCGCGCCGTGGTAGGCCTTCTGCACGGTCAGCTCGACCGTCATCCGGGTCTGGGTGGTGCCCCCCAGCAGCTCCTTGATCACCAGGTCGACGTTGCCGGGCCTGCGCGGTGCGATCGGCCGCTCAGTGACGCCGTAGGTGAGGGTCTCCGAGCGGCCGGAATGGGCGATCAATCCCTCCGGATCCACCATCGAGAGCAATCCGGGGATCTCGACGCCGCGCTCGCCGGTCATCTCCACGTCGATCTCCTCGCCTTGGTCGTGCAGCACGACCACGCGGGTCGCCAGGTTGGGCCGCAGCACGTACGACCGCGGCTTCACCGTGATCGCGCGGCTGTACGTCCCGGTCAGGTCGATGCACACCACCTGGGACCGCACCGGTGAGGCCGCCTCGGCCAGGCAGCCGGCAAAGGCCTGCAGGGCCGCCTCGCTGACTGGTAGCGTGGCCGTCGGCGAGGCCGCCTGTGCGCGGCTCACCTCCCACAGGTAGATCGCGTCGGCCGCGGCCGGGTCGCGCGCGTACACGAGGACCTCGTCGTCCTCATCCGCCAGGGCGCCGTGGATCTCGGCCGCGTGGGGTTGGGAGAGCGTGACCGTGCCGTCCGCATCCACCTCGGCCTTGTGCCAGCACTCCCTGGCGAACCAGGCGACCTCCCACCCCTCGTAGGCTGTCCCGAAGTTCAACGTGGTGGAATCCTGGTCGATCTTCGCCGGGCCCGATGTGGCCGGCGCCCCCAGCCTCAGCACGACGTTGGCCTTCCGCACGCTGCCAGCAGGCCCCACCTTCACCTGGATGGCCTGCCCCGGCGTGGCAGCGAAGAGCCTGGGGCACGTGGCCGCGTCGACGCTGAACGAGAGCCCGGCAGGCTGCAGCTCGCCCTCACAGGCGCGTTTCTGGTCGACCAGGATCTTCCACGGGCCGAACTTCGTCGCTGATTCGAACGTCAGCGACGGTTCCGCGAGCTCGAACACCGACAGGGTCGCCGAGCCCTCGTCGATTCCGACATTCGCGGCCATGGACGGTCCGGGGACCCCCAGCAGCAGCACGACCACACACACGACTCGTCTCACCATGACTGTTCCTCCTCGAAGAAGACCGACCAGGAGTCCTTCCCCAGCACGCCCCGCAACCGGGGCAGGGGGAGGAAGGCGCTCAGGTTCCCCTCGTCCGACCCGGCCACGTACTGCCCGACCACGCGCCCCGACCTGTCGAAGACCGCCATGCCGGAGTCCCCCGCGACGCCGAACGGCACCCCCGCCTGGGTGGACGACACCACCTGCAGGCCCCTGTAGGTCAACCAGGTGCGGTCGGGCAGCTGGACCTTCATCGGCCCCGGACGGTTCTGCAGCTGCCCCCGCATGAGCGCGCCCCGCTCCGTGGACCAGGCCTGCACTGCCGTGCCGGTGGGGAGGCGGGCTGCGTCGCACCAGCGGTACGGTGGACGGGCGTGGTGGGGGTTCGCGGCCGGGTGGTCGAGATCGGGCGTTGCTTCCAGCAGGACCCAGCCGTAGTCCACGCGACCGTCGAGCCAGCCGAACCGGGTGTGGCCCCACGCGCCGGCCTGGCGCACGGCCGCGGCAAGGGGGCGGGGCTCGAGGTACTTCCGGTGGATCTGCCACCGGCCCTGGACCTTGCGCCACGGCAGGGTGCCGTGGCCCGAGGTCAGCAGGCAGGTGTATCCACGGTCCACCCCCACGAGCGAGGGCGTGGACGGACGGGTGAACGATTCGTCGCTGTGGCGCGCGTGGACCTGAGCGCGGGCGGTCGCGGCCTGGGCCCGGAACGCGCCCACCGCGATCACGTCGGTGCGGAAGCCCTCGATTTCCTCGGGTATGGCCTGGGCTGGATCGAGGTGTTCGTGGTCGATGCGCTCGCGGACGTACACCACGATCGCGTCCTCGTCCGCCCACTCACCGCCGCGCCGGGGCCGGCCGCGGGCCACGCCGACCACGCCGGGCAGGCGGCGGAGGCGGCGGGCTGCTCTGTTGTACCTGCGGTCGCGATCGGACACCCCGGTCCTCCTCGGGGTCATCGTATCGTGGGGGGATCGTCAGGGCTAGAATGTGCTAGGACTCTTCTAAACAGGTATTTAAAACCGCATAAACAATGTTTCTGAACAATCCGAAATTCACATTGAAACCAGCCGGAAATCGATTTCCGCCACTCGTGCAACAGCCCCGTATCGCAGCCCATGTCGAGCCGGGATCGAGGTTCTGCTCCTCCTGCAGGGGAAAGAAAGGCCTGCCCGATGAACTCACCGCATTGAGCTTGCCCCGGAAGAGGAGCCAGACCACTTCGTTGATGGCGCCATGGTGGTCGAACAGCCATCGGTCTTTGGCCACCTGAGGTCAGGCGCGGTGGGCGTGCCAGGTAGGCCAGGGGAGATATCAGCGCTCGGCTTGCTGTCGGCGGCGTGGAGAGGGCTGTGGTCAGGGGAACCTGTCCACCTGGGGGTCCTAGACACGCAGTTGGGCCGGATCGCGACGCTCTTGACGGCAACTCGTTCTCCCCATAGCCTGCCCAAGTCCGAATGAGGAGGGAGGACATCATGGACAGTCCAGTATCCGAGCGCTTCCAGCAGGCGATGGAGTCTTGCGATTCGGGGCACGACCAAGATGCGTGGATAGGGAGCGGCATCAGTGAGAGGTTGGTGGGTGCTGGCGTGGAATCTGGACTATTTCGGTGTATTGGAACTTGCTCTTCAGCGAAGGAGCTTGTGCGGATCACCCCAGTAGTGGAGCAGCAGTTCGCCAGGACGACTCTCTGTTTGATATGAGGAACCTGAGCGCACCCGCCGGGAGGAAAGATGGCTATCAAATGTGCCGAATGCGGTTCAACGCCCACGACAGGTCGGATCTTCTACCAGTGTTCGGGATGCGGACGTTGGTTCTGTAGCCTACACGGTCGAGAAGGAAAGAAGTGCGTTTGTGGCAAAGGGTATCTGAAACGGTAGGGAGGAACAGATGTCAAAGCAAAATGTGGTTGAAGCCCTGATGAAACTGGACAGACGGTACAAGTCCAATCCAGGGATGCTGCTCATATCAACTACTCCTCAAAGGAAGAGGGAATTTCAACGCCTCAGGAAAGTCTATGAACGTCGGGGCGTCTTCTCGATAGACGACATGAGCTTCGTCGATGCTGCGGCAAGGCAACTCGCAGCGGGATATCGGGTCATCGTCGATATCGACGATGGAGACGCTGAACTCTGGATTTCGTTGGTAACGGCCTGATCCGGATGTCTTCTCAGGGGATTCGAGTTTTCGCCGCGGGCTAAAATACCATTCGAGCCTCACTGTCGGAGATCAATCTACTTATCTACGCTTTCGAAGCACCCTCTCCCATTGCAGTGAGCACAGAAGCCGGGGATGGCATACTTTCCGCCCCCACTTGGATCTGGCGTAATCAAATTCTGGCCACAGGATGGAATCACGCAGCCTGTTTTTTCACATTTCGTACAGCGGTACAAATCGTGCCCTCGACTGCATTTCTCCTGCGGACCCGATGAGGCCCCACTCAACAGCTTCAGCACAACGCCTACGACTGCAACCACAATCACAATTATTATAACGACTTTCACTTGCTCCTCCTCCTCGCCAACGACAAGTGCTTGTCAAGCTTGGGCTCAAAGCATCCTACCTGTCAATGCCGGTTACAGGAAAGATAGGCTTGGCAGATGCTTCGGGAACCAGGGGCTCTGGTGAACGTAGGTACGGGGAATTGCTCTGACGTTGCGAGCCTGGATTGTACAAGGTCCTTGGAGTCCTGCGCGGGGATGCGGCAGAAGGCTGCCATCTTCGCCGCGAAGACTCGCCATGCTTCTTCTCTCGTGACAACCCCTCGCGAGCTGAAAGAGAGCGGAGTGAAGCGATAGCGGTCCCGGATTCCGAGATGCGGCACGCGTGACGCTCGATTGCCAGAGTACCATCGGTTGCACCACGTCAGGCGCGTATCCGGGCGGAGGTGGACTTCAGCATGCGTCCGGGCTCAGCAGCGTGAATTCCAAGCTCGATGGGCCGTCAGGCGGCGCCAATCGTGGCTCATCTCCAGCTGAGACTGTACTCCACCATGAAAGCGAGCAACCTCAGCGAGACTGATTTCAGTATGCCTACTTATTGTACAGGTACGCTTCCGCCTTCCGCATCGCGTCACCCGCGCTGGACGCCTTGCCGCAGTGCGCCCACCCGGCGTACGAGACGTACACGTCCCGGCTGGCGGCGTCCCATTTCACCTCGTAGCTCTTTCCCTTGCCGGACTTGACTCGGCCGATGACGGTTGCGGCCATCGTGCTCCCTCCTCACGTTGCCGATCTAGAATTTGGTCAATCCGATGCATGCAAACAGAAAGAAGAGGCCGACGGCAATCAGGCAGATCCACACCACCACGCTGGTGACGAACTGGCTCTTGGTCACAGCGTGTTCCGCCTCCAACTGATGGAGGCGCCGCTCGTGGTATTCGACCGTGCCCGGTCCTGACTGCGCCCCGTGTCCGCTTTGCCGCTGCCGGCGTTGCCGTTCGAGCTCCTGCATAGCGCTCCGCTGCTGAACCACCCGCATGCGGCCCTTCCGCGTGTCCCTGCGCGAACCCGTTTCTCGCGCCTCTCCCGAACGCTGCCGCTCCAGCTCGGCTCGGATGCCGTCTCCAACGGTTCGAGGTTTTCTGGGCCTTCCCCGCTCGAAATCGACGTCAGCTCTGCTCGCTTCACTGCTATCGCCATCTGCAGCTGCCCGCTTGTCGGTCAACCGTTCGATATCGGAAATCGCGACGATGTTGACTAGGTTCTCGATGACCCCTACTCCTCGGATCCAGACGAAGTCCTCGTCTGCGTGCACCAAGACACCGTCGGAACGATCCCGCAGCTGGAGTTCACCGTCGTTGAACCAAGCGGGCTGGCCGATCTGCTGGGCGAGTTCACCGCCCGACTCGGGTCGCTCCGGAGACTCGCAGACCACATCGTACGCGGTGAGGGGGATACCCAGTGGATCCGGCTTCTTCCAGTGATAGGCGTCGTGGGAGTAGACCGGCTTCGTTGGCTTGCCCCGGCGATAGAGGATGAGCATGCCGCTCGGATGGTCTTCCGGTGAAGGCCGGGGCGCGTCGTAGAGCCGCAGCACCAGATAGGGTGGCTTCGAACGGGTCGCCACCCCGGAGACAATCGCGAACTCGATTTTCACCGGGAAATCGATCTCGTAGAAAGGCAGGTTCGGCCATTCTCCAAGATCGAAGTGTACGACCGAACCGATGTCGAAGTCTTCGAACCGCTGTTTCATGGGATCCCATCCGATCGAAAGTCACGAAACGTCAAGACAGGTTGATGGCTCATCGCTCTCTCCCCACTTCAGACCTTCTCCAACGTCAGTATATCAACTCGGGAATCGACCTGCGTGGGTGAGCATCTTCCTGATCAGGCTTGCCCGCGGGCCACTCACTTCGGTGTAGCTGGGATCACCGGGACGAACCAGGAAGTAGTCGCTGGGACGGGATCCACGACGTCTCCCCATCCGTCTCCTCGAGTGTAGCGGGTGGTAGGCACAACAGCAGATCATGCGCCCGCTAGCACACTCCGCCCGGTCCAGGCCGGGCCCAACAGCCGTGTGTTGCGGCCGCCGCCTGGCGCGACCCGCCCCCGAGTCCACAGTTACTCCCGACAACCCGGCTCGGTCCCGGTCCCGCTCGGCCGTCCAGGGCTCCTCGACATCATCGTGGGGTGAAGGACCGCCGAGGCCAGAATATGGAGCATCGTGCCGATCCACATCCAATTGAATGGAGTACTGTTTTGTCTCCGCGGGATATTTGTAGCTCCGAATTCGCGGAAATCGAATTCCGCACGCGAGGCGCCCAGTCGCGATATGACTACATCTCGCATCGGCGTACATTGTCGATTCGGCCACACAGCGGAAGGAGCAGAGATACGAAGCCATGATACGCAACGACCTCCATGTACATTCGGTGAACAGCTCGTGCGGGCTGCACACGATCCTCGAAATCGTCACGATCTGCGCGAGGAAAGGCCTGCGGCTGGTCAATGTCAGTGACCACGGCAGCGGCAAGGGCGCGTCGCGCAAGGCCAACTTCGGCGTGTTCGTCCGGAGAGAGCGCCTGCCCGATCCCGTGGTCGGCCTCGACGGGAGCCAGATACGCGTCCTCCGGGGGATCGAGACCAACATCCTGCCCGGGGGAGAGAGCGATCTCCCCATGCAGTACGTCCGCGTCTTCGACCTGATCAGCGCGGGATTCCACTCCTGCTCCGGAAACGGCCCGCCCAAGAACGGCCCGGAAGTGGACAACACGAGGACGCTGGAGGATTTCGTCCGCCGCAACCCGATCGACATCCTCACGCACCCCTGCATCCGCAGCTACCCACTCGACATACCACGGGTCGTGGAACTGGCTGTGGAACACGGGTTCGCCCTAGAGGTCAACAACACGAACCTCCGGCAGCGCAAGACGGATACCGTCAAGCTCGAGAGCATGCTGTCCCTCGCCCAGGAGCGGGGAGCCCTGCTCGTCGAATGCTCCGACGGACACACGTATCACGAGATGGGCGAGAACGACGCCATCGAGGCATTTCTCGCCTCCCTGGGGCTTCGAGGCAACGCTATCTTCCTCAACCGCGACGATGACGCTCTCGAGGACTTCATCCGCAGACGCAAGCAGGGGAGATGTGAGGTTTCCACGACCGACAACACCCACGTCATCGACGCGATCATCGCCGACCTCCGGAAGAGCCTTCCTACGGGTGGGGTGATCTGCGTGACCGGACTCGGAGCCTCTGGCAAGTCGGAGATGGTCGAGGCCATCGTGCGCCAGATGAGCCCCGGCGAGGCCGGCCACTACGTGTTCGACAAGCTCTACTACGCCGATGCACAGCGTCGACGGATCCGGGTGGACGGCGACCCCATGAGCGGTTGCTGCCCAAGATCCTTCGACCGCTCTCTCGCCCTTGCCTGTGTAGAAGGGATATCGAGAGGTGCCCCGGTCGCCACCTATGACAAGGAGTACTCGGAGCAAGACAACGAAACGACATTTCACGAAAAAGGAACCTACACCCCGAAGACCTTCAACTTCATCGACGGCCTGGCAGCCATGCACCGAGGCCTCTGGCAGTACTACGACTACATCATCTTCATGGACTGCCACATCGATGTCGAACGGACCCGGCGCCTGCACCGGGACATCTGCGTGAAGGGCAAGGATCCCAACGACGTCATCCGCATCTTCGACATCCGGCGGAAGCAGTACGAGAAGTACGTCGAACCCTTCAAGGACTGCGCTCACATGCACGTCCGGTCGAACGCGGACTACACCATCGACTACACCCTGAACCAGCCCACGGCTCCCTGCCCCTCGACCTGACCCTGCCCCGGGTCGTGCCGTGGATGCCGGTTCCGGCCGACACACCGGGAGGCTCTCACCCCCCCCCGGCGTCGACCGCGTCCAGCACCAGCCGCACGGTGGCGTCGGGATCGAATGCCATGGACTCCAGGTCGGCCAGGGTCAGCTCCAGGTCGGGGCGCAGCATCGTCCCCCTGTCCGGTTCGCCGGGGAACAGCAGGCTGCGCTTGTACGACAGCCCACCGCGCAGGCCCGAGTGGTCCAGCGCGTACCCCAGCGTGTCGATGTAGCAGTTGCCCGCCTGGCAGGGCGGGACCCCGGCGAGCCGTGCCCCCAGCTTGTGCAGCGTCACGGCCACGTCGAACCCGGCGCTGAAGGTCCTGGCCGAGGTCAGCACGGTCACCTGCGGGGTCCAGTACCGGTCCCACCCTCCCTGCTCGAGCAGCCGGCGCACGGTCGGCGCGTACAGCAACATCTCCTCGATATCGGCTCGCCGGGCCGCGGCCTCTTCGCCGGTCAGGCCCTCGGACTGCCGCCTCAGCCACTCGCGCTCGGACGAGAAGTCGTACTCGCCCAGCTCGAAGCCCTGGTCCCGCAACGACTGCACGGAGTGGCTGCCGTAGTTGTCCAGATACAGCTGGGAGTACCGCCGGATCTGGTACCCGTCGTCGAGCTGCACGAGCGCGTCCGTGCCGTACAGGAAGTGGGCCAGCACCATGGACAGGTACGACTGGCCGCCACGGTTGCGGCGCAGGTCCACGATCAGGTGCCCGGTCCCCGACTCCCTCATCGCCGTGAACAGCTCGGTGAACAGCTCTGTCCCCGACGGCACCAGCGCGATGCGCTCGTCGACCCCCTCGGGCACGGGCTCGCCCGCGGCCGCAGCCGCGACCTCGGTGAGATGGCTGCCCAGGTTGCCCGCGTACCCGGTCTCGCGCCAGACCTCGAAGGCCTCCCGGTAACGCATCATGGTGTCGATGCGCAGGTAGGCCACGGAGCCGTCCTCGGCCAGGAACTCCCAGGCCATGCCCGCGGCGTTGGCCTCGGGCAGGGTCACCTGGCCCGGTGGCGTGAACCCCTCCCCGGCGGGTGGAGCGCCGATCGGGACCTCGCCGTGCACGACGCCGTCCGGGCCGTGTACACCGATCGACAGCGTCCGGGGGCGCTCCTCCAGCGAGAGCAGGTCGCACAGCGTGCCCGGATCCGCCAGCGCGTCGGCCACGAACACCAGCTCGGTGTAGAGGTTCTCGGTGCCGCGCAGCCGGCTCATCCGCGCCCGCAGCTCGGGGAGCTGCACACCGCCGATGGACTCGACCGGTCGGCCCAGCAGCTCGCGGTCCTCCTCGCGATGGACCCGCGACACGAACAGGGTGCCGTCAACCGGTTCGAGGTCGATCCAGGCCCGTGAGTCGTCACCGGCCTCACGCCGCATGCGGATGGTGGTGTGGCCGTCGCCCAGGGAGGCGACCAGCGGGCGGACGAGGCCGAAGAACTCCTCCACGGTCATCCCGTCCGGGTCGATGGCGTCGAGGACCTCCCGCACGTGGCGGTGGAAGGCCACCTTGCCGCGGTCGCCGTAGGGATCGGGGTGCGCGCTCTCCAGGTACCCGACCAGCTGCCTGACGTCCGCGTGCAGCTGTTCCTGGCTCAGCAGCTCGTCCGGAGCCGGGGGCTCG
This sequence comes from uncultured Rickettsiales bacterium, assembly GCA_964639985.1. Classification (GTDB taxonomy): domain Bacteria; phylum Myxococcota_A; class UBA796; order UBA9615; family CAYRNR01; genus CAZXHG01. The sequence continues at coordinate 42,369 of CAZXHG010000043.1, forward strand.
GACGGGGTGGCGCGCGCGGTGTGCACGCTTGCCAGGGTGGTGGCGAGCAGGGCGAGGGACAGGACAGCCGGGCACGACCAGATCCGCATCATGGGTGTCTCCCCGATCTCGTTCGTCTCGGTCGGCAACGAGCTCCGCGCTCGCGGCCGGACCTTCCCTACGGTGCAGGGGCCTCGACTATTGCCCACGGGGTGGGGGGCGGCAAGGTCGGTGTGGGCGAGGGCCTCGGAGGTCGATTCGACCGAACCCATCGCGGGCGGGGCGGCACTCAAGGAGGGAAGAGGGAAACCGACCGAGGAGGCCACCATGTCCGGGTTCGACCTGTGGAGACGCTACCTCGAGGCCGCGGCTGGGGCGCTGATCCTCTCCGGCCTGGCGCTGGCCGTGTTCAACCAGTCCGCCATCGCCGACCTGCTGGTCAACCGCTTCATGGACCCGGTGTTCTTCGAGGACATGCCCGCCGAGGCCCGCGCCTTCCAGGCGTGGATCTACGGGGTGCTGGGCGCGACCATGGCCGGCTGGGGGGTGTGCATGCTGGCCATCGTGCGGGTGCCCTTTGCGCGGCGGCAGCCGTGGGCCTGGACCACCCTGGTCGCGGGCCTGGCCCTGTGGTACGCGGTGGACACCTCCCTGTCCGCGCTGCACGGGGTGTGGTTCAACGTGGCCTTCAACACCGCGGCGCTGGCCGCGGCCGCGCTACCGCTGGTGGCCACGCGCCGGAGCTTCGACCGCGCTCTCAGCGGCTCCCATCCCTGACGCGCTGGAGCAGGCGGGCGGCGGCCTGGTCGAAGGCGTCGGGATCGGTGACGGTCGCCCCGGCCTTCCTCAAGAACGAGGACCGGATGGAGGCGCTGCTCCTGCTGTACTTCCTGGCCATGCTGATCCAGGCCCTGCTCGAGAGACAGGTCAGGAAGGCCATGGTCCGCGAGGGGATCGAGGCGATACCCCTGTACCCCGAAGAACGGGACTGCAAGGCTCCGACGGCCAACCGCATCCTCGAGATCTTCGAGGCGATTCAGAGGCACGACCTGATGGACGGCGACGCGATCCAGCAACGCTTTCCGCCCAAACTGAACGAGCTGCAACGGGACCTGATGGAGATGATGGGAGTGTCTGGGAGCGCCTATCCAGGCGCCTGAGTTACTCAGGAAATTCGAGAGATATCAGTCAGCAAAACTGCGGAAAGTAGGCCAGGCCGAGATTTCGTCCCGGATTGCCTGTGCTGACGGGAATAGGGACCGGCTAGGATGGAATAAGGAGTTGCACGCTCCTGCGCTCCACGGTGGGTCTGTCTCGTGGTAGGTTTGCGCTAGCGAGATGAGGTCCACAACACCCCAGGACGGCTTCTTCACTTCCTCGATATGGCCGATACTGGCGCTTCTCTCTGCTGTCCTCGTCTGCAATGGCACGGTCTGTTGGTATCACGGTCAGGAGCCTCCCATCGGCCTTCTACTAGCACTGCTGCTCACACCGCCGTCAGTGCTGTTCGGGTTGGTCGGCTTCTTCTATGCGACCTCCCGCGTCCTCAGGATCGTATCGCTCGCAGCAGCCATACCGGGGAGCGTCGTCGCGGTGGTGCTGCTGTTCGCGGTTGTTTTCGCCGCCTGAATCCTGCAGACCTGCTTGTACTCGCCGCGTGAAATGTACGAGGAGGTTGACCTGGGCGTGCGCGCCGCGCGGGAGAAGGATCGGCTGCGGTTCCGGTTCGTCCGGTTGCTATCCGACATACACGATGGAACAGAGGGGACAGGTGAACGAGCCGTAGCTCCTTCATCGGGCGAGGCCCGCACGGTCCGGCAACTCGCCATCCGCGGCACCTGGCGCACCTGGCGAATCCGTCAGTGCTTCGTCGGGGTCCCATCCGGCTCTCCCGACATCAACCACGCCAACGCCATCTCGTCGGGGTCGTCCGTCCCGCGGACCTGGACCGGAGTGGGAACGAAAGCGGTCAGGGTGCTCCGGTGGGCCTTGAGGGTCAGCACGAGTACCTGCCCATCAGGGTGGCGGATTGCGATCTTGTCCTCGTTGTCGTCGGGGGTGAGGTCGATGGTCGTGGGCTTGGGCATGGTGAATCTCTGGCAGAGGGGTTCAAGCGGGTCCTACACACCGGAGGTGAGGGTGAGGTTTCATTTGCCAGCATCGGCCCAACGGCGATACTGACGCCGTTGTGGCTTCGAATGAGAGCGGGCCTGCATGTTTTCAGCACCGTAGGATGACCGCTCCCCTACATGGAGAGCAAGATGCGGTCCTTCAACATGATGGTGGAGAATGAGCCTGAGAGGAGCAGAAGGGTCACCGACGTTCCTGCAGGGCTGGAATACTCTTTTCTGGTTTCCATCCCTGAAGAGGGTTGGGATGGGCGGCTTCTCGTGAGAATCGAAGAGCCGAGCGGACAGCTTCACTTCAAGGGGGACGTGCCCGACGATCCCGAGCTTCGGAGGCTCGTCAAGGCCGAAGTCGGGCGGAGAGCCCAGATTCTCGCAATGGGAGCACGGTAGTCTTGATGCGGGCCTCGGCAGGTGTGCCAAGCCGGCCTTACCCCACCCGTCGGAATGCCTCGTACCGCTCCTCCAGGTACTCCTCCCGGGGTCGCAGAACCGTGCTACGGGGGACCCGGATCTCCTTCCGGTCGAATCCCTTAATGGCCTGCTCCAGCACAGGGCCGTCATGCTCGGCCATCAACCCGGGGGCGATCTCGATCACCCGGTCCGGCCGGATGCCCAGCAGGTTGCGGTCGTAGGCTCCATGGTGGAGCCGACAGAGGGCGAGCCCGTTGGGTACCTCGGGGCGGCCCCGCACATCCCGGTCCGGGAGGATGTGGGCCGCCTCCAGCAGCTCGGCCCGGGGCAGGTTGCAGATCGCACACCGAGTTCGGTACGCCCGCAGCACGATGGCCCGCACCAAGGATCATTCGGGTGATGTTCACGGACATCTTGTTGGTCCTCCACCGAGGGCGGAGCGCCGCCACGGGAAGGAGGGGCACGGCCCCCACCACAAACGGGCAGCGTCTCCCCCTTCGCCTCCTCGATGGCGGCGGCGGGCGGGTATAAAAGCAGCTCATGGGCCTACCGACACGGGCTTCCCGGTGCCCGAAGACCCCGTGGGCAGCATGTTGTGGCCGCCTGCTCCTCCCCCAAACCCCGGCACGAGCTGGGCTCAGCGGTCCCCAATCCCAGCCACCGCACACGAATTGGCGGCCGTGTTCCCCTACCGCTCCAGCAACAGGTCGGCGGCTAGGTCGAAGGCCGCCGGATCGGTGACGGTCGCGACCAGGGCGTCGCGGCCGGAGGTCTGCTCGATCTCGTGCGCGACCAGCGCGCCGAGGCGGTACCACAGCCGCTCGCCCGATGACATGGCTCCGAGGACCTGGCCGAGGGTGGGGCCGTCCACCGGGTGGCGGTCATCGATCAGGTCCAGGACCTCGCGGTAGCGGGCGATGGTGTGGAGGGCGGCGGCCTCGTCCGTGTACACGGTGTAGTCCTCGTCGCCGCCGAGGGCGTCGTTGGCGGCGCGGGTGGCGAGGGCTGCGTGCACGGCCATGCCCTCCATGTGGGTGCAGTAGCGGATCAGGGCTTTCAGCACGGCGGGATCGTCGAGGTTCTGCAACGAGGGGAGCGGGCGGTGGGCGAGGAAGCCCACGTGGTGGGCCTCGTGCGTGGCGTACCAGGCGAGCTCCATGGGGTCGTTCTCGAAGGTCGGGTGGGCCACGTTGAGCAGGAGGTCGGGCGGAGCGGCCACGCCGATGTCGTA
>CAZXHG010000044.1:0-45962 GCA_964639985.1 uncultured Rickettsiales bacterium
GCGAGGTCACGATCGCTGGCGGGAACTGGCTTTCTGAGTTCCTGCGGCTGCTCTCGGTTGTTCTTGGTTCGTCGCCAGCATGACGACTGAAGGATAGATTCCCTTCACTGAATAGGTTGTTGTTGACCGACCACGAACCCACAGCGTCGTTCTCTGAACCGAAATGCGCAGCTACCTGCAGCGTGAAATCCACAACATTACAGCTAAAAGCTATGCTTCCCGCGGAGTTGTATTCGTTGATCAAGACAGGATAACAACCCGGGCAGGACTGGACACAAAACCAGCATCGGTTTATTGCGATTGAGTCTCCTCCACCGATATTGAAATACGAAATGAAGCCCTCAGCCCCACCACAGAATGCGACTTCGGAGATCTCTACTGCGGTTGAATCTCCAATGCTCACGGCCTTCACGCTGTTCCCCCCCGATTGAACCGTCAACCACCGGATGTGGGCCTCAGTTGACTCCCCTGTGATACTTACCACTGAGACCACATCTGCTGTGCCAGTGCCGATCAGTGCGACATCCTCCGGGGCGACACCACCTCCTGCAATCGTCAACTGCCGATCATCGATGCTCAGGTCTTCCTGGTACGTACCGGGGCAGATCTCGATCGCGCCGCCATCCGGCGTTCCGTCGATCCCCTCCTGCACTGTGACGAACTCTCCTGAGCCATCCCAGCACACGTGGTACTCGTCGATGCGGCCATCGCAGTCGTTGTCGATCCCGTCGTTGTGGTCTTCACTCGCGCTGGGGTAGGTGAGGGCATCCGAGTCGTCGCAGTCGCCGTCGCAGTCCGAGTAGCCGTCCAGGTCGTCGTCGGATTCCGAAGGATCAACGACGCCATCGCAGTCGTTGTCCAGGACTCCATCGCAGACGTCCGCGGCGCCAGGATGGACCGTGTCGTCGGCGTCGTCGCAATCCCCTTCACATGGCATCCAACCGTCGCCATCGTCGTCGTCTTCGGTGTGTGGCATGCCGTCGTTGCAGTTGTTGTCGAGGCCATCACAGATCTCTTCGGCGTCCGGGTGCGTCGCGGGATCGTCATCGTTGCAGTCGTCCCCGCCGACCTCCTCGGCGTCGTAGCCGTCGCCATCGACGTCCGTCAGATCGGCGCCATCGCAGTCCTGATCGACGCCGTCGTAGGGGATCTCCTCGGCCCCGGGGTAGCTGTCGGGATCGGTGTCGTCGCAGTCGTCACCATCGACTTCCGCGGCGTCATGTCCGTCGCCATCCGCGTCGGTGAGGTCGAAGCCATCGCAGTCCTGGTCCACGCCGTCGTAGGGGATCTCGTCTTGCGGCACGCACTCGGTGACGTCGTCGTCCCCCACGTCGTCATCGTCCACGGTCGGGCAGCCGATCAGGACAAGCGCGCCCAGCAGCACCGCCAGGACTCGAGCCTCAGCCATTGTCAGGCCTCCCCACATGGCCCGAGCATAGCATCGCGCGTGCGGGGCAACGGTGATCGCACGGGACGCGGCCGGTGCGTGGTGAACGTGGCTGGCTGGATTCGAGGTCGGGCAGCGCTGGACGGGGCGCGGGGCTCTCACCGGGCGCAGCGGAATCCCAGTCCGGAGCCCGATCCGCTCGGGTCCGTCGGCGTACGAACGGTCGTCCTCAGCATCTCACCGTCGCTGGTAGAGTAGCCACCGCCGCGGATGATTCCCCTACTGTCGCTCGCGATACCCCAGGCTGTTCCGTCTGCAGGAGCAGGGATGTACCCGCCGTGCCACTCGTCCAACACCCACTCCCAAACGTTGCCGGCCATGTCGCATAGACCCTGTTCGGTGTTGCCCGCCGGGATTCCGCAGACCGGCCAGGCCAGGCCAGTCCCGCAGCCCTGGTCATCGTAGTCGAGGTCGTTCATCACCGCCGCGTCACAAGCAGGCCAAGCTTCGCCCCACGGGAAGGTCCTGCGGTCTCCGCGACTTCGCGCCGCAAATTCCCACTGAGCCTCGGTGGGGAGGCGGCCACCCACCCAACTGCAGAATTGGTCCGAAGCGAACCAATCGACGAAGTTGATGGGGTGTTCGTCTCGTCCTGGAGACTCCCAGTTCGCCTCCTCCTCCGACCAGTGCGGATCTTCCTGGACGCCGTTTGGATCAGAGCATGCACCCGCACAGACGCACTTGGAGTACTGAATCACTGTCACTTCCGTCCGCCACATCTCGAACGAGGGCACCGCGACGTCATGAACAGGCTGCTCGCTGGAATCCCAGTCCTCGCTGCCCATCTCGAACGTCCCGCCCTCGATGGCTACCCAGTCCGACGGCAGCGGGTCCGATGGGTCGTAGCCGACGCAGTAGTCGACCGGGCCGCAGGCGAAACCACCGATGGCGCCCAGCACCACCAGCCACCCGATCCTCACCCTCGCCCAGTTCGACCTCATGCCTCGAGCATAGCACCGAGCCACGCCTCGTCCGGCGACGACTCGAGCCGGAGATCCCCGGGGGAGTCCCGGGGGAGAACTCACGATGATTCGGGATGACCACAAGCCACGCCAGCCGAATCCAAAACCCACCTCAACCCCCCGGACTCGTTGAGAAAACCCTGTCAGCACGGCTACTTGAGTTTTCGCTCTTTCTCGTTCTTCGGATCCGTAGGTCGCAGGCGGATGGCCGCCCCGTTCGAATCCTGCAGGGCGCGCCATCCTGATTCTGTCCCGATATCAATCACCTCCCCGATCGGCCATCCGACCCGAAAAGGCGCGAAGATCCGCCCTGGGGACGTCTGGGGACGTTTCTTCCGAAATCGTGCATCGCTCCGCGTGAGCGAGCCGACGCGGTGACGGCTGCAAGGAGCGCGACGAGGGCGGTCTTCATGGCCGCTGAAGGTATCGACCAGCGCCCAGTGCGGCAAGACGAGCAGAGTCCTGCAGCGCCGCAGTCAACGCCGATGCGATTTTCGGGAGGGACAGGTTTTCGGGAGGGACAGTCAGTCGTCTCCCTCGTCGACGACAGCCAACCCGGCGATGGCTCGCTCGAGCAGGTCGGCGACCCCCAACTCGGCAGCCCAATGGTGGACGTGGTCCATGTCGAGGGCTCCGAACTGTACCTGGAGCAGACCCCGGATGTCGCCCCACTGGCGATCCGAGACCTCCCCGCCGAGCCGGAACCAGTGGAGCTTGTGCAGCAGCGTGTCCTCGGGCGTGGCGAGGAAGTAGCTGCGTGCGTTGGGCTCGGTCGTGAACGTGTCCACTCGCCGCCGGGTGAAGGCCGCCTGCTCGAACGGCCGCTCCTTGAGCACGAACACGTCCACCTTGAACATGTTGCCCAGGTGGATGACGTTGAACGAAGCGCGCCCGCGGACCGCATCACGGATGGCGTCTTCGTCCAGATAGTACGCGTCCTGCAGTCGGTGCACGAACTCCGCGACCTGTGCGATCCGCAGGTCGGTCACGATATCCACGTCCAGCGTGGAGCGGCTGACGCCATAGGCCGACGAGGCCACGGAACCGCCGACGTGGTAGGTCGCGCCCACGGCCTCGAGCGCGTCGACCACCGGTGCGAGTGCGACCTCGATGTCCGAGGCGGTCATGGCTCCCGACGGGCCAGGTACTGCCGGACGCGATCTGCGAGTTCCTTGCCGTAGTGCAAATCGGCCCAGGCCAGCAGCACGTCCTGTTCGGTGGCGCCTGGCATCCGCCTGCGGATCGCTCGGCGCGACAGGGCCAGGGTCGTGCGGGTCAGCGAGTGCATCCGGTCGAGGCGTCGAGGTACGGAGGCCTCGCGCAGCAGCTCGATCTGCGCTGCTTCCGCGGCTGGATCGGTGTCGGTTGGTCCGTGGTGCATACCTCTGGAGTGATGGTAGCACCTCGGCGGGCCGAGTGAACGGTTGCGCGAGCCGTGGTCCGTGAATACCCAGATGCAGCTTCGAGAGGTCTTCCAGCGTTGGTTTCCAGCGGTGCCGCCGGAGGTGGGCTGACTCCAGGGCGTGCCATCCTCCCTTCCCCCCGGGTCAGGCCGACCCTGACCTGCCGGTGGTCGAGCATCAGCGAGGGGCCGGCTCCTCCCGGATCAGCCGCAGCAGCTCTTCGGCCGATAGCCTGCCCCCGAGATCTGCGCCCTCGAGCAGGTCGCGGGCCAGCTCGCGCTTGGTGTGGTGCAGTGCGACGATCCGTTCCTCGATGGTCCCTCGCGCGATCAGGCGGTAGATGTTGACCGGGCGGTGCTGGCCGATGCGGTGCACGCGGTCCGAGGCCTGGTCCTCGACGGCCGGGTTCCACCACGGGTCCAGGTGGATCACGGCGTCGGCCGCGGTCAGGTCGAGGCCGGTCCCGCCGGCGCGCAAGCTGATCAGGAACACGTCGCCGTCCCCCTGCTGGAACGCGGCCACGCGCCGCTGGCGCTCGGCCACCGCGATCTGGCCGTCGAGGTACTGGTACGACACACCGCTGTGGTCGAGGAACGTGCGGACGACCTGCAGATGGCCGACGAACTGGCTGTACACGAGGACGCGGCGCCGGCTCTGGCGCAGGCCGTGCAGCAGCTCGTCCAGGGCGGCGAGCTTGGCCGACGGCAGGTCCAGCTCGGGCGTGACCAGGTTGGCGTTGCAGCAAGCCTGGCGTAGCCGGGTGATCTCCGCCAGCAGCAGGACGGGGGAGGGCGGACCGTCCTGGTCCGCCTCGGCGATTCGCTCGACGGCCCGGCGTCGCAGCGCCTCGTAGTGGGCCGCCTCGCGGGGTTCGAGGTCCACGTACACCAGGTCGGTGGTACGGGTGGGCAGGTCCTCGAGCACCTGGTCCTTGGTGCGGCGCAGGATGAACGGACGCAGCACCCTGCGCAGGTGGTGGCGGGCGTGACGGTCGCCGTCGCGTTCGATGGGGCGGACGATCCGGGCCACGAAGTCTGCGTGGGAACCCAGCAGGCCCGGCTCGACGAACTGGAACAACGACCACAGCTCGTCCAGGCGGTTCTCCACGGGGGTGCCGCTCAGCGCCAGCCGGAAGTCCGCCTGCAAGGCTCTCGCGGCCCTGGAGCGGCTGGCGTTGCGGTTCTTGATCGCCTGGGCCTCGTCCATCACCGCCGTGTGCCACTGCAGCTCTGTCAGCCGCTCGTGCTCGTGCTGAAGCAGGCCGTAGCTGCACACCAGCACGTCGAACGGTCCCAGGGACGACAGGATCTCCTGGCGATCTCCCTCGCCGAACGCGATCCCCCGCAGGGTGGGCGCGAAGCGCTGCATCTGGTCCAGCCAGTGGTGGCAAACGGACGTGGGCGCCACGACCAGTGCCGGGCCGTCCGGGGCGCGGTCGAGCAGCAGCGCCAGCGCCTGGACGGTCTTGCCCAGCCCCATGTCGTCGGCGAGGCAGGCGCCCACGCCCCAGTGGGCCAGCCGCGCCATCCAGCCATACCCCTCCAGCTGGTATGCGCGCAGCTCGGCGCGCAGGGTGTCGGGGACCGTGGGCTGCAGCGCGCGGGCCTCCCGCAGTCGCGCCAGGCGGCGCGAGGTGGATCGATCGAGGTGTACCTGCTCACCCAGCTCGTCGAGAAGCTCCTCCAGCGCGAGGATCGCCACCGGCCGGCAACGTGTGCCCTCGTCGTCGTGCAGCGTGGCCCGGCGGAGCTGGTCGAGCCGGCGCGCGAACTGGCGGGTCAGCGCCAGGAACTGGCCATCATCCAGCTGGACGAACCGACCGTCGCCGTCCTCGAGCAGCCGCAGCAGCTGCTGCAGGTCCAGCACGGTGGACTCGTCCAGTCGAAGCTCCCCGGACACGGCGAGCCAGTCCCGCTGCTGCTTCAGCGACAGGGTCAGGTCGCCCAGCGAGGCGCGGAACGCGATACGGAAGCTCACGCCGTGAGGCCACTCCACGACCACCCGGTCGCCCAGCCCGCCGAGCTCCTCGAGCAGCTCCAGGCACTCCTGCGGCTCGTGCAGGAACCAGCACCAGTGGGTCTCCTCCATCCGGTCGAGGGTGGCGCATGCGTGTACCACGGCCACGGCCCGTGCCTGCTCCTGCGCGAGGTCGCGCGTCGTCTGCTGGCGTGTCCCGTCGAGCTCGGCGAGCACGGTCTCGCCGCCTTCACCCGGTGTGAAGCTGCTCGCCCCCGAGGGGAGCGGCCGCACGCGGAACTCGACCTTCAGACCCTGACCCCGGGGCGACAGGCGCACGCAGGGAGTCGGGTCCGCTTCCAGCTGCTCGGTATCCGGGGCGGCGGCGGCGAGGTCGGACTGGATCGTGACCATCGGCGTGATGGCCGCGATCGCCTCGAGCACTCGCTCCTGGGCTCCGGCGGGGACCTGCAGGCCTTCGCCCACGATATCTGCGACCTTGCGCTGCTCGGAGCTGAAGCTCACGACCGTCAGGCGCGAGTGCCCGTGCTCGATCAGCACCGTGGTACGGTCCGGCTCGGGGTTTGCGGTCAGCCGGAGATGGAGATCGTCGCCGTGACGTTCGACGATCAGCTCCACCGGGCTGGGCGTGATCTGGAGCCGCGCGCCGAGATCGTCCGCCCTGAACACGAGTGGGTGGTCAGCCAGCGCGCCGAGTACCAGGTCGGGATCGAACGTGTACTCGACCACCGGGTACTTGTTGTACGAGCGGTAGCGGTGCTCGCGCAGTGCCGCGCAGATGCGGAGGTCGTGCGGGGTGAGGAAGTCCAGCTCGTCGCGCCGGTCGTACAGACGGGCCAGGGCGATGGGGCGGCCCTTGGTCCAGCCCTTGCGGCCCCGGCGCTGCTCGCGCGGCTCCAGGTGGATCCAGCTGCCACCCGGCGCGAAGCGCATGCCCCACACCATCCTGGACATGCGCACCCGCTCCGTGGCTCCCGGGTGCGCGGATGCGCTGGCCTCCCTGGCCATGCCCATCTCGATCAGTTCGGACAGGGCGCGTTCCCACCGCCCGTGGTGCGGGAACAGACCTGCAAGGGAGCACGCCGCCGGCGCGTGGCCGGCCGGGGCCGCTCCTTTGCTCCCGTGAGTTGACTCGATAGTCTTCGTTCGAGGGCGACTACTCGTCGTAGTCCAGCCCCAGGTCCCGGTACGGCGCGGTCCAGTCGACTGCGCGCATCTCCGGCCTGTCTGCGAGCGCGTGCTCCTGGTCCCTCAGCATGGTGAGCACCTTCCTCCGCCCTTCTGGGGTGCGAATTGCCCGCCGCGGGGTCTGGCCACCCAGCGCGGGGATCGGCTCGTCCACCCACTGCTCGAGGTGCTCCTGCATGAAGCCGCCCGCGAGTTCCTCCTGGATCTCCAGCGGGATCTCCTCGCGCTCCACGGGCGGGGCACCCCGCCGCTGCTCCATGGCCTGCTCCACGTCCTCGATGCTGTCGACGCGATGGCGGACGAGATCGCCCAGCAGACCTGCGATCATGGCCTTGCCCTTGTCCAGCCGCTCCCTTGACATCGTCTCCAGGATCAACCGCCCGTCGCGGACCTCGATCGAGCCGAGACTCGGCCGACCGTCGTGAATCCTCGTGGAGCTGATGCTCAGCCCGGTGCCGCCGCTTTGCGACGGACTGGCTGGACCGCTCCAGGACCAGGTGTGATCGTCGTCCTGGTCCAGGTCGGGGTGCCCGGACAGCCGGGTCCGCACAGCCGCGGGCTCGTCGATGTCGTGCACCGCCTTGCAGAAGACGAGGTCCTCGCCGTCGCTCGTTCTCAGCTGGGGCATTCGTGGCGCCTGGAATGCCTCGCCCAGCGCCCGATAGGCCGGCGCCACGGCCCCCTGCAGCAGGACGATGGCGGACGCGTCCGGCTCCGCCTCTCCCGCCTCGGCCACGTGGCCGCTGATGGCGGCGTGGACCGCCTCCCGGTGGAGTCTCGACAGTCGCGTGGAGTCACAGGCGAACTCGTTGCGGCCCCGCCACCTCATGACCCACCCCATCAAGACGTCCAGCCGCTGCACGCTGTGCGAGGACGAGCGGTCGTTGACGAACAGGTCGTCGCCGAGGACCAGGTCGCGTACCCCCAGCCCCTCGTCGGTCCGGACCTCCCGGACCTCGAACATCGAGAACCGGGAGTCCATGTACGCCGTCAGCGCATCCCGCTCCGCGGAAGGCAGGGATTTGCCGTGCTCGCGCTGGAAGTGCTCGGCGATGGTCCTGCCGTCTGCCCCCCGGAAACAGAACAGCAGGTGCTGGATGGCGGCGGACTGCTGCCACTCCTCCATCTTGCGCTCCGGGCCGAGGAACAGGTCCATGGCGTCTTCGCCGAGGTCCTTCCGCCGGGTCGCGTACTTCAGGACCCTGTCCAGCATGCGGTTCACGGCGTTGCGGGTCGTCCCCGGTCCGCCGCCGAGGAACCGGCAGTCCTCCGGGCAATCGATCTCCCTGCCGCGGTGCTTGCCGCAGCACGGGGAGCAGATGTCGCCGACGAGCGCCGGGCACGTGCGCTTTCCCTTGCGCTGTCCGCAATGGCTACACTTCGCCATCTGTTCCTCCTCGGGGCCCATCGCCCTCCTGAGCCTGCGCCTCGACCAGTGCCCGCCTGAATGCGGTGTGGAACCGGCGTCCGGTGGTCATCTCGATCTCCGTCTCGAGCCCCGACATGGGGCGCCCGGGGATGCTACCTCACCTTGTGGGTGGCGCGCAGGGGCATCGACGCGGTCGAGGCCAGCGGTGTAGTCGCCGAGCCCGTCGTCCTTTCAACACGTTTGACACGGTATCGTGATGGCCTGATGGACCGGGACCGAGTCTTGAAGCTGCTGGGTGATCGGATCGAGCCGATTCGAACCCATGGCGTGGTGTCCATCTCGCTGTTCGGATCATTCGCCACGAACCAGGCCACTGCCGACAGTGACGTGGATCTCCTGGTGGACTTTCTGCCATTCTCGTGGAGCATCGGCCCGGGGACGTCCCCGGGGACGAAATCCCCTCCATCGAGGCAGAATCAGGCCGACTCGAGCAGCCTCTTCGATCACCGCAACCTGCCGAAACCACTTACGAAAACCCAGCCAGCGCGGCCACTTGTGGGTTGGGTGTGGAATCGACTTCGGATCCGTAGGTCTCGGGTGGGCAACCTGTTGGCCGTGCCGGGAGGGTGGGAGATGGGCCGAAGTGTATTCCTCTACCCCTCGCTCCCGGCCAGGTCTTCGAGAAAGCGCCGTAGCCGGCTGATGGCCGACGCTGGAAGGGCGGCGCCTTCGGGCGAGTCGATCGCGTGGATGTGGAACGACGTGGGGGCTGCGGCGCGCTCGATCAGCCGCAACGCCTCCCGCGCAACGTCCGCTTCCGAAGGCTCGGAGCCACTCGACGACTCCGCAGGTGCCTCCTCCTCATCCACCCATTCGAGGGCATGTTCGAGCAGCACTCCAGCCACCTGGAGCGGCGAGACGGCCACCCCGTGCACATGCATTCGCGTGGATACGACCTGGAGGCGCTCGAGCGTGGACCTGGAAAGCGGGATCAGTCGCCGCTCGGTCCAGGATGGATCCGTGGCTCGGCCGCCCCCTCTGGGCGACTGGAATCGATCCTGGATCTCGGCCGCCAGCTGCTCGGCACCGAAATAGCCTGAGCCCGCCCGTACAGGGCCTCTCCTCTCTGCGCCAAGATGTCGGGCGATCGCGTCCAGATCGAGGTTCACATCGTCACTCATCACCCACCTCCTCCATGTCCCGGATGGCGAAGTACTCGTCGGCGATTACCAGGCCGATCTCACCCTGGTTGGTCTCCCGCCCCATCCGTCGACAGAATGCCGCCAACCTGGCGAGATTCTCCGGATCGGAGACGGAATCGGGATCGGTGTAGCAGTGCAGCACGATCGGTTCGTCGTACACCAACAATCCGCCGTTCTCGTCGTCACGCCACACACCCCTGGCCCTGGGGTACGCGGTCGCCCCGCCGAACACCTCACCGAGCAGCGCGAGACTCTCCCGCACCCACCGGTCCTGCTCGACCGCAGTGGTCCCGTCCCGCTCGACGCTGGGCACGAAGAGCACGACGAGGACTCGTCTTCCGCCGGGCAGCAGATTCATGGCGAACTATATAGATCGGATATGCCGAGGCGTCAAGCGTTCGGAGAAGGTCGACAGAACGAACGGTGACGGGATGCCCCGAGCCCCCCTCAGAAATTCAAAGTCAGCGAATAAGCCCCACCCTCGGACGAGTAGTACCCGTCCACCACCAGGAAGTAGTACCCGTCTGCGGGCGCGGTGTAGAGCATGAACTCCGTGGGATCGTCGTAGTTGTCGTCCACGCCGTCGAGGCAGTTGAGATCCGGATTGACCGGGTCGTCGCTGATGTAGATCGCGGCGTCCGGTCCACCGAGCTGGTACTGCAGGTCCGCGGCCAGGACCTGGCCCGCGGACAGCCACAGCACATACACCCCGTCATAGCTGTTCGCATCCCAGCCCGTACACGCCGACGGATCGTCGTAGTCGTTGGCCAGTGTACTCGTGTCACCCTGATACGTGCCCGGCGTGGTCAGCTCCGGCGCATCCGCGGTCGTGTCCCCGGGCGTGACCCCCAGCGACAGGGGCACCTCCAGGTCGAACAGGTACCCGCCCGCGTCCACGGCCAGATCCAGCACGTACGACCCGGTCAGCGGCGCCCCGGGATCCACCTCCACCAGCGGGGCCGTATCCCCCACATCCGTCCCCTCCGATGCGACAGTCCCGAACACCACGGTCCCACCGACCACCGTCAGATCCGCGTCCGACGACGACAGCAGCGCGGTCGTGCTCGTCGCGTCCACCGGTCCGTCATTGGCCAGCTCCAGCGACACCTCCCAGCTCTCGCCGGGGTCCATGAAGTCGTCCCCGTTCCCGATCACCTCGCTCCACGTCGCGTCCTCCAGCTCGATCAGCGGTTCGTCCACCAGCGCCAGCAGCAGCATCTCCCCGGAACCCCCATCGGGCGCCAGGTCGTAGTAGGTGACCGAGGGATCCCACGACATCGCGTACAGCCGCATGAAGTCCACACCCAGCACCGGGATCGGGATCGAGCACAGCAGGTGCTCCGATCCTACCTGGAACTCGAACTGCGAAGGCGCCAGCTGGTAGTCCCACGACCCCGCGGTCTCGTCGTACTCCCAGATCCCGCCGTAGTAGTCGCCGTTGTCGTCGATGGTGGACAGGGCGATGTCCACGTCGCCGTCCAGGTCCGTGTCGAAGAACAGGTTCACCTGCTGGTCGGCCGCGTGCGCCGAGTGGCTGGTCACCAGGAACACCAGCTCCGTGCCGTCCACCGCGTACGACAGCGACGCGATGTCGAAGTCGTAGGAGAAGTCGTCGTCATCGACGAGCAGCGACGTCAGGCCGACCAGCTGCGCGGGCGTCTCCAGAGTCCAGCTGTTGCCGTCGTCGTCGGTCACGACCACGTCCAGCACCATGGACTGGCCCGCGCTCGCACCCGCGCCCATCACCACCTCGAAGCGCGGTGTGTGTCCGGCCGTATCGCCCGGCACCAGCGCGGCCCCGCCGCCATACGACGCCGTCGACGTCGCCGCGGAGAACGGCGCGGTCGCCCCCCCGCTCGCGGACACCGTGGCGGTCAGGTTCGCACCGGTATCGGCGAATCCCTCGTTGGTCAGCTCCAGGATCAGCTCCACGGACTCGCCCGCGTCGATCACGCCATCGCCGCTCGCGTCGAGCACCGTGACGTCGCCCAGCACGACCCACGGCACCTCCTGCAACACCACCCGCGCGTACAGCCCCTCGTCGAACGCATCGTCCGGGGCCTCGTCCAGGTAGTCGTTGTACATGTCCACGGCCACCACCGCGTCCAGGGAGATCTCCGTGTCCAGGCCGATGTCCACCAGGTCGATGCCCAGCACCAGCGCGTCGCCGGTGTCCTCGGAGAACAGCAGCGAGGCGGGCGGGTTCATGTCCTGGTCCCAGCCGTTGACCGCGTCATAGGTCCACAGCTGCAGCGCGTCCGGGGTGGGGGTGACGTTGTCGTAGCACAGGGCGTAGCCCACGGAGCCGTCCGTGGTGAACACGTACATGTCCACGGACATGTCCGGATCGGTCAGCTCGTCGAAGGGGTCGTAGCTGGTCACGCGCATCAGCAGCCGCTGGCCGTCCCAGTGGGCCTGAAGGTCCTCGATGTCCACGCTGTAGCCCGAGTGATCCCCCTGGGCGTCGGGCGCATCCAGGATCGACTCCCAGGGCGCGCCGTCGAACACGCCGTCGCAGTCCTCGTCCACCCAGTTGCCGGTGATGTCCGTGGCACCGGGATGCGCGGCCGCGGCCGCGTCGTCGCAGTCCCCGGCGCAGGTGTCGTACCCGTCGCCGTCCGCGTCCAGCAGGTTCAGGGCCGGATCCGCGTCGTCACAGTCGGCGCAGACCGCATCTCCGTCCCCGTCACCATCGTAGGTCTCGTCCGGGGGCAGGGCGCCGTCGCAGTCGTTGTCGATGCCGTCGCACAGCTCGGTGGCGTAGGGATACGTGTCCGGGTCGTTGTCGTCGCAGTCGCTGTCGCAGGGCACGAACCCGTCGCCGTCCGCGTCCTGCTCCTCGGGCGCGATCACGCCGTCGCAGTCGTTGTCGTTGCCGTCGCAGATCTCGGTGGCGCCCGGGTAGACCGAGCCATCCCCCTCGTCGCAGTCGCCCTCGCACTCGGTGTGACCGTCCCCGTCGAAGTCGATCTCGTCGTCGGGCAGCACGCCGTCACAGTCCGTGTCCAGCCGGTCGCAGATCTCGTCCGCGCCGGGCAGGACCGCGGGATCCGTGTCGTCGCAGTCGCCGTCACAGGTGTGCACGCCGTCCCCGTCCGCGTCGTCGAGGTTGAGGGCCGCGTCCGTGTCGTCGCAGTCCTCGGTCTCGTCCCAGCCGTCCCCGTCCGCGTCGGCGGGCGTGGTGTCATCGTCGCCGGTGGTGTCGTCGTCGTCGCCGGTGGTGTCGTCGTCGTCACCGGTGGTGTCGTCGTCGTCGGCCACGGCCGAGTCGTCGTCGCTCACGTCGTCGTCGTCGTCCGTGGGACAGCCGGCGAGCGCCAGCGCCACGATGCCGAGCACGATGATCATCCAGCGATCGAGATACAAATCCCTCCCCATGGCAGGCCTCCCTCGGAACCGGGTGTGGTGATTTCCCTCGCGGGGGAGCTTATCGCGGTGGTGGCGATTGAGAAAGGCTCGAGTCGGGTGGGTGGCGGAGTGTTGCGGTCACAGCGGCGGCCCTGGCCGCCACGCGTCGCCGCCCAGCACCAGGTAGGCCTCGCCCGGACCTCCCGAGATCGCTTCGGGCGCACCGATGATCAGGTCGTCGAAGCCGTCCCCGTTCACGTCGCCCGCGCCGGCGACCGACGTGCCCGCGCCGTATCCCTCGGCCGGGCCGACGAGCGCCAGGTCGGCTCCGGCCGGAGCGTTGGCCGACACCGGGCCCAGTACGAGGTAGGCCATGCCGGTCCCGCAGGGGTAGCCGCACGCGCCGTCCGGCGCGCCCATCAGCAGGTCCAGGTAGCCGTCGCCGTCCATGTCGCCCACGCCGGCGAGCGAGCTGCCCACCGCGTCCCCGTCGTCGCCGGTGAAGATGTCGTCCGCGTCCGTGAGGTCCATGTCGAAGTCGAACGGCGCGTGCACCAGGTACACCTTGCCGTTGCCGGCCGCACCCGCGCCGGGCGCGCCCACGAGAACGTCGTCGAGCCCGTCGCCGTTCGCGTCGCCGAACCCGGCCACCGCATACCCGGCCTGGTCGTCGGCCTCCTCGCCGACCAGCTCGAGGATCCCGCCCAGGGAGTAGGTCCCGGACACCGGTCCGACGACCACGTGGGCCATGCCCGCGTTGGAGCCCCCCTCGTCCGCGCGGTGGGCACCGATGATCAGGTCCGCGTACCCGTCGCCGTTCACGTCGCCGGCCCCGTCCACGGCGATCCCGGCCTGGTCATAGGGGTAGGCGCCGGCCAGGTGCCCCGCGGCACTGGCCAGGTCCAGCGGACCGGTCACCGGACCGCTCACCACGTAGACCCAGCCCGTGTCGGTCGCCCCTCCGTCGCGGTACGGCGCTCCGACCAGCAGGTCGTCCACCCCGTCGCCGTTCACGTCACCGGCCACGGACACCGACGCACCGGCCTGATCGCCGTCGTCCTCGCCGGTGAGCCGGCTGCCGACCGCGGACACGTCGGCCGTGCCCGAGACCGCGGCCGTGACCACGTACACCGCGCCCGCGTCCGCACCACCCGCGTCGTTGCCGGGCGCGCCCACCACGATGTCGGCCAGGCCGTCCGCGTCCAGGTCCCCGCCGGAGCGGACCAGCACGGCCGCCCCATCGCCGGCAGCCTCCCCGAGCAGGATCGCGTCCGCGTCGGCCAGGTCCACGGCACCTGCGATCGGGCCGTGCACCACGTAGACCGCGCCCGAGTCGGCGCCGTGGCCGTCCACGGTCCCGGCCCCGATCAGCACGTCGTCGTGGCCGTCGCCGTCCAGGTCGCCCGCGCCGGCCACGTGCAGGCCGGCCTGGTCGCCGTCTTGCTCGCCGAACAGGCGCGCGTCGGCCCGGGACAGGTCGTCGCACCCCCACTCGTCCCAGCCGTACTCGCACACGAACCCGTCGACCATGCCAATGGGATCGTCGCACTCGAGGTCGATCCAGTCCTGGCCCGCCTCCACACCGCCGCACTGCTGGTCCGCGGCCCCGTCGTCGGGCTGACCCACGGCCCAGTTGGTCCACCACACCGCCTCTCCGCTGACCCACTCCCAGTCACCGCAGTGGTCGGTGTAGCCGCTCCAGTACGCATCCCCGAACACGCCCTGCACGAACCCCTGCTCGAACGCGTCGGTCAGCGTGACCAGAGTCCCGCCGTCCTGCTGGCACACCGCGAGCGCGTCCTCCCAGGTGCCCGTCTCCCAGTGGGGCACGTAGCAGTGCTCGTTGGCGCTGTACCACGAGCCGCCAAAGCCCACACAGCCGCCCTCGTCGAGGTCGCAGTCGTGGTCCGGCCAGTCAGCCGTGCCGTCGCAGTCGTTGTCGATGCCGTCCGCGCAGTCCTCGGCCGCGCCGTAGTACGCCGTGGGCTCGGCATCGTCGCAGTCCCCCTCGCAGGGCGACATGCCGTCCCCGTCCGCGTCCACGTCGTCGGTCTCCAGCCCGTCGCAGTCGTCGTCGATGCGGTTGCACAGCTCGGTGGCGTTGGGGTGCACGGCCGGATCGGCGTCGTCACAGTCGTTGGCGCACAGAGACCAGCCGTCGCCGTCGTCGTCGGCCTCGTCGGCCGGGATCGAGCCGTCGCAGTCGTTGTCCAGCCGGTCACAGACCTCGGCCGCACCGGGCCAGGTGCTGGCCCGGCTGTCGTCGCAGTCCCCCTCGCAGAGCATCCAGCCGTCCGCGTCCGCGTCGGTCTCGTCCGCGGACGGGCTGCCGTCACAGTCGTTGTCCACGCCGTCGCACAGCTCGGCCGCGCCCGGCCAGGTGTCCGCGTCCCCGTCGTCGCAGTCCCCCTGGCAGGTCCACAGCCCGTCGCCGTCCGCGTCCAGTTCCCCGGCCGGGATCGCACCGTCGCAGTCGTTGTCCAGGCCGTCGCACGCCTCGGGTGCGCCGGCCCAGGTGGTGGGGTCCGCGTCGTCACAGTCCCCCTGGCAGACCATCTGTCCGTCGCCGTCGTCGTCTGCCTCCCCGGGGGGCATGCCGTTGTTGCAGTTGTTGTCCAGGCCGTCGCAGGCCTCGCCCGCTCCGGGGTAGGTCATGGGGTTGGCGTCGTCGCAGTCGCCAGCGCACACGAACCAGCCGTCGCCGTCCGCGTCCACCTCGTCGGGGGGCATGCCGTTGTTGCAGTTGTTGTCCTCGCCGTCGCACAGCTCGGGCGCGCCGTACCAGATGTCCGTGTGGCCATCGTCGCAGTCGCCCGCGCAGACCATCTGGCCGTCGCCGTCCGCGTCCACCTCGTCGGGCGCCACCCCGTCGCAGTCGTTGTCCGCGCCGTCGCACTGCTCGAACGCGCCCGGGTAGGACTGGTCGTCGTAGTCGTCGCAGTCACCGTCGCAGGGCATCACGCCGTCGCCGTCGAGGTCCAGCTCGTCGGTGGGTATGTCACCGTCGCAGTCGCTGTCCGCGCCGTCGCAGATCTCGGGCGCGCCCAGGTAGATCTCGTCGTCCGTGTCGTCGCAGTCACCCTGGCAGATCAGCATCCCGTCATAGTCCCAGTCGCGCTCTTCCGGACCGAGCATGCCGTCGCAGTCGTTGTCCTCGAGGTCACACGCCTCCGGGGCGCCGAGCCAGGTCAGGGAGTCGTTGTCGTCGCAGTCGCCGTCGCACTCGGTCTGGCCGTCCGCGTCGTCGTCGGCCTCGTACATGTGCAGCACGCCGTCGCAGTTGTTGTCCTGACCGTCGCAGACCACTTCCGGTGCACCGGGGTGGGTGTCGGGATCGCTGTCGTCGCAGTCCACGTCCGAGGTGTAGCCGTCGCCGTCCGCGTCCACCGGGCCGGAGCTGTCGTCGTCTGCGCTGGTGTCGTCGTCCGCGGTGGTGTCGTCGTCCGCGGTCACGTCGTCGTCGTCCGGGGTGGCGTCGTCGTCCGCTTGTGTGTCGTCGTCCACGGTGGAGGGGTCCGGACACCCCAGGAGCAGGCACGTGGCTGCGGCGATCAGGATCGTCCAGGTGCGCATGGTCCCCCTCCTGGGCCGGCGGCTCTCTTCCTGTCTGTGTCGGAGGATAGCACGGGTGCACGCGGGATCCGGAGACCTCTTGCCCGGATCAGTGGACGTAGGACGTGGTGCCCTCCGGATCCGGCACATGACCGGTCGATCTACACGACGGACACCGCGGCAGCGCCGCTTGCGTGAACCGTCCGCCGCAGGTACAGGCCTGTACCACCGATTCCAGGTCCGCACACCCGGGCAGCTCGCACCGGTCCACGGCCAGCTCGGCCCCGCAGTCCTCGCAGTGCAGCAGCTCCTGCCCGAACGCGCCCCCCCACCGAGCCGTGTACTGCTCCCCGCAGTCGGTGCAGATGACGTCGCTCCGTCGGCCCATCACCCCTCCTGCCGCTCACCCATCCGCGCTTCGATCTCCCGCATCCGCGCGACCAGCCTGTCGAGCCGAGCCGCCAGCCGATCGGGTTCGTCGCGTTCGTCTCCGTCCCACGAATCGGTTCGGGTCGCGCGCTCCAGATCCCGGCTCCGCCGGTCCAGCTCTCGCAGTGCACGCGCCGGTGGGGAGGCGGTGGTCTTGCGGCCTCGCCGGCCGTGACCCAGGTGTTCCCATACCTGCCGCTGCAGCTGCGGCCTGGACCAGCCGTTCTCCAGCGACCGCGAGGCGATGATCCGCTTCGCCTCCACGTCCTTCACGGCCAGCAGCTCGATGTGGTGCGAGTAGCACAGCGCCTGTGCGATCGCCTCGGGGAGCTGCGCGACCTGCTCCAGCACCTGCAGCGACAGCGTCAGGTACGACCTCGACATGGCGAGATCGTTGCGCTGGAGCAGCTCCGCGAACAGCGTCCATCCGTAGTCGCGATCCCGGTAGGCGCGCATGTCGCCGGCGAACAGGTTCTCCAGCAGGTACCCGCCGATGGCGAGCGCGGTGGAGAGTCCTCGGCGCACGAAGATCCGGTTCAGCTGGAGGACCACCCGGTCGATGTCCGGAGCGGGGCCGGCAACGGCGTGCCGGTGCCCCGGGCGGACGCGGACCGGGGATCTGCGCCGCGTCATGATTCCTTCCCCAGCCGGCGTCGCACCCGCTCCACGCGCCGGAGCACCTCGGACAGGGAGGTGGCCAGCTCCTCCTGTTCCGACCCGGGCAGGCGGTCCCAGCAGCCTTCGTCTCCGGTCTCCTGATCGAGCCGCCGGCAGGCCGACTCCATACGCCGCAGCGCCCGGCTTGCCGGGGACAGCGGCCGTGGGCCTCCGGCCCGGCCGCCACGCCCGATCTCCTCCTGGACCAGGCCCCGCAGGCCGCGGCTGGACAGCGTCTCTCGTACGGTTCGCCGGGCCAGCCGCCGCTTGACCTCCAGGTCCCTGACCGGCAGGAGCGTGCGGTGGTGGGTGAAGGACAGCTGCTGGCCGATCCCGGGTGGCAGATCGTCCAGCTGGACCAGGATGTCCATGCACACTGCGAGGTAGGACCGCGACATGGCCAGGTCGTCCCGCTCGCATAGCTCGCGGAACGAGCCCCACGCTCCGGGCTCGCGGTCGCGGAACGCCGCGATGTCGCCGTTGAAGAACTCCTTGAGGACGACCGTACCTGCCGCGATCGCGGTCTGCAGGCCGCCGCGCACGTAGATGCGGTTGAGATCCGCGGCGATGCGGTCCAGGTCCGGAGCGGGTCGGCTACGCTGGAGGAGGCGGGATCGGGGGCGTTGTGAGCGGGGCATGCTACTTCAACCACGCTCCCAGCGCGGACCCGATGAAGGTGGCCACTGCGTAGCCCAGGGTGCCGGTCAGCACGGACGGCACGATCAGGCCGTTCCAGCGGCGGGCCACGGCCAGGGCCACGGCCGTGGCCGGTCCGCCCACGTTGGCGTTGGATGCGATCACCACCTCGCGGATGTCCAGGCGGAAGAGCTTCCCGAGGACCAGGATGGTGACCAGGTGCACGCTCAGCACGATGCCGGCGAAGGCGAACAGGAGGACTCCTTCGGAAAGGACCTTGCCCACGGACGCGCTCGCGCCGAGCGCCACGAAGAAGATGTACATCAGGGCCGTGCCCAGGCCGTCGGCGCCCGCGATCCGGCCCAGCTGCTTTGGAAGCACTGTCGCAAGAAAAACGACCAGCGCGGTGATCACGAGGATGCCCATGCCTCGCACGCCGTACCGATCCTCGAGCCATCCGGCTGCGGTGAAACCGATCGCGCAGATCACCGCGGACAGCGCCAGTCCGATGGTCAGATCGGCGATCCCGGCCTTCTGTTCTCCAGCCGTCGCTGCTTGTGGTCCCCCGGCGGTCGCGGTGATGGATGCCCGGTCCACGAACCTCCGCCGCAACCACCCGATCCCGGGCAGCACGAACAGCAGCAGCAGGAATCCCGTGGTCAGCAAATTGTCCGCGGCCACGCCCGCGGCCAGCATGTCCGACGAGTCCAGGCCCGTGACCTGGGCCGTGGCCACGTAGTTCATGGACCCGCCGATGTACGTCGCACAGAAGCTCGCTGCCATCTTCCAGGCGTCCGGGCCGAGGGTGATGGTGAAGAACGCCACGAGCGTGCCCAGCACGGTCCCGACCGAGCCGATGCCGAACGCCGCCAGGGTCGGTCCGGACTCGCGCACCACCCGGCGCAGGTCCGCGCGGAACAGCAGCAGCGGGATGGCCAGGGGCACGAACCACGACCAGATCACGTCGTACACCCCGGCCTCGATCGGGATCACCTTCAGGTTGGACAGGGTGATGGCCAGCAGGATGCAGATCGCGTACCCCGAAACGCGCCGGCCCAGGGCCGTGCGCTCGGCCCACAGGCCCAGCGCGGCGATGCTCAGCACGATGGCCCACAGGGCCCAGGTGTCGTCCGCGGTGATCAGGCTGGTCATGCAACCCTCGTCCAGTCGACTCCGTTCTACACCAGCAAGGGGGTGCCTGCGCACCCCGGTGGTATGCTGCGGACGAGGAGGAGCGAGGACGGCGGTGGCGTGGACCTCGAGACAGCGGATCGTGATCTCCTCGGCCGTGGTGGTGGTGGTGCTGTGTTGCGCTGGCGGATTGGCCTGGCATGCGTTGAACCCCCCAGGCCCGGTCGCTGGAGGTCCGGGCCATCCCGTGCGGATCGTGCCCGAGTCCGTCCTCCGGGATGGTCGGCTCGGGCCGCTTCCGCCGTCCGCGGTCGTCACCCGGTCCGAGGGCTGGGCCGGTTTCTTCACGGGCGAGATCTCGCTGGATTTCTCGGCTCCAACCGCCGAGGTCTGCCGGTTCCTGGTGGCGTCCGGATCGGTGCGGTCTGCCCACCCCGAGATCACCGACGACTACTGCGAGCCCGACGCGTCGGGACGCTCCCCGTGGGACGTGGCCACCAGGGATGTGGAGTCCCTGCTGTTCTCGATTCCTCCACGGCAGGATGGCCACAACAGCGGTAGTGTGTTGATCGACGCCTGGGGCGAGGATGTCCACATCGTGGTGACGTGGAGCTGAGTGGTCGCGCCCGGGTCGATGCGCTGCTGCGTGGAACGAGGGGAGGTCCCGTGAGCTGTTCTGCTGGATTCCCGCGATCCGTGGCTGGCTGGCGGGCGTCCCCGATGCTCCTGGCCGCCCTGGTCGCGTTCATGGGCGCCGGCGTGTCTGCGGCAGGAGGAACCGGCGGACCGGCCACCCACGACATCACCTTCACCAACCCGGACGACGAGGTCCAGCTCGTGGGTACGCTGACCGTGCCCGAGGGCGAGGGCCCGTTCCCGGCCGTGGTCATGGTGCACGGGTCCGGCCCGCAGGCACGGGACGAGGTCCTCGACGGCAGCCTGCTGTTCTACCACTCGGACACGTCCGTCCAGGTCTTCGCGGTCCTGGCCGAGCACCTGGCCGCGGCGGGCGTGGCCAGCCTGCGGTACGACAAACGCTCCTGCATCGCGCGCAACAGCGGCGGTGCCTGTCCCATCGAGGAGTTCGCCTTCGACGTGCACGCGGTCACGGTGCACATGTTCGCCAGCGACGCCACGGCAGCGGCGCACTGGTTGAGGGATCGGCCCGAGGTTCACGACGACCAGGTGGTGATGCTCGGCCACAGCCAGGGCGCGTCCCTGGCCCTGTCCATCGCTGCGGAGCAGCCCTGGCTCGCGGGCCTGGTCCTGATCGGGTGCCCGGCCGCCGAGGAGCCGGTGGCCGACCACACGGCGCAGAGCGAGCGCGTGCTGCGGTTGCTGGAGGCTCATGCGACCCCGGACCGGGACCGGATCGAGCAGCTCGAGGGGACCATCGCGGATACTGCGGAGCAGCTGGCAGAGGCCCTGGGGCCGAACCCCGAGCACCCCTTCGAGAATCTGCGGCCCGAGTTCTGGCAGTCCTGGTTCGCGTACAAGGAGGTGACCCGCCAGCACCTGCAGTCCCTGGAGATGCCGATCCTGGCGGCCACCGGTGAGTTCGACTGGAACCTGCCCGTGGACCCGCACCTGGGCAACGTGCGGCGCTGGCGCGGTGAGCGGTCTGCGGACCGGCTGGTGCAGGTGGCGCGCGCGTCCCATGCGCTGGTAGCCCTCGACCCGGAAACCTTCCAGCTCGGCGTGGACCGGGATTTCCTGCGACTGCTGGGCACCTGGGTGATGGCCACCACCGGGCAGGGGCCACAGCTCGTTGCGGGCGTGGACATCGACGTGATCGGCTCGACCACCGATCCGCTCGCGGCCGCGCGCGACGCCCTGCTCTGCGCGGCAGCCAAGGAGGAGTGCGACTTCGACGCGATCCATGCCCGCATGAGCCCGGACATGCAGGCCGCCCTGCCCGCGCTCATGATCCCCGGCCTGATCGACGGCAGGCTGGCCGGCAACCTGGTGAGCACCGAGACCCTGCAGGTGAACGTGTACGGCACCGGGGAGGAGATGAGCTGGTGCCAGGAGGATCTCCTGCACGCCAGGGGAGGGGATACGCTGCTGCTGCGGAGCTGCTGGCGGGCCGGTCCCGAGCTGGTGGGCCTGTTCATGCCGTGAGTCGACCGCTCACCCCCCGATCCGCAGATCCCGCAACACCCGCCCGCCCGGCGTCTCCATCACCACCACGCGGCCGCGGTCGTCGGCCACGACCAGCCGGTCCTCGAACTCCCGCGTGGCCACCCGGCTCGCCCCCTCCAGCGAGATCGCGGTCACCGAACTCCCGGTCTGCGGGTCCAGCAGGTGCACGTCCACACCGTCCCCACCCAGCAGCGGCACCACCAGCCACGGCCCGCGGATCGCCAGCGCCCCGCACAGCCGCTGCGCGGCAGGGAAACGCCGCGCCCACCCGGTCTGCACCATGCCCAGCAGGTGCTGCGCCACGCCCGCGCCGGCGAACGAGCCCCGGCTGTCCACCCGCCGGTACGCGATCCCCCGCCCGTGCCCGTCCGCGCACAGGTCGAACGGCTGCGCCGGGTGCAGCGTGTCCTCGGCGATCTCCCGCCGCGCGGACAGGGTCAGCTCCGGCAACCGGTAGCTCCAGTGCTGGACCTCCACCCCGCGCATCACCACATCCAGCGCTCCCTCCCGCCGCGACACGCGCGCCACCACCCCGGGCAGGTCCGACACCCGCCACAGCGCGGCCAGCCCCGCCGCCTCCACGTCCAGCATCACCAGCGCATCGTCCTGCGACACGAACCACGCCGACCCGTCGAACGACCCGGCGAACGATCCCAGCTCCGCGTCCACCCAGCGGTCGTGTTTCCGTGTGACGAGGTCCACCCGGCCCAGCTGCCACGCCTTTCCCCGCTGGATCGCCGCGATCGCGCGGGTACCCCCATCCGACACCACCAGCCGGGTCGCGGGCACGTCCAGGTGCGCAGCCGTCCCGCCGGACCGCGACACGAACCGCAGGCCCAGGTCCCCCAGCGCCAGCACCAGCTGGCCCGAGGGCAGCCAGGCCGCGTCGTGCACGGGCAGCGCCCCGCGGTCGGCGCGGTCCACCCGGTGCAGCGTGGGCTCGTGGGGCGGCAGCGCCCCCAGGCTCACGGGCAGGTCCGCGGCCATCACCGGCTCACCGGTGCGCCGCGCCAGCTGCCGCAGCCGCCGCAGGGACAGGTTGTTGTGACCCTCTCCCCGGTCGGCCAGCACGCTGCGCAGCGCGTGCCGCGCCAGCGTACCGACCGCCTCGTTGGGCCGCGCCTGCTCCAGCGCCCGCGCCAGGGCCACGCGCACCATGGCCAGCTCGGACGAGCGGTCCTCCAGCAGCGGACCGGCGTGCTCCAGCACCCGGTCGAACGCGTCGGGCCAGCCCTCGAGCTGCAGCGCCATCAGCTCGGCCCCGGCCCGGCCTCCGGCCTCCATGCCCTGGTCCAGCCACGGTCGTGCGCGGTCCCGCGCTTCCTTCAGCGACCAGATCGCGCGCACGGCCGCCAGGTGATCCCCGGCCCGGGCCAGGGACTCGGCCCACAGCACGCGCAGCTCGGCCGCGCGCGGGTCCTGGCGCTGCTCCAGCCGCACCACCGCGTCGCCGAACGCGCCCGTGCGGCGGGCGATGGCCACGGCCCGGTCGATGTCACCTGCCAGGATCCACTGGCGCACCACGAGGCCCGCGGCCAGCTCCAGGGTCTCGGCCAGGTCCGCGGCCTCGGTGAAGCGCTCGTACCGCTCCAGCAGCGCGACCGCGCCCTCGCCGTCGCCCAGCAGCTCGGCCAGCACGAACGCGGCCTCCGGGATCCGCCCCTCCCGCTCCAGCTGCCTGGCAGCCTCGGCATAGCGGTGCTGCAGCAGCTGGTACGTGTCGTCGCCCAGCAGGTAGCCGATGGTGCCGCCCCCTGCACCCCGCCGGATCGACAGGTCCGACCGGGGGGAGGGGACCCCGAGCGAGGGGGAGTACTCCTGCGCACCCTTCCCCCCGCCCAGGGGGATGGCGTGGCGCAGGGCCTCGGCCAGGTCGCCCTTCTCGAACATCTCCATCATCTCTGCCAGGTAGCGGCCCTGCCGCCGGCCCAGCACCCACGACAGCCTCGAGCGCACGGCCAGCGAGGCCAGGCGGCGGCGCAGGGCGTGGCCGGCCCGGTCCCACCAGCCCGTGGGCTGCCTGGTGGGGCCGTCGCGCGGTGCTGTACGGACCAGGCGGCCCAGCAGGCGCTGGAACAGGCCTGGACCGCGGGGCTGCAGGGCCGTGGTCTCCCGCTGCTGCATGGCCTGCTGCAGGGCCGCGACCAGGTCGCCGCGCTGGGGGGCCTCGGCCGGGACCTCGTCGCCCAGGGCCGCGCGGGCGTCGGGCGCGTGCGGGGGCAGGGCCAGCACCGCGGGCGGCGGGGGCGCACCCAGGCTGGCCACGTCGACCGTCTCGAACGAATCCACGTCGAGCCAGGCCGCGGGGTCGAGCCGCTCGCCCGGATCCGAGGCGATGGCCACGCCCCCGCGAATGTGGATCACCTCGCCCGAGGGCAGGGCCGCCCGCTCGGTCCGGGTCAGGGGTGCGGCCTCCAGGCGGTCGCCCGCGGCCACCAGGGGTACGCCCACGGTCTGGTCGCAGGCTGTCCGACGCGCACCGGGCCAGCGCAGCAGGTAGCTGCCGTCGAGCCGGTACAGGGTGGCGCCCGGGCACCAGGCGGCGATGACGCGCTGGCGTGCCCTGGCCTCGCCCAGCAAGCCGGGGTCGAGCAGCAGCGCCGACGCCTCCACCGAGCCGCGGTGCACCAGCTGCCGGGGTCGCACGGTCATGGCGTGACCTCCGTGCGCACCCGCAGCAGGGGCTCGTCGTGGAAGGGGGACAGCACGTAGACCTCGCCGGGCGCGGTCACGACCGCGGCCAGGGAGGTGTGGCCGCCCACCACCACGTGCTCGATGGGATCCGCGGTGTGACCCATGGTGAGGTTGCCGGACCGGCCCAGCAGGGTGAGCTCGCGGCCGCCCGCCTCCAGCACGAGCAGGCCCGGGCCGCGTTGCTCGTCCGGCCACAGCGCGCCCACCACCTCCAGGTCCCTGGGCGGGGTGATCACCTCATGGGTGCCCTCCCCGTCGCACGCCACCCAACGGCCCGGCTCCACGGCGACGGCGGCGAACACGCCGGTATGCCGCGGGCCGAGGAAGAACCGCACCTCCGCGGGATCCTGCATCCTCTCCGAGTACACGATCCGCGGCTCCCCCGGCTCGACCTGCGTGAAGTACAGCCAGTTGCGGGCCAGCCTCTCCTGCGTCGGGTGGAGCGAGCCCAGGGCGTACAGCTGACCGCCCTGGCCGGCGATGGCCCAGGTGCCGGGCACGATGCGGGACGCGGTCAGGTGTCGCTTCTGGCCATGGGGCCGCGTGACCACCAGGCGGCCGTCGGGCAGCACGAAGCCCACCTCGCCGCGCTTGTTCAGGGGCACGCAGCGGGTCACCACCGGCTCGGGATCCAGCCACTGCGCGGGATCGTATTCCACGTCCACGGCCGCCTGCCGGTGGCCGGTGGTCGCCTGGTCCGCGCCGTACCCCAGCAGCTTCAGCGGCGGATCACCGCGCTCGTCGACCACGACCATGAACATGCGCTTGCCGTGGAAGCCCACGGCCAGGGGTGTCTCTTCGCGTTCGAGCTCGTGCCGGCGCGGCATGCCGGGCGCGCCCCGCGGGGTGTTGGGGAACGGGCAGGTGATCAGCTGCCGGGGGCTCTCCTGCAGACACACCCGGGTGTCGGTCAGCACGGCGCCGAGGGGTTTGCCGCGAAGCCATGGCGAGGGCCGGGGCGTGGGCCGGGGCGAGGTGCCGAAGGGCTCGCGCACCAGGCGCGCACAGGTGCCAGCAGCGGGCAGGTCCAGGTCCACCAGCGCTGCGGGGCGGAGCCCCCGCCGTACGGCCACCTCGAGCTGGCGCAGGCCGGGCTCGAGCCGGTCGCGGATCACCACGGACGACGCGCCCTGGTCGCGCGCGGGCTGGACCAGGGCGGGTTCGCCCACCAGCCACAGGTCGTCCGGGCCACCGCTGGCGGCGAGCGTCTGGCACCAGCGCTCCAGCAGCTCGTCCTCGACCCCCAGGGCCGAGCTTCCGTCCAGCAGGTGCTCCACGCTGGACCGCGTGGCGCCGTCGAGCAGGCGTCGCTGCGGGTCCTGCAGCACGCCCCAGGCCAGGTCCGCGCCCGCGGCCTCGGCCCGCCGCGCGAACAGCAACAGCAGAGCCAGCTGGGCGATGCGGGGCCCGCCCAGCTGCTGGGGCCCACCGTCGAACAGCACCACCACCCGGCGGCGGTCCACGGGCGCGCGGTGGCTCAGCTCGTAGAACACGTGCTCGCCGTCGATGGCCCGGCGGAGGAACTCGTCGGGCAGCTCGTCGGCCAGCAGCCACTCGCCGAGCAGGAGCCGGTCGTAGGGGCCGCGCCGGGCCAGGCCGCCGTAGCCCTGGGGTTCGCCGGTCGTGGCCGTGACCTCCGTGGCCAGCGGGCCGACGGCCTGGGCCAGCCGGGGCAGCCAGGGGCCGATGGACAGGGCGAGATCGGTGGGCAGCACGGACAGCTGCGCCCCCCACGGCCGCAGGGACGGCGGCAGGTCCAGCCTCCGCTGCAGGTGGGCGCGCAGCACGGTGGACAGGGCCTGGGCCCGGGCCTGGCGGCCGCCGTCGGTGAGCAGCAGGGTCACGGCGCCTCCCCCTCGAGCCAGCGCTCGAGCGCTGAGCGGTCGACCGCCCGGGCCGCGAGCACGCCCACGACCGAGGGCGGATCGACCAGCACGGCCAGGGGCGCGCCCTCGCCGCCGTGGGCGTCCACCAGGGCGCGCTGCAGCAGGTCCACGGGCACGTCGGGCCGCAGGTGGGTGGGCAGCAGCAGCAGGGGCGCGTCCGGGTCGCGGCCCAGGTAGGCCACGCCGTCGGCCCAGGGCAGGTCCGGGCCGACCAGCAGCAGCAGGCCGGGGCCGGCCACGCCGCGCAGGCCGGCCAGGCGGGCGTCGTCCATGCGCTGCAGCCGGACTGCCAGGCGTACGCCCGCCTCGCCGCGGCCGATCACGGCCGCGGGGGGCAGGGGCGTGGTGCGTGGTAGCCACCGCACCGCTCGGGTGGCGTCGGTCACCGTCTCCTCAGGGGGTGTCGATCTCGGCCACGATCGCGTCGCGCAGGGCCTGCAGTTCCTCGGTGCGCTGGTCCGCGCCAAAGCCCGCGTCGATCTCCCGGGCCACGCCCTCCAGCTTGAGCCGCCAGCTGCCGCGCTCCTCCTCGTCCTGGGGCGCTGCGTCCAGGATGGCCTGGCCGGCCTTCACGAGCCGGCGAGCGCGCGCGGCCGGGCCGGCGGACGCGTCGGCCGCGGCCGCGGACAGGGCCGGGTTGTCCGAGTCGGCGAGCAGGTCGCGCAGCACCTCCCGGGCCAGGCGCTGGCCGTCGGCCGTGGGCACCGCGTAGATCACGGGCCACAGGTCGGCGGTGCCGGGCGTGGTGCGGCCAGCGAGCGCGGCCGCGGCCGCGACCAGCCGCTGCAGCTTGACCACGCGGCGGTCCGACAGGTTGACGCCCGCGCTGCGCAGCTTGCGCACCATGTGGGCCAGGTGGGGGCGCGCCACGGACAGGTCGGCCCCCAGGGCCTCGCGGGCGAGCAGATCCAGGCCATCCAGGGGCGCCAGCTCCTCCTCGGCCGGGGCCTGCAGGGTCCAGCCGCTGCTCAGCAGCTCCTCCAACCGCGGGTCGGGCACGGACTCGATGAACGAGCGCAGCAGGAAGCGGTCGGCGAACGCGGCCAGTGAGGGATCGTCCGGGAGATCGTTGGACGCGCCCACGCACACGCGCAGGGGCACGTCGATGCGCGTGTGCCCGCGCCGGAAGGTGCGCTCGTTGAGGATCGCCAGCAACGTGTTGAGGATCGCGGTCGAGCCCAGGAACACCTCGTCGAGGAAGGCCACGTCCGCCTCGGGCAGCATGCCCCGGGTCTCGGTCTCCACGATGCCGTCGCGCAGCTTGCGCAGGTCCACCGGGCCGAAGATCTCGTTGGGCTCGGTGAACCTGCCCAGCAGGTACTCGAAGTACCGGCCGCCGAAGCAGCGCGCGACCCGGCGCACGGCCTCGGACTTGGCGGTTCCGGGCGGGCCGAGCACGAGCAGGTGCTCACCCGCGACCATGGCCAGGGCGATCAGTTCCACGAGCGCATCCCGCTCGACCAGCCCCTGGCTGGCTCGCGTGAGCGCGTATCGTACTTCGGTGGCAGCTTGTTCGAGGGTGGGCATGGCGTGATTATCCCAGGGTTCGTCTGCAGCGGCGATCGACCGATGGCCTCGGTGCCGCCGGCCGGTCGGTTTTCCCGGGATTTCCCGATGGTGGCAACAGGTCGCGTGCGCGTACACGTTATGTGTAAGATCCCCTCGGTGGAGCCAGGGGAAGCGAGAGCCACGTCGGGAGTCCTGATGGCTGATCGGTACCGGCCGATGGTGCTGTTGTGTTCGCTGGCCCTGGGCGCGGTCCTGCCCGCCGGTGCCCGCACCGGCCGCGTGCCCGAGGTGGTGTACGTGGGCGTGGATGCCGGCGACGAGGCCGCGGCGCAGGCCACGGCCCTGGCCCGGGCCGTGTCTCCTCAATGGGCCTTCGGTGACCCCGCCCACCTGGCGTCCGTGCTCGGCAGCGGCGAGCTGGGCAGCTGGAACCTGGACTCGGCGGCCATCTGCGACGGCGATCCCGTGGGCCGCGCCGCCTACCGCGAGGGCCTGGACGCGCTGGAGCGCGCCTACCAGATGGTGGAGAGCACGACCGAGCCCGCGGACCGGCTGCAGGCCATGTGGGGCTGCCTGGACGCGCCGGTCACCCCCGAGGACCTGGCCCAGGTGCCGTTCTACCGGGGCCTGGGCGCGGCCGCGGACGGGCGCTGGGACGAGGCCCGCGCCGCGTTCCGCGAGGTGCTGAGCCTGGACCGCTCGCGTGCCTGGGACGGGGGCCTGGAGCCCCGCGCCAAGGTGTGCTTCGCAGACGCCAAGCTGGAGCTGTCCGAGCAGCCCCGTCAGCCCCTGCGCGTGCTTGCGGCGGATGGCTCGGCCGTGTGGATCGACGGGGTCAACCTGGAGGACCCGTGGGAGGGCGTGGTCGTGTCCGCAGGGCCGCACCTGGTGCAGGTCCGCGTCACCCCGGACGGTCCGCTGACCGGGGTGGTGGTGACCACCCGCGCCGAGGGCGAGGGCCTGGTGACCGTGCGCGCGGCGCTCGACCCGGGCGACCCACCTGCCCCGGACTTCCGTGTGCGCATGATCGCGGTGGTGGAGTCCATGGCCACGTCGCCGGACGGCTCCCCGGCCGTGCTGGTGCTGCTGGGCACCGAGTCGGCGGTGGTGCGAGCGGATGGCGTGGAGCTGGGCCAGCCCACCGGACCGGATCGCATCCGGGTCGGCGGCGGGTTGCTGCTCGGGGTGGGCGCGGGCATGGCCGGCGTGGGCGCGGCCCTGGCCGGCAGCGCCTGGAACGAGCACGAGACGCTGACGGCCGATGCAGCTGCCGGGCAGATGGTCACCGACGAGTGGGCGGCCGGTCGGGTCCGCTACAACGTGGGCTGGGGGCTGCTGGCCACCGGCGCGGTCGCGGCCGCGGTCGGGCTGCCGATGGTGATCGTGGGCAGCCCGGAGGAGAAACCGCGAACCACCGTGACCCTGGTCCCGGGCCCCACCGGCCTGGGCCTGCACGGACGGTTCTGAGAGGAGGCGCGGAGCATGACCTGGCTTCGTACGCGTGAGGGCTGGGTACCCCGGCGTGCCCTCACGTTGATCCTCTGCGCCGCGTGGTGCGTGGGCTGCCCCTGGGGGGACGATCCCTCCCCGGTGGACGACGACGACACCAGCGGTGAGTGCGAGCCCCCGGAGATCGCGTCCATCGACGGGGGCGGCTCGGCTCGCGCCGTGCACGACGTGTGGGGGCTGACCAGCGACATCACCGACGCGCAGACCGCGGACCATCGCTTCGGCGAGGCGTGGATCGTGCGCGGCGACCACCTCGACGCGGTCGACCAGATCACCCTCGAGCCCGCGGACGGCGTGGGCTCGACCACCTTCACCTCGGCCGACGGCCTCCAGTTCGACCCCTCCTACAATGGAGCGAACGCCATGGAACAGAGACTGCTGCTGCCCACGGATCCTGCCCGCCTGGGCCTGCCGGCGGCCGCGTACGGCGCGGCCTTCCTGCTCACGCTGACCAGCCCCTGCGGGGTCGCGTCCGCACAGACGTTCGTGCTGCAGGGCGAGCAGGGAGACGCGGGGCTCGCCTGCTGGGACGTCGACGGTGACGGGCTGCAGGACGACGAGGAGGACGTCAACGGCGACGGCTCGTGGGACACCACTGACTGCCGTGCCGACAGCTCGAGCGGCGCGTGCCCCGCGGGGTACGTGCACAACGGCCAGAGCACGGCCGGGGGCGCCCTGTGCATGGACCCCGTGTCCGAGGACGAGGTGGTGCAGGTGGGCGACTTCTGGATCGACCGCTACGAGGTGTCGATGTGGGAGCAGCCCGGGTGCAGCGGGACCCAGTACGGCGTGTCCAGCGGCGACATGGTGGTCGCCGGGTTCGACGAGACCGGCAACTGGGACACGCCCCTGTACGCGTGCTCGGTGTACAGCGAGGAGCCGGCGCGGTGGCTCACCTGGTTCCAGGCCCAGCAGGCGTGCCAGCTCGTGGGCAAGACCCTGTGCACCAACGCCCAGTGGACGGCCGCGGCCGCGGGCACGGACGAGACGTACTGCAACACCGACTACCTGTGCAACGGCACGGATCCGTGGACCACGGGCGCGGGCCAGTGCGGGTCCATCTGCGAGAGCAGCTGGGGCGCCGCGGACATGGTGGGCAACGTGTGGGAGTGGGTGGCGGACTGGCAGCAGGCGGGCGTGGGCGCGCTGAGCCAGTCGGGCGAGGAGACGGTCGCGGCCTGGGGCGAGCAGTACGGCAACGACAGCACGTTCAACATCAACGGGGCTGCCCACCACGACGGGGGCTACACCGAGGGACTGCCCGCGGCCATGGCACGCGGCGGGGCCTTCGACCGGGGTGAGGGCGCGGGCATCTTCATCATCAACCTGAACAACTCGCCCGCGTCGTCCCACAGCAGCCGCGGGGCGCGGTGCTGCATCACGGAGTGATCCCGCCCTCTCCTGTCTGACGCATCGAATCCTCGGCCGGTGACCGATCCCGCTCGGTCGCGACTACCCCTCCGCGCGGCCTGGGGGCAGGCAGACGCGCAGCCCAACGTGTGACAGGGAGCGGATCCGATGAAGAAGGTAGTGTCGACGGCTGCATGCGCGGCCCTGGTCCTGGCCCTTGCTGGCTGCGAGCCCCGGTACTCGATCACCGGGACCATCACCTGGAAGGGGGGAGCACTGCCAGGAATGCAGGCCTGGGTGCTGGTCGGCGAGGAGGGGGTGCCCGACTCGCTGATCGTGGAGCCGGCCGGGGCGGACGGAACCTACGAGGTGCGGGTGCCCGCGGGCGTGTGGGAGGTGTACGCCGTGGTCGACGTGGACGGCAGCGGCAGCCCCGGGGGCGCGTGGTACGACGTGATGGGGTACGCGCCCCAGATGCCGGTCACGGTGGTGGACCAGGACCTGTCGGGGGTGGACGTCAACGTGGAGTCCGCGTACGCCTGGACCGCGTCGTGCTACGACGGGGCCGGCGCCTACCTGGTGGGCGTGGGCGCGCGGGTGATGACCGCGACCGGGGAGGAGCTGGCAGGTGAGGCCACGGTCACGGTCACCGGCGGTGACGAGCCCATCGAGCTCGATCCGGACGCGCTGGCGCAGGAGTGGGCGCCGTACTGTGCCGGGGGTGTGCCCATGGACGGGGCCACGGACTACACCTACGAGGTCAGCCATCCGGAGCACTACGAACCGTCCGTGACGTTCACGGTCACCAACACGCCTCGCGATGATCGGCCCCTGATCAGCGCACCGACCGATGGCGACGTGACGGTCGCGGGTGCGCCCGTGGTGGTGGAGTGGAGCTCTCCGGACGGGGACGAGGCCTCCGCGTGGGTCCAGCTGTGGTGGCGCGGTGACGACGCGGGCGACGAGCCGATCTGGGACGAGATGGGGCCCGGGCCCAGCATGGAGATCCCGGCGGGGGCGCTGGGAGAGGCGGGCGCGTACTCGGTGGTCGTACTGCAGGCGAGCGAGTCGTACTACGCCGAAGGTGGGGTCAGCCAGGCGTGGGGTCTGGACGAGGTGTTCTTCTCGGTGGGCTCCTGACTACATCGTCTCCAGCCCGCGCGCGACCTGGTCGAGGAGAGCGGCGAGCTGGCGGGCGGTCTGCGCGGTGGCGTGCGCGTCGCCCTCGGGGAGGTCCGAGGCGGCCACGGCGTGCAGGACGTCGCACAGGGAGACCGAGGCGCCGATCCACTCACCGCCCACGATGCGGCTGACCGAGCCGCTGCCCCGGGGGCGCAGGGCGATGTCGTCGTCTTCGAGGCCGATGGCGCCGGTGCCCATGGCCATGATCGCTATCTCGGCCGCGCCGCCGGTGAGGTTGATGGCGCCGGTGCCGAGGGCCATGACCGAGATCTCGGAGGCGTCGCCGGTGAGGCCGATGGCGCCGGTGCCGAGGGCCATGACCGCGATCTCGGAGCCGTCACCCTCCAGGCCGATGCCGCCGCCGCCGGCCAGGGCGCGGGCGCAGATGGCGTCGGCCTCGCTGGCCAGGTCGTCCAGGACGTAGCCCAGGGTCTCGTCGAAGGACGTCAGCTCCTCGGGGGCCACGTAGCCGTTGGTCTCGATGATGCCGGCCAGCTCGTCGGCCAGGTCGTCGGTGGTGTCGGCCAGGTAGTCAAGCGTGTCGACCGTGTACCCGTTGGTCTCGATGATGCCCGCGACCTCGTCCTGGGCCGATGCGGCCAGGGGGGCGGCGGTGAGGGTGAAGGTGATCGCGACGACGAGGTGGAAGGCCGTGAAATGCTTCATCGATTGTCTCCCCCGCTCCCTTGTTCGTGTTCCCGCCCAGTCACTGTGACCGGTGTTCGGCGGAGTCGAGATTACCGGGGGACTACCGGAGAGGGCCCCATGCAGAGCATGGGGCCGAAGGGGGGGCGTCAGGGCCTGGCGCGCCAGCGGCGGACCAGGGCCTGGACCTGCGTGGCGGTCTCGTCCTTGGTGCCGTTGGTGTCGATCACCCAGTCGGCGAGGGCGACCTTGTCGTTGATCGGCATCTGGGCCTCGATGCGCAGGCGGGCCTGCTCGGCGTTGAAGGCGTCGCGCTCCATGATGCGGCGGAGCTGCTCCTCGGGGTCGCACCACACCACCAGCACGCCGTCGAACTGGTCCTGGAAGTGGGCCTCGAACAGGAGGGCCGCGGACACCACGGTGATGGGCTCGCCCTGCTCGCCGAGCGCGGCCGCCTCGGCGAAGATGGTGCCCATGATGCGGGGGTGGGTGATCCGCTCCAGCCGCGCTCGCGCGTCCGTGTCGCGGAACACCAGGCGTCCGAGGGCAGCGCGGTCGATGGCGCCGGTCTCGTCGAGCACGCTCGGGCCGAAGGTCTCGACGATCTCGGCGTGCGCGGGCTGGCCGGGCTCCACGACCCGGCGGGCGTACTGATCGGCGTCGAAGGTGGGCACGCCCAGGTCCCGCAGGACCCCCTCGACGGTGGTCTTGCCCGTGGCGATGCCGCCGGTGAGTCCGAATCTCCTCAAGGCCGGCTCAGAGCTCCTGCTTGAACTTCTCGACGTAGCGGAAGATGGTGCGCGGGTCCACGTCCAGGGACTTGGCGGTCTGGGCCTTGTTCCAGTTGTGGGCCATCAGCGCTTCCTTGATGTACTCCACCTGGAAGTTCTCGCGGGCCTCGGCCAGGGGCTCGAACCGGGGCCGCGCCTGGTCCGCGGTGAAGCCCAGGTCCTCGGGGCTGACCAGGGGGCGATCGCCCATGACCACGGCCTTCTTGATGCGGTTCTCCATCTCGCGCACGTTGCCTGGCCAGAAGTAGTTGCGCATGGCCCGCAGGGCGTCGTGGGAGAAGCCGCGCGCCTTGCCCCCGTAGTCCGCGGCATAGCGCTTGAGCAGGTGCTGGCCGATCTCGACGATATCGTCGCCGCGGTCCCGCAGGGGCGGCAGGTCCACGGAGATCTCGTTGAGCCGGTAGAACAGGTCCTCGCGGAACCGACCCTCGCGGACCTCGGCGTCGAGGTCCTTGTTGGTGGCCGACACGATGCGGATGTCGATGGGCCGTGGCTTGACCTCGCCCACCTTCTCGATGACCCGCTCCTGGATCACGCGCAACAGCTTGACCTGCAGCTGCAGCGGCATCTCGCCGATCTCGTCGAGGAACAGGGTGCCGCCGCTGGCGGCCTCGAACTTGCCCACCTTGGTGGCGACCGCCCCGGTGAACGCGCCCTTGACGTGGCCGAACAGCTCGCTCTCCAGCAGGTTCTCGGGGATGGCCGAGCAGTTGATCGAGATGAACGGCTTGTCGTGGCGCTCGCTCTGGGCGTGGATCTCGCGGGCGACGAGCTCCTTGCCCGTGCCGGTCTCGCCCAGGATGAGCACGGAGATGTCCGTGCGCGCCACCCGCTCGATGGTGCGCAACACAGCCATCATCTGGGGGCACGAGCCCTTCATCTTGTTGGTGCCCCGGGCCAGGGCCTCGCGCAGCTTCTCGTTGTCGGACCGCAGCTGGTCCATGAGCAGCGCGTTCTGCACGATGATCGAGGTCCAGGCCGCGTAGATCGTCAGGTGGTCCAGGTCCGAGTCGGTGAAAAGGTCGGCCACGTTGTCGTTGCCCACGTACAGGATGCCGAGCATCTGGCCGCGAGCGACCAGGGGCACGCACATGACCGACGACAGGCGCAGGTCCATCACGCTCTTGGACTGGCCGAAGACGGTGTCCTTGAGCGCGTCGGAGATGATCAGCGGCTTGCGGTCCTTGAGCACCCTGGCGACGATGGTGTCGCTGATCTGGGCCAGGTCGCTGCCCAGGTCCACCTTGTCCACGTTGCGCGCGGCCGGGATCTCGACCTTGCCGTCCCACAGGATCAGGAGAAATCCCTTGTCCGCGCCCGTGGCCTCGATCACCGAGTCCAGCAGGGTCTTGAACAGGGTGTTCAGCGGCTGGCCGGCCAGCAGCTTCTCGGCAAAGCGGAACAGGCGCATGAACCCGCCGCTGGCGTCGTCCCCGCTCTCCTGGCGCTCCTTGCGGGTCTTGCGCGGGGACGGGCTCTCCACCACCTGGGGCTCGGCTGCCCGCGCGACATAGGTGAACTCGGTTTCGCCGAGGGTGACGATGTCGCCGTCGAGCAGCTCGTAGTTGCGCCGCGGGCGGCCGTTGACG
The DNA here is from genome assembly GCA_964639985.1 of uncultured Rickettsiales bacterium. Classification (GTDB taxonomy): domain Bacteria; phylum Myxococcota_A; class UBA796; order UBA9615; family CAYRNR01; genus CAZXHG01. The sequence goes on from CAZXHG010000044.1 coordinate 34,599, forward strand.
CTGATCGTGGCCTTGGGATCCAGGGAGGACAGCATCTGGCAGCTGCCATCGGAGAGGATGTGCGCGTGCTGCGGCATCATCTTCGGATCCGGCACACCCAGGTCGTTGCTCTTGGAGCGTCCGATCGTGGTCAGCTTCTTCTTGATCTCGAAGCGCTGGGGGTTGCCGTCGGGATCCGTGTAGCTCAGGAAGGGCATCAGGCGCCTCGCTCGGTGGCTCTAGTCCGGCCCCGGGGGAATCACGGCCACCGGCGGGCCCCATCGCCAGCCCGCGCCAGCCCGCCGCTTCCTGGCCCGCTCGGCCGGGGCTGCGCGGTCATGATACCGCTGGCTATGGATGGCGTCGATGATCCCGACGAGCCAGATTGCCCAAGCTGTGGCCGCGGAGACGATGTTCACTATGTACCAACGCGAGGCATTCTGTCGGATCTGGGCATTGGAGCACTTGTCGGCCGCCCAGCTGAGGTAGCTGGCCCCTCCGATCGACAGACCAAGCGGCAGCAACTGGGCAGACAGGAGGAAGGCCCCTTTGAATGGTGTGCCCAGGAACAGCAGGCGGAATACACCTGCCGGAGCCAGTGCGTAGATGTAGTCTCGCGGTGCAACTCTGGGTACGAGGTGGCCGGGGATTGTGAGGTCCAGATCGGCAGGGTACTTCCGAGTCAGGATCCTCTGGCTCTTCTCACGCTGACCTTCGAAGACATCGATGATCGCTTGGGGCGTGTTGACTGGATCCAGGTGGTGGTCCGGGTTCAACTTCAGCACTTCCAGGAAGTGCTCGGCAGCGCGGGGATCGTCGGCGTCGAGGATGAAATAGGACTTGCCGAGCATCTCGTGAAGCTGCATGCGCTCCTCGCGCTCGAAGCACGGATCCCCCATGTCCGTTCGCGCCAACGGACTGATGACGGACAGGACGTGGACCGCCCGCTCGTATTCACCATTGAGGAAGGCCTGGCGGCCGCGCTCGAACTGCTCCGTGGGGGTGAGCGAGCGACCGCCCTGGAGTTGGACCTCTTCGGGCGCGCGGCGGGCCTGGGCCGGTGCGGCGCACGGCAGTGCCAGCGCGGCTGCGAGCAGCCACAGCACGATGCGCGCGCTACTCGGCCGAGTCGTCATCGTCTCCCACCTCGTCGAGTTCGGGCCACGCCCAGGTCGCGGGCACGCGCAGCTCGTACGTGCCGCTGGGCCGCGACTCCCCGATCCCCAGCAGGGTCCCGTCCGGATCCGAGAACCGGATCTGTACCCCGCCGAGCAGCTCGTCGTCCACGGACACGCGGCCCGACACGTGGATCCCCTCCTCCAGCTGCACCTCCATTACGCTGCCGGCCGCGCCGATCTCCACCTCGAAGCTGTGGCGGGCCAGGGTGCTGTCCGTGGGCGGCACCACCGTCACCTCGTGGGGGCCCTGCTCGAGGAACATGCGTGCCGTGCCCGGGGCCTCCACCCCCTCGGCCGAGCCGGTCCTGGTGGCCGTGACGTAGCCGGACACGCCCAGGTTGCGCACCTCCACACGGGCGTAGTCCACCTCGCGGCCGCGGTGGTCGATCACGCGCAGGTTGAGGTACACGCGGCTGTCCAGGGTGATGTCGCCCAGCTGCAGGCCGTCGTCCTGCAGGTCGAGGGCCTGCTCGCCGGACCAGCTCTCGGAGCTGGCGTCGGAGTAGTAGCCGGGCACGATGTCCAGGCCGTACACGCCGGCCGGGAGCCCGCCCTCCTCCTGGCCGAAGGAGAAGTCGCCGTTGTCCGAGGTGAACACCCGCCGCCGCATGGACCCGATCACGAAGTCCACGTTCGGGTGACCCACGTACGCCTCCGGGGCCTCCACCACGCCCCAGGCGAGCAGGGAGGCGTTGCCCTCGGCCGACTCCGAGCCCATGGGGCCGGTGGCCACCAGGCGGCCGCTGAGGGAGCGGCGCTCGAAGTGGGGGAAGATGAACAGGGTGGGCACGTCCTCGCCCTGGGCCTCGGCCTCGGCGTTCAGCGCCTCGATGTCCTCGGGCACGCGGAAGCCGGTGATCAGGGCGGTGGGGTAGGGGGTGGTCGCCTCCAGCCGCGAGGCGATGCGCAGGGTGTAGGTGCCGGGCACCAGGTACAGGGTGAACAGGCCGTCGGTGTCCGTGCTGGCGCGGGGGCCGGCCCGGCGCAGGATGCCGGGCTCGGTCTCGGTGAAGGCCTCGATCTCCAGATCCGCGATCTCCAGGGTGGGTTGCGCCAGGTTGGCGAGGTCGAACTCGACGATCCGGGCCGTCAGCTGGTGACCCCAGTCCACCAGCAGGTGGGACAGGTCCGCGCCCGGGACCTCGATCTCGTCGTAGGCGAACGAGTAGCGGTGCTTGTAGGCGTCCGGGATCACGGTCAGGTCGTACGGACCGGCCACGATGCCGTCGGCGTCGAAGGTGCCGCCCAGGGCCTCGACCGTGGTGTTCCGGCCCGAGGAGCGGTTGTGCAACAGCAGCGTGGCGTCCGTGTGGCCCTCGGTGCGTGGGATCGGTTCGTCGGTGAGGGCCTCGTCCGGGGCGTAGACCGCGCCGGTGATGGACGTGGATGCCAGCAGTTCCAGGTCGCGGCTGGCGGTCTCGCGGCGGAAGCGGACCTTGGCCACCAGGGACTGGGCGGGCGGCGGCTCCTCGGTCTCCACGCCCACGGTGAGCACGTCCACCATCACCCACAGGTCGACCGCGTCCGCGCCGGGGCAGTCCGCGCCGAGCAGCAGCAGGGGTAGCAGCAGCAGCAGGGTGCGGCGGATCATGGCACCGGCTCCAGCAGCCGCAGCCACCAGTAGTTGGTGTGAGTGGCCACAGGCGCGTCGGGTTCGGGACTGGCCTCCACCTTGAGGAAGCCCTCCTCCACGCCCGCCTCCCAGGGGATGGACTGGCCGCTCAGCTCCAGGTAGGGCACGCCCTCGGCCACGGCGCGCAGGGTGTCCTCCACGCGGCCCTCCTCGTCCACGCGCGGGTACTGCAGCCACCAGGTGATGTAGGCGTTGTCCGAGATGTCGCAGTGGAAGGGGGTCACGTCCCAGCGGTCGTCGATGATCACCACCTCGGTGTTGGCCGGATCACAGCCCTGCAGCAGCACCGTACCCGGGTTCGCCGGATCGTCCTCGCACGGGTCGCGTGAACCCAGGTAGAAGCACCCGGTCGAGACGAGCAGCAGGCAGAACAGGGGTGCGGACCGCGGCACGATCGTAGGTTACCTCGCCCGCGCGGGCGTTTCAGCCCGCGGGCGCGACTTGAGGTGGCCGCAACGCAAAAGAATACACAATCCCAGATCTGACCCCTTTCTCATTTGATCCCTTTCTCATTCGACAACGTCGCTCCAGCGCAAGGTGTGGACCTCTCCCGGATCGAGATCGTCGATGTACACGGCGTATTGGGTGTCGTCGGGCGTGACGATCATCAGGCGCGCTGGCGCGCGAGCCGGCACGTCGATGGGATCCTCGACCGGGGCGGTGCCGACCTGCAGGCCGTCCAGCAGGATGTGGCTGCCCGCGGGCAGGGCGGGCAGGCGGACGTGCGCGGGGAGGAGGTCGAGGTGCCATGTCTGTTCGAACCGCTCGCCGTCGTCGAGGTCGACCACGATGCAGCGGGATTCGTGGTAGTGGCCGCGGGCGCACAGCTCGATGCGGCCGGCCGGGACCTCGTGGTCCACGGGGATCATCAGCTCGTGGCGGCCGAGCTGGACCGCCGGCTCGCGGGATTCCGTGCGGAGGAAAAGGTGGACACCGGCGGCGTTGGGCGTGGTGATGCGCACGGCGGCCCGGCCGGCGGTGGCCTGCAGGGGGGGGCGGCGGGGGCGGATCCCGCCGTCCGCCGGGGGCGGGGGTGGCGGAGCCAGCAGGGGGGCGAGATCCTCGATCAGGCTGTGCACGAACGGCGTGGATGCGCACGGCGGCGGGCAGTGCGGGGACTCGCAGGTCTCGGTGGTGGGCGCGGGCGGATCGGCGTACGGCGTGCCGGGCGCGGCGAGCAGGGCCGCGCCGAGCAGCGAGATGGCGGTGCTGGGGTGGAACGTCGCGTTCCACGGTGTCATGCACGTGCCTGCCCGGCCCCTGGGGGCCGGAGGATTCAAGGATCGTGCCGGGGGAGGGGGTCGGAGGGGGCCTCAGCCGCCCTCGACATATGCCGTGGTCCAGTCACACGCTGCAGCCTCACCTGGATCCAGTTCAGCCCAACATTTGCGACTCTCATCGTTTGCTTGCAGTCGGAATTCCGTTCGGTTTCGCGCCGGGAAATCTGCGTGTGTCATCTGGGGGAACTGACCCACCCGTTGGCCATCCTGGTAGATCGTGGCGCCAGGAGGAAGGTTCTGGAACGTCATCCGTGCGAGTCGTTCCTTGAGAATGAACCTGTGTTCAAAGGACCCGCCCGGCGTGAGGTCTACGATGATTGACTCCGGCAAGTGATACCTGCCCTGGGCGATCAGTTCGATCCGGCCAGCCGGTACGGATTGAACCGGGCCCATCATCAGGTCGGATTCACTGACCTGACGTGGTTCTACACCGTCTTCTGTTCGGATCCACAAGCTCGTGTTGGCCGCGTCCGGCGTCGTGATCCGCACGGTGGCCTGACCGCTGGTCACCCCCAGCGGCTTGCGTTCCGTCCGGTCCACCACGTCCACGTCCGCGGTGCCGTCGTCCTCGGTGGGCTGTTCGGCCTCGGTGGGATCCTCCGGGTCGGGGGTGGGCTCCTCCGGGGCCTCGGTGGGCTCCTCTGGCTGCTCCGTGATCTCCTCGGGCGCCTCGGTCACGTCCTCGGCGCGCAGCGCGCCCACGCCCGCATCCGGGTCGGCGGTGACGGCCTCGGTGGGCGGTTCGACCGCCTCGGTGGGGGCCTCGTTGGCGTCCGCGCTGCCGTCGCCCTCGGTCACGGCCGGGGCCGCGCCCGGGCCGAGGAGGACGTACCACAGGATCCCGACCACCAGCAGCAGGATGAACGCCACGGCGCCGCCGAGGTACCCGATGTAGCTGCTCTCCTCCTGCTGCTGCGTGATGCCGCCGATGAGGGTCATCACCTCGGGGTTGCCGTCGTCGAGGTACAGCACGCGGTTGAGCATGCGCATGGCCTCGATGCCCCGGTTGGCCGTGATCAGCTCCTTGCCCTTCTTCGTGAGGGCGGGCACCAGGTGCTCGGCCAGCCGGCGCTCGTAGAGATCGGGGTCGTCGAAGTACGCGTCGAGGGCCCACAGCTCGCCCGGCACGTCCGGATCGATGCCCGAGGCGCGCACCACCTCGCCGAGCTCCCGCATCAGGGTGGCCGCGTCGTCTGGCCGCTCGTCCGGATCGGTCTGCAGGCAGCGGTCGATCAGCTCCGACAGCTGCGGGTGGAGGTCCGGGGCGTGGTCGGTGGGATCGTCGTACTCCCCCTCGATGATGCCCTTGAGCACGATGGAGGGGTTGCCACCGTGGAACGGCATCTCGCCGGTGACCATCAGGTACAGCAGCGTGCCGAGGCTGAAGATGTCGGAGCGGCCGTCGATGTCCCGGTCCAGGGCCTGTTCGGGCGACATGAAGGCGGGCGAGCCGACCAGCGCGCCGGTCAGGGTGACGCCGGACTCGTCGAGCACGCGGGCGATGCCGAAGTCCATCAGCTTCACCGTGCCGCGGTCGCCGATCATGATGTTCTCGGGCTTGATGTCCCGGTGGATGATGCCGCGCTGGTGCGCGCAGATCAGCGCGTTGCAGACCTGCATGCCGATCATGGCCGCGGGCTCGGACGGGACCCGCTCGACCCGGTTGACGAAGTCGTTGAGCGTGGGGCCGTGGATGAACTCGGTGATGATGAAGCAGTGCTCGGCGCCCGCGCCGGAGAAGTCGTAGATCTCGGGGATGTTGCGGCAGTCCAGCGTCTCGATGGCCTGGGCCTCGCGGGCGAAGCGGGTGCGGTTCTTGTCGTTGTTGGACAGGTGCGGGTGCAGGATCTTGATCGCCACCTCGCGGCCGAGGGTGCGGTGCTTGCCGCGGTAGACGGTGGCCATGCCACCTTCCCCGACCTTCTCGATGACCTCGTACTTCTCGAGGACCTGTCCGATCATCGTGCCCTGCTGTCCGCCGCTTCGTTCACCGCCATTGTCCCTGCGGAGCGTCGCTTCCACAACCGGTGAACGGGCGAACGCGGCCCGGGTCACGCGCGCGGGAGCGTAGGCGCCGGGGCGCGGGCGCCCGCGAGGTGGTAGACTTCCGCTCCAGCCAGGCGCGGAGGCCACAGCGTGAGCACGCCGAACTCGATCCCGGAACTGCTGCGCCAGGCCGCGCGCCGCTGGGGCCCGGCGATCGCCATGCGGCACCGCAAGAAGATGGACCGCTGGGGCATCCTCACCTGGAGCGAGCTGCTGCACCAGACCGACGAGGTCTGCGCGGGCATGATGGACCTGGGCCTGCGGCGGGGCGACCGGGTGGCCGTGTTCGCCGCCACCCGGGCCGAGTGGACCATCGCCGACTACGCGATCCTGACGGCCGGCGCGGTGACCGTGCCCGTGTACCACACGTCGACCACCGGGCAGCTGACGTACATCGTCAACAACTGCGGGGCGCGGTTCCTGGTCGTGGACAACGAGGCCCGGCTGACCATGGCGCTGGAGGTGCGCGAGCGCATGCGCTCCATCGAGGGCATCGCCGTGCTCGACGACCTCGACCTCGGCGACCGCGAGGGGATCATCAGCTTCACGGACCTGGCCCGCCGCGGGCGGCGCTACCTGCGGCGCAACCCCACCCTGCCGCAGCAGGCGTCCGAGGGGACTCGCCCCGAATACGACGCGACCATCGTGTACACCTCCGGCGCCACGGGTATGCCCAAGGGGGTGGTGCTGACCCACCGCAACCTGCTCAGCTCGGTGGAGGGCATCACCGACGCCATGCCGGTGACCGCGGACGACGTCACCGTGGCCTTCCTGCCCCTGAGCCATATCTACGGCCGCATCGGCCAGCTGATCCCCCTGCATACCGGTGTGAGCACGGCCTACGCCCAGCGCATCGACCGGCTGGAGGAGGTGCTGGTCGAGGTCAAGCCCACGTACATCCTGGGCGTGCCCCTGGTGTACGAGCGGATCTACCGGGCGCTGGTGCAGCGGTTCCGTGACCTCAGCCCCCTGCGCAAGGTCCTGCTGCAGCGGGGGCTGTCCGACGGCCTGGCGCGGGTCCGCTCGTCCGGGGAGGGCAGCGAGCGGCTGTCGCACCGGCTGCTGGACCGGGTGGCGGAGAAGGCGGTGTTCACCCAGGTGCGCGACGCATTCGGCGGCCGGCTGCGGTTCGCGGTGTCCGGCGGCGCCCCCCTGCATCCCTCGATATCGGAGTTCTTCCGGGTGATCGGCATCGAGCTGCTGGAGGGATACGGCCTGACCGAGACCGCGGCCGCGGCCACGCTGTCGCGGCTGGAGGACAACCGCATCGGCTCGGTGGGGCACCCGATCCCGGGCATGCGCATCCGCGTCTCGCCCACGGGCGAGGTGCTGATCCGGGGTGACTCGGTGTTCCGCGGCTACCACGGGCTGGCCGACGACACGGCCGAGGCGTTCGACGACGATGGCTGGTTCCGCTCCGGCGACACCGGCTGGATCGACAGCGAGGGGCGCCTGGTCCTGACCGGCCGGATCAAGGATCTGATCATCACCTCCGGGGCCAAGAACGTGGCCCCGCAGTACGTGGAGACCACCCTCAAGCTCAGCCCCTGGATCAAGGAGGCGCTGGTGTACGGCGACCGGCGTCGCTACGTGGTGGCGCTGGTGGACCTGGGAGGCGACCAGCTGGCCGGCATCGCCGACGAGCTGGGACTGGATCCGGACGAGGACCGTGGCCAGCTCGCCGTGCACCCGCAGGTCGTGGAGCGGGTCGGCCAGGAGATCGACATCGCCAACGGCCGGCTGGCGCCGTACGAGCAGGTGCGGCGGTTCGCCATCCTGCCGCGGCCGCTGTCCATCGAAGGGGGCGCGCTGAGCCACTCGATGAAGTTGCGGCGCGAGCAGGTGGCGGCCCACTACACCCAGCTGATCGATACGCTGTACGAGGGCGAGCCACCGACCGAAGCCGGGCGTTGACAGCGGCGCGATCGTGTCGCAAGGTGGACCGCCTGACGGAGGAACCTTGGCGGCCGGAATCCCTGCAGACCACTTCGCCGCGGTCACCGAGCACCACCTCGACAGGCTCGTGCAGGCCCACCCCGAGACCGCGGTGTTCCTGGGCGTGCCGGATCCGCCACCGGGACTTCCGGCGATGGACGCGGACGCGATTCGCGGGCGCCTCCGGATCCACCAGGACTGGCTGACAGCGCTGCAGGCGCTGGAGCCCGACACCCTGACCCCGGTCCAGCGGCTGGACGCGCAGGTGTTCGGCCAGCAGTTCGAGCTGTACCGCTACCTGCACGAGGACCTGGCCCGCTGGCGCCACAACCCCGACGTGATCAGCTCGCTGGGGGAGCTGTTCTTCGTGCTGCTGGTGGCCCGGCGAGCGGACGAGTCCGCCCGCTTCGAGGACGTGCTGTCGCGGCTGCAGGCCGTCCCCACCTACCTGGTTGGCGCTCGCGCGCGCATGGGCGTGCTGGACAGCACCTGGACCGACATCGCCGACCGGGTGGCCGAGCGTATGGCCGCGCTGTGGACCTCGGTGGTGGAGGCTGCGGAGGCGGCCGTGGGCGGGACGCTGGCCGCGGAGGTAAGCGAGGCGGCGGCCAGGGCGGCGGCGGCCGTGCACGAGTATCGGGCCTGGATGGCCGACGCGCCCCGGCAGGACGGGCTGTGGGTGCTGTCCGACGACGCGTTCGCCGGGCTGATCGAGCGCAAGCAGCTCGGCATGACACCGGCGGAGATCCGGGAGCTGGGGCAGTACTACCTCGACCGCTACCGCGGCGAGCGCGCGGCGCTCGCCGAGCAGGTGTGCCCCGGGGGCACGCTGGCCGAGGCGCGGCTGACCGCGGCGGGCACGGTGCCGGACACCTTCGACGAGGTGCTGCGGCAGGTGCAGGAGCTGGTGGTGGAGTCCCGCGCGTTCGTGGCCGAACGCGGCATCGCGGCGCTGCCCGACGCCGAGGAGATGGACGTCATCCGCACGCCCGGCTTCTTCGAGCCGCTGATCCCGTTCGCGGCCATGCTGGAGGCCGGGGTGTATGCGCCGCTGCAGAGGAGCGTGTACCTGGTGACGCCGCCGGCGGACGGTGACCTGTCGCGGCTGGCGCGGTCGCGGTTCTCGGGCATCGCCGTGCACGAGGGCTACCCCGGCCACCACCTGCAACACACGCTGGCCCACGGAAGCACGAGCGTGTACCGCAACAACCCGTTCATGGGCTTCCCCGCGGATGGTGCCGCCCGCTACGGCCTCGACCTGGTCGAGGGGTGGGCACACTACTGCGAGGAGATGATGAAGGACTGCGGGTTCCACGACACCCCGCACAGCCGGTTCTGGATGGTGGAGGACCAGCTGTTCCGGGCCGTGCGGATCCTGGTCGACGTGGACCTCTCACGCGGGAAGATGAGCCCCCAGCACGCCGTGGACCTGCTGATGAGCGAGTCGGGCATGGGGCCGCGAGCGGCCGAGGCCGAGGTGCGGCGCTACACCACCAGCGCCACGTACCAGCTGTGCTACCTGCTGGGCAAACACAAGATCGAGCAGCTGCGCGACGACGTGTGCTCGGAACCGGGTGACGACCTGCGCGCCTTCCACGACCTGGTGCTGGCCGAGGGCTGTGTGCCGGTGGAGGTGCTGCACGAGCGGTTCCGTCGCCGGGAGGGCGAGGGACTGCTGTGAACGGGCGGGCGAGCTGGGACGAGTACTTCATGGCCATCGCGCTGCAGGTGGCCACCCGTGCCACCTGTGACCGCAAGCACGTGGGCGCGGTGATCGTGCGCAACCGCACCATCCTGTCCACGGGCTACAACGGCTCCATCCGCGGTCTCAACCACTGCGACGAGGACGGTCACATGATGGAGGACGGCCACTGCGTGCGCACCGTGCACGCCGAGGCCAACGCCATCGTGCAGGCGGCCCGCAACGGCGTACGCATCGAGGGCTCGTCGATCTACGTGACCGCGTCCCCGTGCTGGAACTGCTTCCAGCTGATCGCCAACGCCGGCATCGAGCGCATCTGCTTCGGCGAGTTCTACCGCGACGAGCGGATCTACGAGTACTCGAAGAAGGCGGGGATCGCCCTCGTCGACCTGTCGCACGTCAAGATCTGATTCCACCAACCCCAGCGACGATCCACCCCGGACGGGGACATGCACACATAACCCACCCCGGCGCTCCGATCGGCCCCCATCCTGCCGGGGTTGTTTGTACGTGTCCCCTTTCCGCCCGCAGTCACCTGACCCGATCCAACGCGTCCCAACCAACCAGTCCCCCGACCCGACCCGGCCGAAATTAGTTGTCTAGTTGTGAGCGTCCCCTTTTCCCCGAGTCACGTTTCCTCGTCAGGGCCGATCGTCTGGTCCAGGCCCCACGCGATCTTCCTGAGGCTGCCGCGGACGAAGCCGACCTCTTCGGGGGTGAGCTCGGTGCGCTTGAAGACCTGGCGGGCGGTGGTCAGGACCTTCAGGGTGTTCTTGCCGCGCATGAAGCCGACCCGTGTCATCACCTCGACGAGCTGCTGGACCGCGCCCTCGATCTGGTCGGCGGGCGCGGGGACGCGCGCGCGGCGCGGGGGGTGGGAGGTGTGACCTCGTGCCAGGCGTCGCAGCTCCCAGCTCATCAGCAACACGGCCTGGGCCAGGTTGAGGGAGGGCTGGGCGGCGTCGGTGGGGACGCGCGCGATGTGCGTGCAGTGTCCCAGGTCGTCGTTGCTCAGCCCCTTGTCCTCCGGGCCGAACACCAGCGCCACGGGCGCGTCGGCCGCGGCGGGGACCAGCAGGGCGGCGGCCTCGGCCGGATCGAGCAGGGGCCAGGAGCGCCAGCGCCGGCGCCGGGCCGTGGTGGCGACCGCCAGCGTGGTGGTGGCCAGGGCCTCGGCCAGGGTCTCGACCGTGCGCGCGCGAGACACGACCTCCTCGGCGCGGTGGGCCATCCAGCGCACCGGGTCGGGCTCGTCGATGCGGGGATCGACGAGGATCAGGTCGCGCAGCCCCATGTTCAGCATGGCGCGGGCCGTGGCGCCCACGTTGCCCCCGCGCGCCGGGCGCACGAGCACGACGCGTACGTTGTCCAGGGGGGAGGCGGAACCCAACGGTCGGGGCTCAGCGGCCCAGCAGCCAGTCCACGAACCTGCCCCACATGCCCTTCTCGGCGGGCTTGGGCGCCGCGGCCTTGCCCGGCTCGGTCGCAGGGGGCGTGGCCTCGGCCTCGGCCGGCCTGCTCTCCGGGACCACCGGCTTCACCGGCGGCGTGGGCTCGGCCGGCTTCGGCGCGGTCGGCGGCGGCGGCGGTGTGGGCTCGGCTGGCTTCGTC
>CAZXHG010000045.1:0-45196 GCA_964639985.1 uncultured Rickettsiales bacterium
GCCAGGTCCGCCGGAACCCCGGTTCATGTCGCTGCAACTGTCAAACTGGGGTGATACCGCTGGCTTTCATATCTCGGAGCCAGGCATCCAGCGGGTTTTTTCGTCCTTCTTCCTGGATATCGACTCGAACCCGGTCCTGGAACCGGACGGCGACCTGGGCGCAGACAACGCGCACGTCAGAGCGATGCTGCACGATGAGTTGATCTCTCCTCTGGAGCATCTGGTTGAATCGACCTATCTCCGCATCCCGCTCGGCCACCCTTTGCTCGTACGCCGCCTTGGAACTGTCGAAGTGTTGGGCCGCACGAGAGTATGCCTCGAACTGATTCAGGTCTTCTGCAGTCCCTCCGGCGGCCACGAGCGCAGCCTGGACCTTCTCCGTCATGTCGGATAGGTGTTGTCTCGTGGCGTGGGTGGTCTTCTGGGCCTTGGCCTGCAGTGCATCCAGACAGCGGACCACCGTTTCCGCAGAACTACGGGCGGCCTGTATCAGCTCCTGAGCAGATGGGCCCTCGGCATCGGCTTCGAGTAGCGTTGCGATTGCCGGGGTGTTCAGGTTCGGAACCGACAGGGCATCGATCTCGCCGTGCAGTGAACGCGCGGACTGAAGGTGGCTGGCTATTGCCGTTTGGAAGCCTCCCGCTCGGGCGGCGTCCTGCTGGGCCGGCGGCAGATCGGCGGTTCCTGCCTGAGCGAACCGTTCCATCGCCGTCCGTGCATCGGACGCGTGCTTGAACGCCTGCTCCGCTTCTTCGACCTGTTCTTGGAGCTTCGTCAGGCGCCGGACCGCCGATGCCAGCCACTCGTCGTACTCGCGGAGTTTGCTCCGCTGCTGCAGCAGCGCGTCGGCTCGCCCGGGAACCAGATGGAACAACAGGTGTTCGATGCCCTCGTCATCCTCGCTGAGTGTCTTCAGCTCGGCCTGCGAGAAGAAGCGAATCTGGAATCGTTCGACCACCGGTCGGCTGACATCTCCCGCCGGGCTTTCCAATTCGACCCGCGGATTCCCCGACATGAACTGTTGCTTGGCGCGCGCGTGGACGCCGGCACCAAGAGAAGAACGCTCATTGGGGAGACCTTGCTCGCCACCGAATAGGTAGCGCAAGCCGTCCAACAGCGTGGACTTCCCCGTCATGCTCCCGCCGATGATGCAGGTGAGATCTGGGCTGAATGCGAATTCCTGATCGCGCAGGAACGAGGTGCCACCAGCGACAGAGACACGCCGCATCCAAGGCCGCGCCTGTGGGCACGCCTCAGGGATTTCACGTCTCGCGACCATCTCTCCGGCATCGGTCTTCTCATAGGCCAGCCTGACGCGAGACTCATCCGCGAGCAGGCACTGTCGGAGAGCGGTAATTGTCGGGACGTTGAGCTTCGCGAGAGTAACTCGGGAACCCAGGAAGAACAGATCATCGACCGATGGATCGTCGGTCAATCGGTACGCGTCGCTCGCGTGGTAGAACGCATGCCGCAGCCGCCGCATCGCCGGTTCGAGCCACGACCGGTTGGCTGTCACGTCCGAAGGTAGCTGGTTGTCACCCAGTTCGAGCCCCGACAGGCGTTCGGACGGGAACATCTCCAGCGCCTGCGCCTTCAGAGCCCCGAAGAGTCCGTTGTCGTTGAATGCATGCGGCGTGAGGAGGAGATACTCCCACCGGTCATCTGCGTCCGGCGCGCCGTTCTCACGGCGATGGAAGTCGTCGAGGACTTCGAAGAATCGCTTCTCGTCCAGGTTGCTGATCCGGAGCTGGCCGTCCTGCCAGGGCCTGACTCCACCCATGAGAGCGTCGAAGAGGCGCTGATATCGATCCAGGCCGATGGTCGGATCGAACAGGAAGGCCAAGTGTAGCCCCCGACTTCCAACGTTGAGAGACGGCTCGAATCCCGGGAAGACGGCATAGATGAGTTCCCGATAGGGGCGTCCTTCAGCATTCGAATCGTTCAACCAGGCTTCGACCACCGCCCACGTGGCGCTCGTTGAGGGCCCAGTACGCGTGTCATGCGGGGTAAGACCGAGGACCTCGACTCCACGCGCAACAGCGGAATCCAAGACAGCTCGTCCGTACTGCTGAAGTGTGCCGGGATCCTGCAGGTTGCCAGCGCCTAGCGCGGGCGGAACGGCGACCCGACCGCCGTCGTGATCGTCGATCGTGTGGACGTGCAGATCCGCCCGGAACCATCGTGTGCCAGGAACCTCATCGTGCCAGGGTGGAGTCGTATCTATCGGCATTTCTTCATCCTCCTACGTCAGCATTCCCTGTGAAGGCGAGGTGGAGCAGAGAGTTGAACAGGCCGTCGGTGCTGTTGTCAGCTCCGGAATGACGTGATCTTTCTTCGCAAATGGCTGCAACCAGATCTCGGTATCGGCGTTGAAGCTCGAGCGGGGGGAGCAGCAGCGGAATCTCCCTGAACAAGGAGGCGCTGAAGTTCGACATGTTGTTGGATGCCTTCGCCTTGCTGAACAGGTATTGCTTGCCGTGAACGGAGTTCAGGTAGCCTGACACGTAGTCGGGCAAGACCCGAGCCTCGTCAAGGCGGATGCGGATGAGGTAGCCGGCGAACGCGTATTCCTCGTCTAGGTGCCACACGCCAGTTTTACCTACGAGCTCCGGGCTGTTGGTGCGGTTGAAGAGAAGGTCGCCGGGGCGAACGGTGTACTTGGCCAGCTCTCTCGGCGCGATCTCGACCCACTTGAGGTCTGCCAAGTCCCAACGTCCGTCGTATGTCAGGTTGTTCATCCTCAGGACGGGGAAACCAACCTCGTCCGTGTTTGCCTTAGCCGGTGTTCCGTACTGGGAGTCGACCATACAGGCACCCATCGGGACCATCTCCCACGTCGTCGGTATCGTCACCGCATCGCCGAACATCTCCAGGAACGCTGAGCGCAGCAGTTCGTCCAGCAATCCCAGCGCCTGGCGGCGCTTGCGGCGCAGGGCGTTGGCTTCGTCGAGGATGGCGGCGATGCGGTGCTGCTCTGTGAGGGGCGGGAGGGGGATCGGAGTGTCTCTGATGTTCGACTGCGAGATGTTGCGCATCGAGCCGCTAGTTCCTGTTGCCCTCGACTCGATGTGTTGCCGGGCTGCAGGACTGCGCAAAGCGTAGAACAGGTAGCGATGATGCGCGAGTTGGGGATCAACGACCAGCCGTAGCGTCTTGTCCGAGAGAATGAGATTTCCATGGTCCAGTTCGGGGATAGCCACGGCACCAACCAGTTCGGTGGTGTTCGCTCGCGAAATCAGAAGGTCCCCGGCGCCGACGGTCGGGATTCCAGACAGGTCTACTCCGCCTGGAAGGGCTTTATTTGCTTCGAACTGGAAGTGGCCCCAGGTGATCGCGCTCAGCTTCAGGACACCGGACTCACCGTCCTCGGCAGGGCGAGGGAACGCCTTTAGGCTCTTTCCAGCCTCGATTCTGGTCAGGACTGCATCCAGCGTCGTTTGGATCCAGCCATTCGGCAGGCCCCCGGCGTTCATCCCAGCATCCCCTCCAGCCGGTCCAGCCCCTCGCGGATCTCGTCCTCCACCATGCGCAGCCGCTCCAGGATGACCCTAGGCGGGTCGTACTCCACGGCCTCGTACTCGATCTCCTTGTAGCGGTTGATAGACAGGTCGGCCTTGTTGCTGCGGATCTCGTCCACCAGCACGAAGAACGCCTTGGCCGTCCGGTTTGTATCCTGGGCTGGGTCGCGGTCCTTCCAGCGGGCCAGCACGTCTGGGATGTCGCTGTCGCCAATTCGGTCGCGCTTGTCGTCCAGGGAGAAGCCGTCGGCGGTCATGTCGTAGAACCAGACCCGCTCGGTGGTGCCGCCCTTGACGAACACCAGCACGGCGGTGCTGACTCCGGCGTAGGGCTTGAACACACCCGCGGGCATGGAGACCACGGCCTGCAGCTCGGCCTCGGCGAGCAGGCGCTCGCGCAGCATCTTGTGCGCCCGCGACGAGCCGAACAGCACGCCGTCGGGCACGATCACCCCGGCGCGGCCGCCAACGACCAGCAGGTCGAGGATGCGCTCGACGAACAGCAGCTCGGTCTTGGTGGTGGGCAGCTGCAGGGTCTCGGCGATGTCGCCCTTGTCGATGCTGCCCTTGAACGGCGGGTTGGCCAGCACCACGTCGTAGCGGCCCGACTCCTCGAAGCGCTTGGACAGGGTGTCGGCGTAGCTCAGGTTGGGCTGGTCGATGCCGTGCAGCAGCAGGTTCATCAGGCCGATGCGGACCATCGTGGAGTCGAAGTCATAGCCGAAGAACGTGCGCTCGCGCAGGGCCGTCCACTGGCGCTCGTCGGTGAGCTCGTCCCCCAAGCCGCGGGTGAAGCTGCTGTCGTCGGTCCAGCGCTGGCCGGCGCTGGTGTGGGCGGCGAGGATGTGCTGGTAGGCGCCCAGCAGGAAGCCGCCGGTGCCAGCGGCCGGATCGCAGATCGTCTCGCCGAGGCGGGGATCGACCAGCTCGACGATCATCTGGATCAGGTGCCGCGGCGTGCGGAACTGGCCGTTCTTGCCGGCGGTGGCGATCTCGGACAGCAGGACCTCGTACAGGTCGCCCTGGGTGTCGTGGAAGGTCTGGCCGGCCTGCCGCTCGCGCTCGATCTCGGCGTAGATCTCGTCGATGATCCCCACCGCCTCCACCAGCAGGCTGGCCTTGGGGATGATGAACACCGCGTCCTTCATCGCCGTGGCGAAGGGCTGGTCCTCGCCGCGCAGCGAGCGGATGTGGGGGAACACCCGGTCGCGGACGTGGGCCAGCATCTCCTCGCCGGGGAGGTTGCGGAAGTGGGACCAGCGCAGGGTCTCGGCTGGCGCATCCTGGCCTGGAGACCATGTGAAGCTGCCCGAGAACAACGACTCGTACTCGCGGCCCAGGAACGCCGCGTCCTCCTGGCGCTTGGCGTCCTCGTCGTCGAGGCGGCGCATGAACAGCAGGTAGGAGATCTGCTCCATCGCCGACAGGGGGTTGGCGATCCCCCCGGACCAGAAGCGGTCCCACAGGGCGTCGATCTTCGAGCGCATCGCCGGTGTCAGCATCGGTCCTCCATCAGTCTTCCAGGTTCCGTACCCAGCGGGCGCCTCGGCCGCGGCCGCGCAGGGTGATCACGCCCTCGTCGCGGAACTGGCGCAGCACCAGCCGCACCAGCTCGTGGCTCACGCCCGGGCACTCGCGCTCGATGTCGGTGCTGGTGAACGGATCCACCTGGCGCAGGATCGCGCCCCGCACCAGGTCGGTCTTGCTGGTCTTTCCGTCGGCCACGCTGCCGACGCGCTCCTCGAACTCGCGGCTGGCCCGCTGCAGCGCGCCCCAGAAGTAGTTGAGCCAGGGGTGCGCGTCGTGGGCGCCGTCGTGCCAGCCCTGGGAGCTGGCCTCCAGGGTCTCGTAGTAGGTCTCCTTGGACTCCTCGACGATCCGCTCGAGGCTGATGTAGCGGCCCAGGGCGTAGCCGTGGTGGTACAGCAGCAGCTGGGTGGTCAGCCGGGCGATGCGCCCGTTGCCGTCGGCGAACGGGTGGATGCACAGCAGGTCGAGCACGGCCAGTGGCACGGCCACCAGCGGTTGCAGCGTGCGGACCTCGACGGACTCGCGGTAGCTCGCCGTCAGGCTCTCCATCGCCTCGGGTGTCTGGAAGGCCGGGGTCGGGCGGAACCGCACGCGAGCCACGCTGCCGTCCGGGTTGCGCTCGACGATCTCGTTGTCGGTGGGCTTGAACCGACCGCCCTCCCCCGCGTGGTAGCGGTAGAGCATCCCGTGCAGCTGCAGCAGGACGTTGACCGACAGCGGCATGTGGGCGTGGGACTCGTGGATCAGCGCCAGGGCGTCGCGGTAGCCGGCGATCTCCTGCTCGGAGCGGTCGCGTGGGGCGGTGGGGCGCAACACCAGCGCCTCGATGCGATCGCGGGGCGCGGTGATGCCCTCCAGGCGGTTGCTGGACTCGCTGGACTCGATGATCGCGGCCTGGCGCAGCGACTCCAGCACCTCGGGCTGCTGCTCGACGTACAGATCCTGTCGACCGCGGGCCTCGGCGAGCGCGGCCAGGGCGGCCACCTCGTCGGTGGAAAACGTCAGCCCGTCGAGGAAGGGGGGGGTGAGAGAGTGCATCCGGCGGCTCCGTTCTCCCGCAGCATATGGGGGTAGAACACGCCCGTAAAGGGGTAAAAAAGGTGAATTGTTACCCCTTTAAAGCGGGGAAGTACCCCCTCACGCCACCAACCCCTCGGCCAGGGCCAGCACCTCGTCGAGCATCGAACCGCTGAACACGCCGCGCACGCCGCGCGGGTGCAGCTGGGTGAACGGGGCCTCCAGCAGGTTGCGGCGCTCGACGGCTCGGTTCTGCAGCAGGAAGGTCCGCAGGGTCTGCAGGAAGCGGATCTGCAGCTCCGTCATCGTGCCGTGCTGGGCGATGAAGTCGTCGAAGGCGGCCGTGACCGCCTCGGGCCAGGATGGTAGACGCTCCATGCCGAGCACATGGCGCAGCAGCTGGACCAGGTGGGCAGCGCGCACGTCGTAGACCCGGCGCAGGGTTTCCTCGGTGATGCCGGGGTCCTGCTGCTGAAGGATCTCGGCCAGCTCGATCAGCTCGTCCGCGGTGGGCTCCTCCCCCGCGGCGATGCGCGCCATCACCGGGTGCTCGTCGACCAGCGACCGCACGTACTTCTCGATACGCGCCCGGAACCCGGCCGTTGTCAGCCCCTCGTGCTCGGGACCGAAGTCTACGGCCTCCTTGATCACCGTCAGGTCGGCCAGATCGAGCTTCATCATCGGGTCGCGGGGTGGCTGCCGGAAGCGCATCAGCGGCGTCAGCTTGTCGGCGGTCTCGGCCAGCTCGCCGGGCGAGGCACTGGCCCACCAGGCAGCATCCCTGGCGGTTTCGACGGTGGCCTTCTCGGCGGCGACGGTGTTGACGGTCAGCGGCAGCTCGGAGACCTGTTCGGCCAGGCTGTCGGCCAGGGCGTCGAGCTGGGCCGCATTGCCCGCCAGCCGCGCCGTGCCCAGGCTCACGACCTCGGTCTCGAACCGCATGGCCTTGGGTTGGACCGCGGGTCGCGAGCGCAGGACGGGCGCGATCACCGTGCGCAGCGTGCCCAACCGGGTGGCGGTCAGGTTCGACCAGAAGGCGTCTTCGCCGACCTCGGCCAGGTCGGTTCGGTGTTCGGCGACCACGGCGTTTTGCGCCGGAAGCGTGGCGAGGTCGGCGCGCAGGCCGGCCACCGCGAGGCCCGCCACGTCATCCTGCCCCTTGGCCAGTGCCGCCTCGAGCTGGTCCAGCCGCGCCTGGAACAACCGCACGGGCAGCGCCACCTGGTCGCCGGGCTCGCGGCCCTCGGGGTGCATCTTGAAGAAATCGAAGTTGCCCCAGCAGTCGATGATCAGGAAGCGGTCCTTGTCCGGACACCAGGGCTTGCGCTTGTCTGGATCAGGTAGAACACGTGTACCGCGCCCGATCATCTGCCAGAACTTGGTGTAGCTGTAGACCGGCTTGGCGAACACCAGGTTGACCACCTCGGGCACGTCCACACCGGTGTCGAGCATGTCCACGGAGATGGCGACCCGTGGCATGTCCTTGTGCTTGAACTGGTCCAGCAGCCCGCCCTTGCCGTAGACCCGCGGGTCCTCGGAGACCAGCATCCGCGCCAGCTTGCCGGCGTGCTCGGGGTAGAGCTGGTCGAAGATGTCGGCCAATCGGCGAGCGTGGGCCTTGGAGATGGCGAAGAAGATGGTTTTGCCTGGCAATGTGCCGGTGGGATCCGGGATCGCCTCGTCCATGAACTCGCGGACGATGACCACGTTGGTGCCGGCGTTGGTGACCTTGCGCTCCAGGTCCGAGCCCTCGAAGTCGATCTCGGCCGGGTCCTTGCCTTCGGCGATCAGCTTGGTCTGCTGCGGCGGGGCCAGCGTGCCGCCCTTGATCCCCTCGAGCTGGAACTTGGAGCGGACCTTGAGCACCTCGAAACGGCTGAGGAACGGCGGGACGTGGCCGATGGCCTCCTCGAAGGTATAGGCGAACGTCGGATCGCTGGTGTCGCAGTCGAACAGGGCGAAGGTGTCGTGATCGATGTGGTCCCGCGGCGTGGCGGTCAGCCCCAGCTTGATGCCGTCGAACCAGTCCAGCACTGCCCGGTAGATGTTGTAGATCGAGCGGTGGCTCTCGTCGGCGATAACCAGGTCGAAAAAGTGCGGCGAGATGTAGGACTGGGGCTTGGTGCCCCCCTCGATCAGGTTGAGCATCGTGGGATAGGTCGAACAGTACAGCCGCCGGTTCGATGCCCAGGTGGTCTCGGTGCGGTGCCCCTCGGTGCGCGGCCAGTACGGGCTGTCCGGCAGGTGCTCGCGGAACGCGTCCACGGCCTGGTCACGCAGGGCGATGCGGTCGACGAGGAACAGCACCCGCTTGGCCCAGTGCGCCCGCTGTAGCACGTCGATCAATCCCATCGCCGTGCGGGTCTTGCCCGTCCCGGTGGCCATCACCAGAAGGAAGCGCTGCCGCCGGGCTTCGATCCCCTCAAGTACAGATCGGATCGCGCGGATCTGATAGTCGCGCCCGGAAATATCGCGGTCGATCATCTCCACCGACAGCGGCTTGCGCCCCTGCCGCCGCTGGTCCAGCCACTCCAGGTCCAGCGGTCCGGGAAACCCGCGCACCTTGCTCGGCGGGTAGAACTCCGACTCCCACAGGTAGATCTCGTGCCCGTTGGTGAACAGCACCAGCGGGATCGGCCCGCCCTGCACCTTCTGGATCGCCTGGGCGTATTGCAGCCCCTGCTCCTGGCCCAGGTGTGCGTCCTTGGACGTCCGTTTGGCCTCGACCACCGCCACCACCCGTCCCCGCAGCAGCAGCGCGTAGTCGGCCCGCTGCCCGTAGTGGGGCGACGACTCCGCAACCGCCATCGATCCCACGCCGCCGCTCGACGACGGATCGACCGGGTATTCCTCGACGACTTGCGTCGGGTCGGCCACGTCCCACCCGGCCAGTGCGAGCTGGGTGTCGATGAGCTGCGTGCGGGTGGCGTCTTCGGTGAGCATCCAGCGGATATTCCAGGTGGTGATGTCGTTCGATAGTATCAGACGAATCTCGGCGTCATACCCTCGTGGAGAACCAGGAGCGCTATTGTGAAATCGTCAATCAAACCCGGCGAAAGGTCCCCCGAGGTCGCCCGCGAGGTCGAACGATACTTGAGCACGGGTGACCACGATTCGTACCACGCGGCCTGGCACGGCTCGTCCTTCATCGAGATGGCTCGAAACGCCCGCGACGATTTACGGCAAGCCCTCGTTACTGAAGTCCGACGACGCTCCAGAGGGCACCGCGTGTCTGAGGCCATTCGCCACCTCGATTCTGTAGCCCTGACCCGCAAGAAGACGGAGCCCATGATCCGCGGCCTGTTTCCCCGGGCAGAACAGGACACTGTGCTCTCGGCCGTCGAGCGCTCGATCGTCTTCCTCACGCCCCACAACATCGACCGCATTCTCTACGAGAGCCACTGGCACCACTCCGCCTGGACCATCGCCAACCTCTATCTCGGAAGCATCGGCGCCGAACTGCTCGGCGAAGACGCACCGCGTATCGTCGGTATGAGTGAGGAGACCACCTGCTTCGTCTCCCCCCTCTACTTCGAGGACCAGAACCCCTTCGCCGATTACGTCGTCCACGAGGTCGCCCACATCTTCCACAACTGCAAGCGACGGACCATCGGGCTGAATGAGACGCGGCGGCGAGAGTGGCTGCTGGACGTCGATTTCCAGATGCGCGAGACCTTTGCATACTCCTGCGAGGCATTCGCTCGAGTGGTTGAGCGCGCGCCGCGGTTACGGGATCGCCAGGGAATCGCTCTGGAGTTCAGTCAGCGCGTCGAGGACGACGGTGACGACGGCATCTATCCGGAGGAGGTCGCAGATATCGTCCTCGAAGCGAGCGCGCCCGGTCGCAGGAACGGCTGGAAGGTCATCCTCGCCCGCTGCGCTCCCCCGCGAAAAGCCCGCCGTTCTGCCGCGAATCACCGCCGTAGGGAGGCCTGATGCCAACCCCGCCTATCGACCGCGAAAAGCTCCGCACCTACGTACGCAAGCTCGACGGTGAGGACCATCTCATCCTGCTCGACCGAGCCATCGACTTACTGCCGAAATCGAAGTTGCCGAAGCTCATCAGAGACTACGCACGGCTCGCGGACCTCCGGCCCGACGGTTCCTCCCCCACGGAATTGCTCGACGCCGTGCGAGGCTTCCACACCGCAAGCCTTCGAGGCGAGTACTACGAGTACTTCATGGTGGACTCCCGCAACTTCATGCAGAAGTCCGAGGGTACGCAGTGCTGGATCGCCGAGTGCCATCGGCTGCTCGATCTCTGCGAGCAGGCGTCCAAGACAGATTCATACGCCGAAACGCGAACGGCATTCGAACTCATCTTCGACCTGCTCCTCCAGATCGACGAGTGCCGTGACGACATCATCTTCTTCGCCGACGAAGCGGGCTCCTGGCAGGTGGGTGTGAACTGGCGGGCGGTGTTGCCCGCCTGGTTCCGTTGTCTGGCCGCCACAGCATCGGCCGACGAGTACGCGACCCAGGTCCGTGCGACAATCAGCTACTTCGCTCACTACGAGGTCAAGGTGCTGATGCCCAAGGCGAGACGCTCCGGCAACAAGGAACAGCGGGCTGCTCTTTCTCGGCTCCCTCCACCGGAGAAGACCTACGAACAGCCGAGCTTCACGCCTTGAAGGACGTCTGCACCCAACTCGTTGGATTCCGGACGGGTCAATCAACCGTCTGCAAGCGATGCTGTCAGGAGCCAGCGATGGGCAGCCGTGCCCGTACGCGGCGCCAGGCCGATCCGAGCCCACGGCGAGCGGCGGCAGTCAGCTGCTGGCGGCGCGAGTTCAGCGTACCCGCCGCCCGGGACCAGATGGCGTGGGTGTCGTCCAGCGGAAAGCCCAGCCCGAGCTGGCGCAGCGCTCCGAAGGTGTGACCGTCCACGATCGCCACAGGGAGCCGCTCGGACAGGGAAGCGGCCACACCGGAGGTGGCGTCCCCGGCCCGGTCGACCACCGCCATCAGCCCAGCACGTGTGATCACCACCCGCTCCAGGTTTCCCCCCAGCTGCTCCTGTAGCCGCTGGATCATCTCCACGGCGGCGGATCGCTCGACCTCGGTGTCCTCGGGGAGCGGGTGCACCACAGCGCCACCCACCTGAACGTCGTCGGGGACCGGCGGCACGATCGGATCACCGGCCTCATCACTCGGCCCACTCGCGCCCGCTCCGCGCCCGGGGTCTTCATCCTCATCGACGCCGTCGTCACCGAGCGTGGCGAGCGCCACGTCGATCATCCGCTTGTTCAGGCCAACGACATCCTCGCCGCCGTCTTCGCCGATCACGCTGGAGAACAACGCTCGCTTTCCACCGAGCAGCCCCTGGATCTTCTCCTCGTAGCTGTTGGCGGTCACCAGCAGCACCACCTGGGTCGTACGCCGCTGGCCCAACCGGTGGATCCGTCCGATGCGCTGGTCCAGCTTCGCGGGATTCCAGGGCAGCTCCAGGTTGATCAGCGCGTTGGCGGCCTGGAGGTTCAGCCCGACCCCGCCGGCGTCGGTGGAGAAG
Source organism: uncultured Rickettsiales bacterium (assembly GCA_964639985.1). Classification (GTDB taxonomy): domain Bacteria; phylum Myxococcota_A; class UBA796; order UBA9615; family CAYRNR01; genus CAZXHG01. Next base: position 11,575 of record CAZXHG010000045.1, read on the forward strand.
AACACCGAGCAGTCCGGATCGCTCTCGAAGCGCTCGATCAGGGCGCCACGACGCGCTGTTGGCACGCCTCCATGCAGGTGCACGGTCCCCAGCCCCAGGCCGCGACCGACCTCCTGGGCCATCTGTGTCATCCCCTTCCACTCGGAGAACACCACCACCTTGGCTCCCTGGTCGACGCACAGCTCGTCCAGCAAACGCTCCAGCTCGGCAAGCTTGGGCGATCCAACGGTCTCGCCGTCCACCAGTCCGGCGGCGTCACACGCCCTCCGCGCCGTGGCCAGCGACGACAACATCCGCTTCTCCTCCGATGGGGTCAGCGGCCGCCTCCGCGCGATATGGGCCAGCCTGGCCGCCACGCTCAGCGCCTCGTCGTGCAGCAGCTGCTGCTTGGGGGTCAGCTCCACGTCCCGCTGCTGCTCCACCCGTTCGGGGAGCTGGTCGGCGACCAGCGATCGCTCCCGTCGCAACACCACCGGCTCCAGCCGCCGCCGCAGCGCCGAGAGGTTGCGGTAGCCCAGCACCTTGCCCCGCTCGTCGGTGACGTGGAACTCCAGCAGGTAGCGCCACAGCGGCCCCAGCACGTGGGGATCGACCACCTGCATCACGCTGTACAGATCTTCCAGCCGGTTCTCCAGCGGGGTGCCCGACAGCACGAACGCGAAGCGGCAGGGCAGCGTCTTGACCGCCGTGGCGGTCTTGGTGCGCCAGTTCTTGATCCGCTGGGCTTCGTCCAGCACCAGCAGGTCCGGCGAGAGCAGCTCGGCCAGGGCCAGGTAGTCCCGCAGCACCAGCTCGTAGTTCATCACGGTGAACGGGGCGTGCCGGCGGTACTGGGCCCGGCGCTTCTTCACCCCACCCTGGATCACCTCCACCTCCAAATCGGTGAAACGCTGGATCTCACGAGCCCATTGGTGCTTCAGCGATGCGGGGCAGACCACCAGCGTGGTCTTCACGCCCTCGTCCTGTCGCAGACAAACCGACGCGGCGATGGCTTGCAGCGTCTTGCCTAGCCCCATGTCGTCGGCCAGCAGCGCCCGGCCGTTCGCGGCCAGGAACGCGACCCCCTCCACCTGGTAGGAGTACAGCTCGGCGCGTACTCCTGGAACACCTTCGCTCTGGATGCGTTGAAGCAACTCGGTCTGCCGCTGCTCGCGTCGTCGGCGATCAGCCATCCGCACGGCAAACTCGTGGGCGTCATCACCCACGTCGATCCCGAACCGACGCGCCTCCTGCTCCAGCCGGTGCAGTGCGCCGGGTAGCTCACCTGTGAGGAAGCCGGTCTCATCCACGGCACGGTCCAGAACCTCGGTCAGCTCCGGGGTCTCCCCGTCAGGCCGGCGGACCCGTACCCGCGGGGCGTTCGCGCCGTCCCAGTCGAGGTAGACCACCGGCACCGGCGGCTTCTGCCACTTGCGACCACCGCGGCGGCGCTGCAGCTTGTACAGGACCGCCTCGATGTGCTTGCAGGTGCCCAGCTGGTTGGTGGCGAAGTCGTCGCAGCTGCAGCGGTTGAGCCGCTCGGTTCGCGATCGGATCTGCACGCGGTACTCCCGCGGGATCCCGCCGGTGGGGTCCACCGAACGCGTGTTCCAGGTACCGAATTCCGGCTCTCCCGAGACATGATCCACGACCACCTCGGTCTGGGCCTTGCGCAGGCGAGCCTCCAACGCCTCGTCCGATGCGTTGGTCACGTCGGCCTCGGTGATGGGCTGGCGTGCACTGTAGGCCAGCAGCGCAGCGATCACGTGCTTGCACACCGGCTCCCAGTCGAAGGGACAGCTGCAGGACGGGACCAGCTCGCCCTCCTCGTCGATCTCTATCTCGACACCGTAGGGATGGTCGGGGTCCGATCCCTCCACGGTAGCCCGGAGTCGCTGCTCATCCCAGTCGATCTCCATCACACGGTGTTCTTTGAAGTAGCCCACCCCGCGCTTGACGATCTTCTCGGAGGCCAGCGCCCGTAGTCCTTCGAAATCTCGCCAGAACGGACCCTTGATCGCGTCGTGTTGTTCGTCGCCGGTCGTCTCGTTGGTCTCGTGGCCTTGATCGTGCTTGTCCATCGGGATCTCCCGTGAGGAAACCGATGTCTACCGCGTCGTTGCCGCCTCCGCAATCCCATCCGTTTGAGAGCCACGCGCTGCGGGCGCCCGCGTGGTCACCCGCGACCTCGGCGACCGCAACTCGGAGGTAGCCAGACCCACCTCGTATTGCGGCCATGCGCCGTTCGGGGGGCCGTACGGGGACTGGTAGTAGCCGTCGATGTAGTCGCCGGCGGCCCAGATGGCCTCGGACCGGGTGATGCTCACTCTTCCTGGGGAGTCAGCGAGCCACTATCTCCTGATCCCGATACACTGCATCCGTCCCACCTGGGGGAGACCGGAGGTCCCGCATGGATTCCACGCAGCTGTCCCGCACCTTGACCGAGGCCATGCCCTCCATCGCCCGTGATCCGCTCTTCACCGGCGACGAACCGACCCTCCGTGCGCTCGTGGACCTGTACCCCGGCACACCGGAGGCGTTCTTCGGCGACACGCTGCAGGGCGACTCGGTGGTCTACCGCTACGCCGGCCTCCAACTGCTCTCGCGGCACGTCGGCCAGACGGGCTCCAAGACGTTCTCCTACGAGGGGGCGTTGATGGTCGACGAGGAGGAGGTGTTCGTGTATCCCGGCGACCTGCGGGTGGGCGGCGACCTGGTGATCGGGGACCAGAGCATCGTCGTGGTCGCGGGCGATCTCGAGGTACGAGGCGCCTTCGTCGGGGGCGCGTGGGACTACTCGCTGCTCGCGGTCGGCGGGACCATGACGGTGGGAGACGTGATGACCCAGGGCGAGCTGATCGTCGGCCGGCGCCTGTCGGCGAGCGGCGGCGTCTATCTCCACGGGAACGACCACAGCGCCGTGACGCCCCGGTGTCAGGCCCGCGTACTCGTGCAGAACGACCGCTTCGACCAGATGGGCGCGGTGGAGGCCGAGGAACACGTCTGCGCCTTCGTCGGGGACGACCCGGAGCTGCTGGCTCGCGTGGGGTCGCTCCTCGGGGCCGGTAGACCACGGGACGTGGACCAGCTCGAGGCCCACCTCCGGAGCCGACTCACCGCCGCCGTCCCCGTGTAGCAGGTGACCGGGCGACCCCCTCCCCTGATCCGGTGGTGCGAACCCGCCCAGCGCCCCGTGCTAGGCTTCCCCTTCACAACTACCGAGGAGGGAGTCCGCTCATGCGTACGCTCGTGTTGCTGTTCGCCGTCTCGACGCTCGTCGGCTGCGTCTCCAAGTCCCAGTACCTGGAGCTGGAGCAGCGGTACGACGAGTGCTCCACCGCGCTGACCGAGGAGCAGGAGAAGTCCGCCCAGCTCGAGGCCCGGCTGGCCAAGATGAAGAAGCGGACCAAGGCCCGCGTGGACGCCTTCAAGGAGCTGCTGCGCGAGTTCCAGCCCCTGATCGACCGCGGCGTGCTCGAACTCAGCGTGGACAAGGGCAGCATCACCATCGGCATGGCCGCGGACGTGCTCTTCCCCTCCGGCTCGGCCGAGCTGTCCGAGGAGGGCCAGGACAACATCCGCCAGGTCGCCCACCTGCTGGGCCGCCGCTCCGACCGCGAGTTCCAGGTCCAGGGCCACACCGACGACGACCCCATCGCCACCGCCGAGTTCCCCAGCAACTGGCACCTGGGCGCGTCCCGTGCGCTCAACGTGGTGCAGTTCATGGTGGACAACGGCATGTCCGCCGGCCAGCTCTCGGCCGCCACCTTCGGCGAGCACTCGCCCCTCGGCCGCAACGACAGCGACGCGGACAAGGCAGCCAACCGCCGCATCGAGATCGTGTTCCTGCCCGACCTGTCGGACCTGCCCGGCCACGAGGAGCTGCTCAAGGCCGCCCGCGAGGCCGCCGGCGAACGCCCCCCCCGCGGCGACGACCGCCCCCCGCGAGGCGGCGGCGGCAACCCGCGCAAGGGCCGGCGGTAGCACGGAGCCCCCCTGCACACCCAGCCCCCCGACCCGATCGCACGGCGGGTGACGGCCACGGCCCTCGCCCTGGCGGCGGTGCTCGCCGGGTGCCGGGCCACGGTGCAGGCCCCGGATGCCCCGGGCGACGACACCGCGGCCGACGACGACGCGGACGACGGGGTGGAACAGGTCCCGGGGGGGACCGCACCCTGGGTGCGCCAGGAGGTCCGCGCACCGGGCCCGATCACCTTCACCGAGATCCAGTACCACTCGCCCCAGGACGAGGATCTCGAGTGGATCGAGCTGTTCAACCCGATGGTGTTCGACATGGATCTGTCGGGCTGGTCGCTCGCCGGCGGGGTGGGCTACGCCTTCGGCGAGGGGACCATCGTGCCGGCGGCCGGGTTCCTCGTGGTGGCCGCAGACCCCTCCGTGACGGAGGACGAGACAGGGTACGCGGACGCCCTCGGGCCCTGGGACGGCAGGCTCTCCAACGGCGGTGAGCGCATCGAGCTGCGCAGCAACGGCGGCCGGCTGATCGACACGGTCGAGTACGGCGACGACGAACCCTGGCCGGTGGCGGCCGACGGATCGGGACTCTCCCTGGCCAAGATCGACGCGGACGCGGCCAGTGACCACGCCGAGAACTGGACGGTGAGCAGCGAGCTCGGCGGCACGCCGGGCGCGGCCAACCTCCTCGACCCGCTCGAGCCTCCTACCACCGTGGTCCTCGTGCCGGAACAGTCCACCTGGAGCTACGACGTCTCCGGCGACTACCCGGCCGTGGACTGGGCCGAACCGGGTTACGACGACAGCGGCTGGGGCAGCGGCCAGGCCCCCTTCTACGCCGGCGCGTCTCCGGAGGAGGTCGCGGCCACGGCCTGGGTCACGGCGGACAACTACTTCGCGCTGTACCTCGGCGGGGCCGACGGCAGCGACCTCCGCCAGGTCGGCGAGGACGGTGACGGCAGCTGGACGACCGTGGAAACGTTCGACCTCGAGCTCACGCCGCTCGACCACCTGTACCTCGCCGCCTGGGAGCTGACCGGGGACTCGTACAGCACCCAGATGACCATCGCCGAGGTCGAGCTGCCCGGCCACGTCGTGGGGACGGACGTGTCGGCATTCGAGTGGGTGCTCGGGCCCGTCGACGGCTGCCCCGGCGAGCTGCCGTCCAACCCGCCGCCCACCGAGGCGGAGATCGCCGACCTGATCGCGCAGGCCGACGCGGACGGGGCCTGGGCGTTCCCGGCCGTGGAGGCGGACCGGTCCTCCAGCCCCTGGGGAGCAGCCGTCGGCAGCTCGTTCAGCGACGCGGCGATGTTCGTCTGGGCCGACACCTTCGATCCCGACTCGGTGACCAACGTCGACAACACCTATGCGCTGTTCCGCTCCTTCGACCCCGTGGTGCCGCCGCCCGGGAACACGGAGCTGCCCGCGCTCCCCACCACGACCACCTTCCGCACCGACTTCGCCTTCCACGGCGATCCGACCTGGACCGAGCTGGCCCTGGCGTGCGAGGTCGACGACGGCGCCGTGTTCTACCTCAACGGCGACGAGGTGCTCCGGTGGAACGTGCCCGCGGGTATGGTGCACGCCTCGACCCTGGCCGAGGCTCCGGTCGAGGATCCCGAGGAGTTCTCCGCCGACATCCCGGCCGGTTCGCTCGTCCAGGGGTTCAACGTGCTGGCCGTGGAGGTCCACCAGGCCGAGGTCGACGACCCGGACCTGGCCTTCGAGTGCTCCCTGACCGCCGAGATCCAGCCCCAGGGCGCCGCGCCCCCGGTCGTGCTCAACGAGGTCCCGGCCGCGGGCGAGGTGCCGGCCTGGGTGGAGCTTCTCGCGGTCGATCCGGACGTGCAGGACGCCGGCGGCCTGGTGCTGGTGTCGTCCGCGGGCGGCGAGTCCGTGCTCCCGGACGGTGAGCTGGAGCCCGGCGAGATCGCGGTGCTGGACGACCTCGACCTGGCCACCGAGGCGGGCGACGTGCTGTTCCTGTACGCGGCCGACCGCGACGCCCTGCTCGACGCGGTGCGGGTGCGGTCCACGCCGCGGGCCCGGGCCGAGGGCGGCGGACCGTGGCGCGTCCCGCGCGAGCCCACGCCCGGCGAGCCGAACGTCATCGATCGGACCGAGGACGTGGTGATCCACGAGATCCAGTACCACCGCGCACCCCTGTCCCAGCAGGACGACCCGGTGACGGCGCGGCCCGACGAGTGGATCGAGCTGCACAACCGGGGCGGCGCCGAGGTGGACCTGGGCGGCTGGCAGCTGGTGGACGCGGTGGCCTTTGCGTTCCCGCCGGCCACGGTCCTCGCACCCGGCGCCTACCTGGTCGTGGCGAGCGACGCCGAGTCCCTGCTGGCCGAGCACCCGGACGTCTCCGTGGTGGGCGACTTCACGGGCCGGCTCGACAACGGGGGGGACCGGATCCTGCTGCTGGACGCGGCCGGCAACCTGGCGGACGAGGTGCGGTACTTCGACGGCGGGCGCTGGCCGGGCGCGGCCGACGGCGGGGGATCGACCCTGGAGCTGCGGGATCCGTGGGCCGACAACGCCGCAGCCGAGGCCTGGGCCGCCAGCGACGAGAGCCACCGTTCGGCGTGGGTCTGGGCCAGCTACCGGGGCGAGGCCGAGCCGAGCGCGGTGGGCCCCGACGGCGTCTGGGAGGAATTCGTGCTGGGCCTGCTCGACGCCGGGGAGGTGCTGATCGACGACCTGAGCGTGGTCCAGGATCCGGACACGTACCCGGTCGAGCTGCTGGCCAACGGCAGCTTCGACGCGGGCAGCGACCACTGGCGCCTGCTGGGAAACCACCGCCACGGCGAGCTGGTTCCCGACCCCGACGATCCTGGGAACACCGTGCTGCGCCTGGTGGCCACGGGACCGACCGGCCACATGCACAACCACGCCGAGACCACGCTGCTGCAGCCCATCGAAGGCCGGGAGTACGAGATCGCGTTCCGGGCCCGGTGGATCTCGGGCAGCAACCAGCTGCACACGAGGCTTTACTTCAACCGCCTGCCGCTCACCACGCGGGTGGAGCAGCCCGGCCTGTCGGGCACACCGGGTGAACCGAACTCGACCGCGGTGGCCAACCTCGGACCGACCTTCGCCGGCCTGGTCCAGGACGCGGCCGTGCCCGGGCCCTGGGAGCCCGTGTACGTCTGGATCGCCGTCGACGATCCCGACGGCGTGGAGGCCGTGACGCTGTGGGCTTCGGTCGACGGGGCGGCTGCCGAGGGGACGGCCATGGAGGAGGAGGGAGCGGGGCGCTGGGGGGGCGAGCTCGAAGGCCGGGCGTCCGGCTCGGTGGTACAGCTGTGGATCGAGGCCGAGGACGGCCTCGGTGCCACCTCCACCTTCCCGGCCGCGGGCCCCGACTCGCGGGCCCTGATCGGCTTCGACGGCGGTGAGGACGAGGCTGGCGGACTGCACGACCTGCGCATCCTGATGACGCAGGCCGACTCGGACTGGCTGCACGACGACGTGAACCTGATGAGCAACGACCTGGTGGGCGCCACGGTGGTCTACGACCGGTCCGAGGTGTTCTACGACGTGGGCGTGCGTGCCAAGGGCAGCGAGCGGGGCCGGCCCCAGCAGCCGCGCCTGGGCTACCGTATCGGGTTCCACGACGAGCAGCCGTTCCGGGGCAGCCACACCAGCGTGCTCGTCGACCGGTCCGAGGGGGTGGGCTTCGGACAGCGGGAGGTGTTGCTGAACCTGGTGATGACCCGCGCCGGCGCGGTGTCGGCGGAGTACAACGACCTGATCCGGCTAGTGGCCCCGCGGGCCGAGTACACCGGGGCGGCGGAGCTGCAGCTCGACCGCTTCTCGGACCTCGTGCTCGCCTCCCAGTTCGCCGACGGCGACGCCGGCGTGCGCTTCGAGTACGAGCTCGTCTACTACCCCACGACGACCGACGACGGCACGGCCGAGGGCGCGAAGCTGCCCCAGCCCGACAGCGTGGTCGGCACGTCCCTGACCGACCTCGGCGACGACCCCGAGGCCTATCGCTGGACCTTCCTGATCAAGAACAACCTGCGCGAGGACGACTACGACGGTCTGATCGAGCTGTGCCACGTGTTCGGGCTGCCGGACGAGCAGTTCCTCGAGGAGGCGGGCGACGCGATCGACGTGGAGCAGTGGCTGCGGGCCTTTGCCCTGGCCACGCTCAGCGGGACCACGGACCAGTACGGCGGGGCCGGCTCCCAGCACAACGCGCAGTTCTACCTGCGTCCCCAGGACCAGCGGATGCTGTTCTTCCCCCACGATCTGGACTACTTCGGCAGCTCTACCATGGCGGTGGTCGGCAACGGCGACCTGTCCCGCCTCATCGAGGATCCCGGAAACCACCGGTCCTACTACGGGCACCTGCTGGACATCGTCGAGCGGGCGTACGGCACGGACTACCTCGCGCCGTGGTGCGACCAGCTCGGCGCCCTGTTGCCGGGCCAGGACTTCCACAGCCACTGCGCGTTCATCGACGATCGGGCGAGTTGGGTGCTGGAGGAGTCGTTCGACGCGGTGATGGCGCGCTATCCGCAGCTGGAGTTCCGCATCACCACGGGGGGGGGCGACGACTTCTCGGTCGGGTCGCCCGAGGTCACGCTGCAGGGCGAGGCGTGGATCGACGTGCGCGGCATCGCGCTGGTCGGCGCGGCCGATCCCCTGGAGGTCACCTGGGTCGACGAGCTGACCTGGGAGGTGACCGTGCCCCTCGATGAAGGACCGAACGAGATCGCCCTCGTGGCCACCGACCTCCATGGCGAGGTCGTCGGCACCGACTCCATCGTCGTGACCTCCACGGCCGGGGCCCCGTGAACCAGGCCAGTTCCTGCTGTTCGGCGGCGGCGGTCGGCCCCTGGAGCGAGTCGGGCCGAGGCCTCACCTGACGCAGCGGATGCCGACGTAGAAGCCCCCATCCTCCGGGGGATTGCTGTAGCGGTGGCCCGCGCGCAGGACGTCCCAGCCGACGTTGAAGCTGCCCCCGCGCATCACGCGTTCGGAGCCTGCGGGGACCTCCCAGGCGCTGCCGTCGCCCGGCGCCGGCGTGGAGGAGTCACAGTCGTCGACGCCCGGACACAGCGCGCAGTCGTAGCAGCCGTGATACACGTCCTGCACCCACTCGAACACGTTCCCCGACAGGTCGCACAGCCCCTGGTCCGAGTCGCCTGCCGGCTTGCTGCAGACCTCCCACGTACGGCCCGTGCCGCATCCTTCCGCCAGCTCGTCACCGTACATCACGGCCTGGTCGCAGCTCGCCTGCGCATCCCCCCAGGGGTAGGTGATGGACAGGCCCCCGCTGCGGGCCGCGTACTCCCACTCCGACTCGCTGGGCAGCCGTCCTCCCACCCACGTGCAGAAGTCCGCCGCCTGTTGCCAGCTCACGCAGTTCACCGGGTGCCCCTCGTACCCGGATTCGTTCCAGTTGCACGACGGGTCGTAGACCACCGGCTCGGTGCAATCGCCCGAGGCACGGCACTGCTGGTACTGGATGCCGGTCACCTCCGTCCGCAGCATCTCGAACGTGGACATCGTCACCGGGTGCACCGGCTCCGCCTCGCTCCCGGTCTCGGGATCGCCCATCGAGTAGGTGCTGCCGCAGATCGTCACCCAGGTCGTGTCGGCCGCTCCTGTCGCGGTCGCGCCATCAACGCAGGCGCCGGTGTCGTCGTCACCGGTGTCGTCGTCGCCGGTGTCGTCGTCGCCGGTGTCGTCGTCGCCGGTGTCATCGTCGCGGGTATCGTCGTCGTCCACCCACGGCGGCGGCCACGACGGCAGCACGCATGCGGTCAGGCACAGGCACAGGGCGAGTGGATAGATGCGGATCATCCCGGGGGTGATCATACCCTGGCCGGCCACGCGGAGCGGGGCTGGCGGCAAACCGCGCAAGGGCTGCAGGTGGGCCGCTCACAGCCCTGGCCAAGCTGGCGCGCGACCTTACAATGGGGCCATGAAGCACTTCCCCTGGCTCGCCCTGTTCGTCTTCTTCGCCCTGCTCACCCTGGCCGTCGGCTGCCCCTCGGACGACGATGACGACGTGACGGACGACGACGACTCGGCCACGGACGACGACGACGACACCGAACCGCCGGGGTTGTGCGACGAGCTGGGACTGGAGGCTCGCGAGTTCGACGACACCGGACCCGAGGCCTACCAGCGCTGGCAGCCGGCCGGGGACTTCACCGTGCCCCTGCGCGACGGGTCGGACTGGACCCTGTCCGAGCAGTGGACCGGGTGCGAGTCCTACGTGTTCCTGCCGCACTGGTTGACCGTGTCCGAGGTGGACGACACCAGCTGGTGGCTCACCGGCGTCGGCGACCTGCTCGAGCGCTCGCCGGCCAACGTGCACTACTTCTTCGTGGCCGGCGGCAGCGAGGGCGACGACGGCCTGCTCGACGCGGTCGAGGTGGAGATCGACGACGCGCTCGCCGGCCTGGACACGGACGAGGCCGATTGGTGGCGAGAGCGGCTGCACGTGGTCGACGGGCCGTCCGGCGACGTGGGCGGGCTGGTCGAGGAGATGTTCAGCGGAAGCATCGCGTTCAACTCGATCCTCGCCTACTACGGCTTCGGCATCGATCGCGCCCAGCGGCTCCGCACCCTGGGCTACCCGCCCGCGGTCGAGGCCTACAACGCGTCCCTGTCGTGGCCCTGGGAGACCCGGCTGTACTCGGCGGCCGCCGAGGCGGAGTACTTCAACTTCGAGGCCGAGCGGGAGGTCGAGCTGGCCACGGTCGACGCGACGGTGATCGAGGTGTTCGGCGGCTCGCTCGAGGAGGAGTACGTGGACGGCACGCTGTCGCTGCCCGACGCGGCGACCATGGCCGGCTTCGACACGCTCGAGATCGACGTGCAGATCGAGTGCCCGGACCGCGACACGCCCGAGATCGGCAACTGCGGCGCCTGGGACTACCTGGCCTATACCTGGCTGTACGACGAGGATGACGAGGCGTGGCTGGAGATGGGTCGCTACATCACCACCTACCACCGCGAGTCCCGCTGGGTGGTGGACGGCAGCCACTCCCTGCCCTGGCTGGCGGACGGCGGCGACCGGACGGTGCGCTTCCAGTGGGCGCCGTCGTGGAACACCCAGCCGTCGTACATCACCATGAGCGTGCGGCTGTCCAACCAGGGCAAGCCCTCGGTGCCCGCCGAGGTCATCCCGCTCTTCACGGGCGGCGGCATCAGCTCGACGTACAACGACGACCGCCCACCCATGGAGGTGGACATCCCGGCCGACGCGGTCAGGGTCGAGCTGGTGTCCATCGCCACCGGCCACGGCATGGACAGCGGCAACTGCGCCGAGTTCTGCAACCACGCCCACACCTACGGCATCGGCAGCGACACCTGGTCCCAGGCGTTCGAGGACGCGGGCTCGACCTCGGGCTGCGCGGACACGGTGGACAGCGGCACGGTGCCCAACCAGGCCGGCACCTGGTGGACCGGCCGCGGTGGCTGGTGCCCGGGCCGGCGCGTGGACCCGTTCGTGGCGGACGTCACCGACAGCGTCACGCCCGGGCAGACGGCCACGGTGAGCTACGAGATCTCGGTGACGGGCAGCGCGCCGCAGGACGACCAGGGCAGCGCCGAGCTGCGGTCGTGGCTGGTGATCAGCCGGTAGGCCCCTTCCCTACTCCACGCTGTACAGGTCCTCCATGAACGTGGCGTAGCCCACGGCCCCGCCCATGTCGGCGCTGAGCCGCCAGACCACCTCTCCACCCGGGTCGACCTCGTCGATCTGGCCCTGGTTGGAGAAGGTCACCATGGTGTTGCCCGAATCCAGCCGCTCCACGTCCCCGAGGCTGAAGGTGAACACGCACGGGTCGGGGGTGTAGGACCACGCCAGCTCCACCTCGCCGGCGTCGCCCTCGTAGGCGTACTCGCGCACGTCCGAGCAGTTGGTGGCCTCGTCGCCGTTGACGAACACCAGCATGGCGTCGTCGAGGCGGTGGAACTGGTGGTTGCGGTCGAACAGCTCCGTATCGCCATCGGCCAGCGTGAAGTCGCTGTGGTCGCCGCTCATCGTCCACTGCAGCTCGCCGCTGCCGCGGTCCACCTTCATCACGCCCCCCAGCCCCAGGGACGACACGTAGAACGCGTCCTCGTCCGCGTAGTAGTCGATGGCGTTGAAGTGGGAGAAGGTCTCGCCGGGCCCGGTGCTGCCCGAGTACTCGAAGTCGTCCCACACCGACCAGATCTCGGTCTCGGCGCCGTCCGGAGAGATCTCCACGATCCGGTCTCCCTCCACGCCGTCGACCACGTCGTACTCGATGAAGGTGATGCCGCCGTCGGGCATCACCGTGAAGTCGTGGTGGCCGTCGGGCACGGAGCGGTAGTCCACCTCGGTGCCGTCGAGGCCCACCCGGATCAGCTCCTGGTCGGCCTGGCTGGCGCCGTCCGGTCCCTGGGCCAGGTTCACGCTCCAGAACACCACGTGCTGGCGGTCGGCGGTCATGGACGCCCTGCCCACCTGGAAGTCGTCGCTGGGCGCCTCGTACCACCACACGTAGTCGCCGTCCCGGTCGACGATCACCGCGGCAGGGCCCACGGCAAAGGTGGACGTGACGATGAAGCCGTCGTCCACGTCGCCGAGGGTCTCGGCGTCCAGCCCGGGCAGCGCGCTGGGGATCGAGCCGGTGGTCAGTGTGTGGTCGCTGCTCGTCGCGAGCTCGTCGCCGGCCTCGACCACCACGCGGAAGTGCACATCGCTGGAGGGCTTGGAGCCCAGCAGGACCGTCTCGTAGGGCGGATCGGCCGACAGGTCCACCGGGGCCACGCGGCCGTACGCGTCGTCCGGGCCGAACTCGACGTAGGCGTCCTCCAGGTCGTCGATGTCCACCGACCAGGTCACGGTGACCACCGTGGAGATCACGTCGCTGGTCGCCGCGTCGATCTCGAAGGCACCATCGCTGTTGGTGGCGTCATCGGTGCACGCGCCCAGGAAGGCCAGGCAGCCGAGCGCAGCCAGGATGCCGAAGTCTCGCAGCCCCCTCATCGCGGTGGCTCCGGGATGCAGCAGATCGGGGTGCTCTCGGGGCACCCGAAGGGCGGGAAGCCGGGCGCGCCCTCCGGTGGCTCCCCCTCGCACTCGTCGTCGGACGCAGCGCAGGTGCCCATCATGACCGTCTCGCACTGGTCGGTGTGGATGCAGCAGGTCAGGCCGCTGGCGCAGCTCCCCTCCGGAAACCCCGGGTCGAAGCCCCCCTCGCAGGCGGCATCGTCCTCGGCGCAGGTCCCGTCGAGGTCGATCGGCATCTCGGGCGGCCCCACGGTGGCGACGCAGGGGTCGCCCGCGGCCGCGTCGTCATCGTCGTCGGCCACGTCGTCGTCGTCGGCCGCGTCGTCATCGTCCGCCCACATGTCGTCGTCGCTGGCGTCGTCGTCGGCCGCGTCGTCGTCGTCGAGCGTGGTCTCGGCCGGGCAGCCGGTGAACAGCCACAGCGGGACGAGCAGGACCAGCAGGGTGGAAGGTACGGACCAGCGGTGAGTGACGTGCATGATTCCTCCGATTCTCTGCCCCGGATCGTCGACGCAGCAGTGGCCTCGACGACACCTGTCGACCCGGTGCCGGGGCCCGGGTTAAAACGAAAGATGATATTTTCTGCGGGCCCTGTCGGCCTTCGCCCGACCGCGGGGTCAGCGGATCGTCCCCGTCCCGCCCAGCGCCTCCCAGACCCGCTGCTCCTCGGCCTCCATGCGGGCCCGCTCGTCCGGGTCGCGGTGGTCGTGGCCCAGCAGGTGCAGCACGCCGTGGATCAGCAGGAAGCGGCGCTCCTCGGCCGGCTCCAGGCCGTGCTCCGCGGCCTGGCGTTGGATGGCGTCCACGTTGACCACCACGTCGCCGAGCAGGCCAGGTTCGTCCTGGGGGAAGCTGAGCACGTCGGTGGTGCGGTCGATGTCCCGCCACTCGTGGTTGAGCTCGTGCATGCGCTCGTCGTCCACGAGGTAGAGGCTCAGCTCGGTGTCGGGGGGCTGATCCAGGGCGGCGAGGATGGCTGCGGCCTCGGCGACGTAGGGGGTGGGGTCCTCGTCGACGGTCTCTTGCGAGGCCACGTCGACCCGTGGCCCGTCGTCAGCTTCCCTCGCCATCGGTTCCTGCGGAGGTGTCGTCCTCCACGTCGGGCTTCGCCTCGGCGTCGGGCTCCACACCCTGGTCCTTGATGTTGGTCACCACCCTGGACCCTGGCGACGTGCCGGGCTCGCTGCTGCGCAGCTGCTCCTCGGCCCTGGCCCGCGCCTCCTTGTCGAGGGGGTGGGGCAGGTCCGGGTTGGAGTTCATCGGCGGCAGCTCCAGGGTCAGGGTGCCCGCCGAACCGCCGGCCTTGGTGCCGCTGCCGGAGGTGTTGCTGTTGCGGCCGTTGCCCTTGTCTTTCCCCTTGCCCTTGCCCCTGCCCTTGCCCCTGCCCTTGGGCGCGTCCGGGTACTCGATACGGTGGTGGTGGATGCCCACCAGCACCGTGGCGAAGGTCTCGGCCACGATGGACAGGTCCTTGAGGGTCATCGGGCACTGGTCGAGCTGGCCGTCGATCACCACGCCGTTGATCACCTGCTGCACGCGCGCGCTGATGTTGTGGCGGGTGGGATCCTTGAGCGAGCGCGTGGCCGCCTCCACGCCGTCGGCGAGCATCACGATGCCCGCCTCGCGCGTCTGCGGCTTGGGACCGGGGTAGCGGTAGTCCTCCTCGTTGACCACGGCCTTGCCGTCTTCGGCCTCCTGTGCCTTCTGGTAGAAGAAGCGGATCAGCGCGGTGCCGTGGTGCTGGGGGATCATGTCCACGATCTGCCGCGGCAGCCGGTGCTGTCGACCCAGCTCCATGCCCTCCTTGACGTGGTTGGTGATGATCAGCGCGCTCATGGGCGGCTGCAGCCGGTCGTGGATGTTGCCCGCGTCCGGCTGGTTCTCCACGAAGTAGTGGGGCTTGGTGGTCTTGCCGATGTCGTGGAAGTACGCGCCCACCCGGGTGAGCAGGGAGTTGGCCGAGATCGCCTCGGCCGCGGCCTCGGCCAGGGACCCGACCATCACCGAGTGGTGGTAGGTACCTGGTGACTTGATGATCATCTCCCGCATCAGCGGGTGGTCGAGGCTGGCCAGCTCCAGCAGCTTGATGTCGGTGAGGAAGCCCACCGCCTCGAACACCGGGATCAGGCCCAGGGCGATGATGCCCACGCCGAAGCCGGCCAGTACTGCGAACAGCACGTCGAACAGGGGCCGCAGGTGGGACTCCTCCAGGGCCAGCGAGCCCAGCAGGCTGATCTGGATCACCGTGACGAGGATCACGAACAGGACGTTGATCAGCGAGGTCACCAGGCCCGCGCGGAACACCTTGCCCCGCTCCTTGGCGTGGGCCAGCGCGCCGGCGCCCACCACCGAGCCGATGAAGAAGTACAGCGCCAGGTACAGGTCCGCGCCCAGCACGTAGGCGCACAGCAGCGACACGGCCGAGGCGAACACCAGGGCGGTCTCGGAGTTCATCAGGATGCGGACCATGACCGCGGTCGCGGCCACCGGGATGCCGTAGTAGTAGCAGGACTCCGGGATCACCGGGAACGCCTCGCTCAGGGCGGCGGCGAGCATCTCGCCGATGCGGCAGATGGCCACGGCCAGGATCGCCAGCACCGCCATCGCGCCCACCTCGCGCAGCGTGTTGGCGAACTTGCGCACGAAGCGCGCGGCGAACAGGTATGTGGCAACCAGCAGCACCAGCACGAACGCGGCCAGCGAGGCGACGTTGAGCCACAGGGTGTAGCCGCCGCGGTGCTTCTCCAGCTCCTCGAGGGCGTCGATGTGGTCCTGGGTGACCTTCTCGCCCTCACGGACGATGATCTGGCCCTTCTTGTAGTCCGTGTACACGATGCGCACGGCCAGCCGCGCCTGCTCGCGGCGCACCCGGGTCTCCGAGGCGTTGAACGTCAGGTTCGGACGCAGCATCGACCCCGCGATGTTGACCGCGCAGCTGAGCACGTAGGGGGTCTGCCCGGCGAACTGCTGGTTGGCCAGCTCGGCGACCCGGCGGCGGGCCTCCTGCAGGTCCACCAGGTCCTCGAAGCCGTACAACACGTCCTCGTCCCGCTCCGCGCCGCGCTGACGGATCAGCGATACGCCGAGCTTCTCATCCGCGGGCAGGGAGCCGGCGTCGTCGATCACCATGCGCGACATGGTGCGCTCCACCAGGGTCATCACCATGTCGCGGACCTCGCCGTCGAAGCGGCGGTCCACCAGGGTGGAGCGGTCGGTGTCGGTGAGCATGATGCCGAGCTCGGCCTCGAACCGGGACAGGCGCTGCTCGAGCTCGGCAGCATCGGCGGCTGCGTCGTTCTCGACCTCGGCCGGCGCCTCGGCGGCGGCAGGTACCGCTCCGTCCGCGGGCGTGTCCGCGCCGGTGCGGTCGCGCTGGTCGAGGTAGTCACGCATCTCGCCGAATGCCCGATCGATGCGGCGCAGCAGCTCCTCGACCACGATCTCGTCGTACTCGAACACCGGCCGGGTCTCGTTCTCGGCCTGGCGTTGCGCCTCGGACGTGAGGTGGTAGTCCGGCACCTTGAAATCGGTCCAGGCCTCGATGTCGCGTTCGGCGATCTCGCCGTGGGCGAGCTCCACGGCCGGGGAGCGCTGGTAGTCGGCCATCAGCAGGGCCAGCACCACGCTGAGCCCCACGCCGAGGGCGGGGCGCTGCCAGCCCCAGCTGTTCACCCGCGCCAGGGCCGCGCCCGGCAACGCGCGCAGCCGCTCGAGGCGGCGGGTCCGTGCCCGTCGGCGCGCCGTGGCCACCTCAGTCCCTCCGCCGCCGCTGTCGGCTGCTGCGGTGCCCGGAGGCCCCGTCGTAGGCCAGGATGATCTCCTGGACCAGGGTGTGTCGCACCACGTCCTGTTCGGTGAAGTGCACGAAATCGATACCCTCGATGCGCGTCAGCAGGCGGCTCGCCTCTACCAGTCCGGAGGGGGTCTCCGGGGGCAGATCGATCTGGGTGATGTCGCCGGTGATCACCGCCTGGCTGCCGATACCGAGGCGGGTGAGGAACATCTTCATCTGTTCGCTGGTGGTGTTCTGCGCCTCGTCCAGGATCACGAACGAGTCGTTCAGCGTGCGGCCCCGCATGAAGGCCAGGGGCGCGACCTCGATGGTGCCCCGCTCCAGCATGCGGCGCGCCTTGTTGAAGTCCATCATGTCGTTCAGTGCGTCGTTCAGCGGTCGCAGGTAGGGGTTGACCTTCTCCTGCAGGTCGCCGGGCAGGAAACCGAGCTTCTCGCCCGCCTCGACCGCTGGACGGGTCAGCACGATGCGCACCACCTCGCCCCGCTGGTAGGAGGCCACGGCCATGGCCATCGCCAGGAACGTCTTGCCCGTGCCCGCAGGACCGATGCCGAACACCGCGTCCCTGCGCCGGATGGCGTCCACGTAGACCTTCTGGGCCGGCGAGCGCGGCGTGATCGGGCGGCGCCGTCCGCTGACCAGGACCACGTCGCCGAGGTAGTCCTTGAGGTGGCGGTCGCCGTCGCCGCGGCACAGGCGCACGCCGTGGGCGATCTCGCTGGGCGTGATCTGGCGCTGCGTGCCGTCCTCGAGCAGCTCCTCGAGCTGGCGGACCACGCGCTGGGCGAGGTCGACCGCGTTGGTGCGTCCGGAGATCACCAGCGTGTTGCCCCGGTGGTCGACGTTCACGCGCGCCTCACGGCCGAGCACTCGCAGGTTGGCCCCGTGCTGGCCGCAGATCTCCCTCGCCCGCTCGACGGAGTCGATGGTGTGACGGATGGTCGCGCGTTCACTCATACCGATCCCCGACAATACCATTCGCGGCGTGCGCGAGCCACGCACGGGCGCGTGCGCGAGCGCGCGGAGATCACCGTCCGCGAAGCGCGTCGTCTTTCATTGGGTTTTTCGATCTACAAGGATCACGAGGACATGAAGCATACCTGTTGAACCATCCTGGTAGATTCCCAGGCCGTACTGATCGAAGGGTGGATGCCGGAGTTCTGCCAGCAGGGTGACCTGCTCCGGGTCGCCGATCACGGCCAGGTCCGCGACCACGCGGGTGGCGTCGTCGAGGTGGAAGCGCACGTCGTCGGTCAGCTCCCGGACCTGCGCGTCGTCGAGGCGGGTCACGCCCGCCGCAGCGAGTCGCTCGCTCCAATCCCCGGCGATGCGATCGAGCTGACGCTTGGGCTGCAGGGGCCGGATGTCGGAGCGCAGGTCGGTCACGGCCTGCCGGATCCGTCGCTCGGTGGCCTCGAGGTCGAGGGGCGGCAGCAGGCGCACGAAGTCCGCGGTCACGTACCACGCCAGCGGTTCGCTGCGAGCAACGCCCACGCCCACGTGGGTGACGTCCGGATCGAGCACTGCGGCGCGGTGCGAGGGGCTGGCCATGAACAGCGTGTGGGCCAGTGGCAGGGTGGCCGCGCGGGCCACGTTCTCCAGGGCGAGGTCGTGGGGGATGCCTGCGGAGGTGATGCGCTGCCCGGGCGAGTCCGGGGACAGGTGGCCGAACACGGCCTCGCCGTCCCGCAGGCGCGCGCTGTGGTCCTGCGCGAGGTCCGCGAGGCCGTCGTGCCACCGCAGCGAGGGCAAGCCGTGGCGCGCGCGTTCGGCGTCCAGCATGCGGTGCTCCCAGCCGGGCGGGTCGTCCGGCGGGAGGTGCGCGCCCGACTGCTCCACGGCCGCGATCGCGACGAGCTGCTCGCGGGATCCCTGACAGGCGAACACCTCCAGCCGGTGTAGACCCGGGCGGAGACCCGGCCGGTCCTGCGCGATCCAGGCCCGCTGGCCGAGGTGCGTGGTCTGCAGTGCCACTACCTCGCCACCGGGCTCGATGCGCTCCAGTCGCGGTGACGACAGGCCGGGGCGTAGCCACAGCCGCACCTCGGGCTGGCCGTGCTCCTCGGGCTGGAGGGGCAGCAGGATGTCCGCATCGCGGCGGGTCAGCAGAACCACGATGCAGCCGCGATCCCCCTCGGCGGAGCCGCCCACGCCGAGGGTGTCGAGCTGCCGCCGGGGGTCGATGTCGGCCACGGCCGCGCGCACGGGATCCAGGGCCAGGTCGCCGTCGAAGGGGACGACGCGGAAGGTGAAGTCCACGTCCGAGACGTTCGCCTCCCACAGCCGCGTGCGAGCGATGGTGAATCCCCTCCCCTGTTCGGTGACCACCGGTCCGCCGCACACGTCCTCGGCGATGGCGGCCGCGGCGCGGTCGAGGCGTTCGTCCTGGGCGAGTGGGCTCGATCCGATCGCGGCGTCCAGCAGGTGCTCCCGAACCATGGTGGAGAAGAACGGCGCCATCCAGCTGGAGGGATCGCCCTCGGCGGCGGCGCCGCCGGTCAGCAGCAGGGCCCCGGCCAGGGCGACGAGCCGGGCCATGGTGTCGGCTCAGCGCTCGGTACGCGCCTTCAGCCGGACGGACGCGGCCTGGGCGATGACGGAGCTGACGTTCTTGTTGTTGGACAGGTTGCGCAGGTCCTTGGGCAGCAGGCTGGACAGGAAGGACATGGCCACGCCGACCGGGGTCTTGGGGTTGTTCACCAGGTTGACCTTGATCGGGTACTTGCGCGTCCACTCGCGGTTGGTGCCGATGATGCGCAGCACCTCCTCGGAGATGGCCCGGTTGCCCGCGGCCTTGTTGACCTCCGGATCGGTCAGCCGCCCGCTCTTGACCACGGCCGCGCACACCATCTTGTTGGTGTCCTTGATCAGGACCTCGCGCACCTCCTTGTTGCCCAGGTACGCCAGCTTGATCTTCTCGCCCACGGCCAGCTTGCCGACCTTCTTGCCGATGCTCTCCTTCACGTCGTCGTCCACGCGGTCGCCGTGGTCCATCAACAGATCGATGTCCCAGTCGTCGCCCCCGGACGCGTTGCCCAGCGAGAAGTTGAAGTTGTTGCTCGCCATGGACGTCATCAGCTCGGAGCCCATGCCGTCCGAGTCGCCCTCCTCGTCCACGTCCTCCGCGTCGAGGTGGTCGCGCATCAGCATGCGGGCGTCTCGCTCCGCCTGCTCGGCCGCGTCCTGCGGGTCGACCATCGTCGGCCCCTCGTCGAAGAACTCCGGCTTCAGCTCGATGCCCATGTCCTGCAGCAGGGACAGGAACGGGTCGTCCGCCTGAAACTGGGTCGCGGGTCCATCCGCGTCCTCGGCGTGGGCCCAGTCGTCATAGAACTCCGGCGCGGGCCCGGGCAGGCTCTCGTAGGGCTCCTCTCCCGGGAGGGGCTCGTCGAGGCCGGGGTCGGAGGCGGGCGCGGGCCGTGGCTTCGGCTCGGGCTCGGGCTCCTGGACCGGGATCTCCACCAGCTCCTCGAGCTCGAGCTCGACGTGGTTCATCCGCTGCCAGGAGGCCACCTTGTCGATCAGGTTGACCGGGCACTCGGGGTTGGCCTTGAGGTGCAGCAGGATCTCGGGCGTGACCAGGGTGCGTTCCTGGTTGCCCGCGATGATCTCCAGCAGCACCGCATCGCCGGTCTCGGCCAGGTAGCAGATCGTCTCGTCGTTGGTCTGCCGGCGCAGCACCACCGTCTCGAGGACGTCCTGCTCCGTGCGCTCGTAGGCCAGGAATTCCAGCAGCTTGGGGTGGGTCTCGGGGTCGATGTTGGCCACGACCAGGTTGGCGGGCAGTCCCTTGAGCGAGATCTTGGCCGCGGCCGCCACCTTGTCGTCGGGATCCCCCATCAACACGTACTGGACCGCCATCAGCACCTTGGGCGGGACCGGCAACGTACCGGTGGCGCCCATCATGCGCAGGGGCAGCGGCGAAGACGGATCGATGTTGGGGACCTGCTCCGGCGGGATGCCGAAGTCGCGGGCTATGTCTTCCATGCCGGGCACTGGCTGACTCCTGTCTCGCCCAGATTATGCCATGCAAGGAAGACGTACGCTGCCGCCGCGGGCGGCAGCGTACGGAAGGTGGGGTCTAGTCCTCGTCGTCCTTGGGCTTGAACGGGGAGGCGTCGATGACCTTCTGCTGGAGGTGCTGGGGGACCTCCTCGTTGTGGTGGAAGGTCATGGTGTAGCTGCCCTTGCCGCCGGTGACCGACTGCAGCACCTTGGCGTACTCGAGCACCTCGGCCTGGGGGATGTGGGCGGAGATCACGGAGTTGCGGCCACGGGGCTCCATGTTGAGCACCCGGCCGCGGCGGCCGTTGATGTCGCCCATGATGTCGCCGACGTTGTCCTCCGGGACCACGATCTCGAGCTCGACGATGGGCTCGAGCAGGGTGGGCTTGCACTCGAGGAAGCCCTTCTTGAAGCCCTTGGAGCCCGCGGTCTTGAACGCGATCTCGGAGCTGTCCACCGGGTGGAACTTGCCGTCGTCCAGCACCACCTGCACGTCCACCACCGGGTAGCCGGCGACCGGACCGTGCACCATGGACTCCACGATGCCTTTCTCCACCGCCGGGATGTAGGTGGTGGGGATGGCGCCGCCCTTGATCTCGTTGACGAACTTGAAGCCCTCGCCCCGGTCCAGCGGGGAGATACGCTGCCAGGTGTCACCGAACTGGCCGCGGCCGCCGGTCTGCTTCTTGTGCCGGCCGTTGACGCGCGTGCTGCCGCGGATGGTCTCCTTGTAGGCGACCGTGGGCAGCTCCAGCTCGACCTCGAGCTTGTACTTGCGCTTGAGTCGCTGCAGCGTGATCTCGATGTGGGACTGGCCCATGCCGGACATCACGATCTGGCTGGTCATCTCGTCGATGCCAGTGGTCAGCGCCGGGTCCTCTTCCATCAGCCGCTGCAGGCCGCCCTTGATCTTGTCCTCGTCGCCCTTGGACTTGGGCCGCACGACGTAGCTGATCATCGGCTGCGGCATGGGCGGGGTCTTGCAGCGAGGGCCGTTCTTGATCGTCGACAGGGTATCCAGGGTGCGGGTGGAGTCCATCTTGGCCACGGTCACGATGTCGCCGAGCACGGCGTGGCTGATCGTC
Organism: uncultured Rickettsiales bacterium; assembly: GCA_964639985.1. Lineage (GTDB taxonomy): Bacteria > Myxococcota_A > UBA796 > UBA9615 > CAYRNR01 > CAZXHG01. The sequence goes on from CAZXHG010000045.1 coordinate 33,428, forward strand.
TCGATCTTGTTGCCGATCACGTGGTTCAGCTGGCCGATGCGCTCCTTGCAGTCCTGGGTGGTGTTGAACGACTCCCTGCCACCCTCGATGGAGCCGCTGACCACCCTCATGACGGTCATCTTGCCGGTACCACCAGCGAAGGTCTTGCACACCAGGGAGGTGAACGGGCCGTCCGGGTCGGCGGGGAGCTCGGTCTCCTCGTCGCCCAGGATCATGGTACGCGGGGCCGCATCGTGCGGGCTGGGGAACATGCCCAGCGAGTCGAGCAGGCAGGACACTCCGATGTTGTTGGTGGCCGAGCCGTAGAACACCGGCACGATGCTGCCGTCGCGGATCCCGGTGCGCAGGCCCTGCTTGAGCTCGTCCGCGGTCAGCTCGCCCTCCTCGAAGTACTTCTCGAGCAGCTCCTCGTCCGCCTCGGCCGCGGCCTCGACCATGACCTCGGTGGCCGCCTCGACCTCGTCCACGAGGTCCGCCGGGACGTCGCCCTCGGTGGCCTTGCCGCTGCCGTCGTCGGCGAACGTGATGGCCTTGCCCGAGATCAGGTCGACCACGCCGTTGAACGCGGCCTCCTCGCCGATCGGCACCTGCATCGGCACCGGGCGGACGTCCATCACGTCCACCAGGTCCTGCAGCACGACCTCGGGGTTGGCTCGCTCACGATCGACCTTGTTGACGAACACCGCCACCGGGACGCCGGCCTGGCGGGCGAAGCGCCACGTGGACTCGGTGTTGACCTCCACACCGTCCACGGCGCTGATCACGGACAGGGCCGCGTCCATGCCCAGCAGCGCGGTGCGCGCCTCGAGGATGAAGTTGCCGTCGCCCGGAGTGTCCGCGAAGTGAACCTTGCGCTTCTTCCACTCGACCGTACCGAAGGAAGCTGCGATCGAGCCGCCGCGGTTCTGCTCCTCCTCCTCGAAGTCGAGCAGGGAGGTCTTTTCGTCCACCGAGCCGAGGCGCGTGTTGGCGCCCGCGAGGTAGAGGACGGCCTCGCCGAGGGAGGTCTTGCCACACCCACCGTGGCCGATGAACGCGATGCTGCGGATGTCTGCGGGTTCGTAGCTCTTCATAACGGCTCCTGCTGCGCCGGCGCCCCGTGCGCGCGGCGAGGTCGATGTCATGCTCCGACGCCGGATGATTGGGCATCACGATGGCCGGCGCGGGGTGACTTTCTTACCGCACCACCGGGGCTGCGTCAACGCGCCCACGCGCGTGGTGCGAGCGGACGTGCGGTTCAGTTCTGGTTGCGCTCGTGCAGCAGCCGGAGCCCCACCAGGGTGAGGTCGTCGACCACCACGTCGATGGTCGACGAGCCCCGGGCGATCAGGTTGGCCAGGCCGCCGGTGGCCAGCACCCGGGCGTCCGGATCGCCGATCTCGTCGCGGATGCGCCGACAGATGCCGTCGACCATGTCCACGTACCCGTAGTAGAGCCCCGACTGGATCGAGTGCACGGTGTTGCGGCCCACCACGCGCCGCGGTCTCGCCGGCTCCACCCGGGGCAGCTTGGAGGTGGACTTGAACAACGCCTCGGCCGAGACCTGGAATCCCGGCGCGATGATACCGCCCAGGTACGAGCCGTCCTTGCGGATGACGTCGAAGGTGGTGGCCGTGCCGAAGTCCACCACGATGCAGGCGTCCCCCACCTGCTCGTAGGCGGCGACCGCGTTGACGATGCGATCCGCGCCCACCTCCTTGGGGTTGTCGTACAGGATCGGTACGCCGGTCCGCATGCCAGGGCCGACCACCAGCGGCTCGACCTCGCAGTACTGCCGGCACATGCGCTGCATGGGGTAGACCGCGGCCGGCACCACGGACGACACGATCGCCGAGTCCATCGCGATCAGGGCCAGCCCCTGGCTGCCGGTCAACGTCTGCAGCAGCACGCCGAGCTCGTCGGACGTGCGGGTCGGGATGGTCTGGATCCGCCACGACCCGCGAAGCTCGTCCTCCACGAACACCCCGAACACGGTGTTGGTATTGCCGATGTCGATGACCAGCAGCATGTTCACTCCATTCCCACGTCACCCGCGGTGATCGTCTCGATCCTGGCGTCGGCCGTGCGCACTCGCAACTCGCCGAGCGGCCCCAGACCGACCGCTCGGCCGCGGATCACGCGGTCGCCCACGTCCACGTCCACGTCGCGCCCCAGGGTCTCCAGCCGTTCCTGCCACCCCTGCAGCAGCGCGACCGGGCCGTCGTGCTGCAGCTGCTCGTACAGGGGGGCGAACTGCTCCAGCAGGGTTGCGATCAGCACGCCACGGTCGGCGCGCTCGCCGGTCTCGATCCGCACGGACGTGGCGATCGGTCGCAACTCCGTGGGCAGCTCCTCGGCCGTGATGTCGACGTTGATCCCGATGCCCGCGACCACCGCCAGCTCGCCGCGGGTCACCGAGACCGCCTCACAGGCGATGCCCGCGATCTTGCGGCGTCCGCGGCCGTGCACGACCACCAGGTCGTTGGGCCACTTGCCGACCGCGGCCACGCCGACGCTCCTCAGGGCGTCGTGCCCGGCGGTGGCCAGCACCAGCGTCAGCAGGGGGACACGCTCCGGCGGGATGGCGGGGCGCAGCAGCAGCGACAGGTGGATGTTGCGCGCCGGGGGCGAATGCCAGCTGCGTGCCAGGCGCCCCCGCCCCGCGTCCTGGGCGTCGGCCAGCACCAGCGTGCCGTCGGGGGCTCCGTCGCGCAGCAGGTCCCGGCCTACGTCGTTGGTGGAGTCGCAGCGCTCCAGCAGGTGACGTCGCGACGCGGGGAAGCGGGCCGCTGCCGTGGCGGACAGTGGCGGGATGGTCGGGATCACCGTGGCTCCAGGTCCAGGGCGAGGTCGACCCAGCGCGCCGCGTGGATCACGGCCCCGGAGCTGATCGCGTCCACGCCGGAGGCCGCCACCTCGGCCAGCCTGCCCAGGACGATGCCGCCGGAGGCCTCGAGGAACACGCGCGGTGCCTCGGTGCGGATCGCCTTCACCAGAGAAGTCAGCTGCGCGGGCGAGCGGTTGTCCAGCAGCAGCGCGTCGGCCCCGGCACGCACGGCCTCCAGCGCCTGGTCCAGGCTCTCCACCTCGACCTCGATGCGCAGCAACGGGTGGCGGGCGGCCGCCGCCCGCCGTACCGCCTCGGTCACGCTGCCGCAGGCGGCGAGGTGGTTGTCCTTGATCAGCACCCCGTCGTAGAGGGCGAAGCGGTGGTTGTGGGCGCCGCCCACGGCGACAGCGTACTTCTCGGCCGCGCGCAGGCCGGGGGTGGTCTTGCGCGTGTCCAGCAGGATGACGCCGCTGTCCCCCAGCTCGGCCACGAAGCGGGCCGCCTGGGTCGCCACGCCCGACAGGTGCTGCAGGAAGTTCAGCGCCACCCGCTCGGCGGCCAGCACCGAAGCCAGCGGCCCCTCCACGCGGGCCACCTCGTCACCGGCGGCCAGGCGCTGCCCATCCGCGGCGCGCTCGGCGACCGTGATGGTGCCGTCCACCTGGCGAAACACCTCCCGGGCCACGGGCAGGCCAGCCAGGACCAGCGGCTCCCGCGCCACCAGCGCCCCCTCGCCGTGCGCGGTCCCGTCGATCACGGCGGCGCTGGTGACGTCCCCGGACGCGCCGAGGTCCTCCTGCAGGGCGATCCGTACCATCGGGCCCGGGTCGAACCCGGGCGAGGCGATCCATCCACGCATCGTGTCGCTCCTCTGGCGCTCAGCGCCGCTGTCGACGGGCCAGCACCTCGTCGACCTGCTTCTCCACCAGGTCCGGCAGCACGCGCTCGAGGTGGGCTTGCACCGCGCGCTCGACCAGCACCTGCAGCGTACGCCGGCCGATGGGGACCGCGCTGGAGGAGTCCGGGCCGGAGACCACCTCCACGGAGCCGCCGGGGACGGGGCCGTCGCCGCCGAGCATGGCCTCTGCGTCGGCGATGATCTCCGCGCTCAGGGTGAACGTGTCGTCCTGGGTGTCCTCCAGGAACGCGGACTCGGCCGTGGTCAGGAACACCTCGTGCATGGGGATGCTGTCCGGCCCGCCGCCGAGTTCCATGCTGGTGCCCGGGGGCACGAGGAAGCCCTCGCCCATCACCTCGCGGATGGCGTCGAGCAGCTCGCTGGGCAGGTAGGGGCGGGCGAGGGAGGCTGCACAACCCACCCGTTCGGCCCGTTCGGCGTCGAACACGTCCATCGAGCCATGGGTCAGCACGACCTTCGCGTCGCGGGTGGTCTCGTCGTCGGCCAGGGCGCGGCAGAGATCGTAGCCGTTCATCCCTCCACCCCCGCCCTTGCCCGACGTGGCCAGCGAGGCGATCACCAGCGCCGGCTGGCGGACCCGGGCGCGGTCCAGGGCGTCGTCGCCGTCCCGGGCCTCGAGCACCTCCAACCCCTCGAACTCGAGGTTGGCGCGCACGTGCTTCAGCGCCGAGGCGTTGCTGTCCACCAGCAGGACGGTGCGGTTGATCATGACTCCTCCCGGGCAGCGGCGGCCTGTCTTCGCGCCGCGGGCCGGCCCATGATAGATCATTCGGCATGTCTGACGTCGACGAGATCCGGGGAATCCTCCAGGGTGCGGGCGCGATCGTGGTGATGACCGGCGCCGGCATCTCCGCCGAGAGCGGCGTGCCCACCTTTCGCGGTCCGGGCGGCCTGTGGGAGGGCCACCGGCCCGAGGAGCTGGCCACGCCCGGCGCATTTGCCGCCGATCCCCACAAGGTGTGGCGCTGGTACGACTGGCGGCGCACGCTGGTCTCCGAGTGCGAACCCAACCCGGCCCACCACGCGCTGGTCGAGCTGGAGCGGCGCACCGAACGCTTCACCCTGATCACCCAGAACGTGGACGGCCTGCATCGGCTCGCAGGCAACGCCGACCCGGTGGAGCTGCACGGCAACCTCTGGATCACGCGCTGCACGGCGTGTTCGCGAACGCAGGAGGATCGCCGCGTGCCGATCCCGGTGCCGCCGCACTGCGAGCACTGCGGCGCCATGCTGCGGCCTCACATCGTGTGGTTCGGCGAGAGCCTCGACGGACCGGTGCTCGACCGCGCGGCCGAGGAGGCGGCTCGCTGCGACGTGTTCCTCGTGGTGGGCACGTCCGGGGTGGTCTACCCGGCGGCCGGATTCACGGACCTGGCCCTGCGCAGCGGCGCCACCGTGATCCAGGTCAACCTCGATCCCACCCCCCAGACCGGCGCGGTGCACCATGCGCTGCAGGGCAAGGCCGGCGAGATCCTGCCTCAGCTGATCTGACGAGCTCGCTCGAACAGCAACACGCCCGCGGAGACGCTCACGTTCAGCGACGGAACGTGCCCGTGCATCGGAATGCTGACCAGCAGGTCACAGCGCCGGCGCACCGGCGGCGTGAGGCCCTTGTCCTCCCCGCCCATCACCAGGCCCAGGGGTCCGCGGAGGTCGGCCTCGCCGTAGGGCACCGACGAGTGCTCGTCCGCGCCCACCAGCCGGATGTCGGCCCGGGCCAGCAGGGCCATGGCCTCCAGGATCGCGCACTGCACCACCGGCACATGCTCGGCCGCGCCCATGGCGATGCGCTGGGCCACCGACGACAGGCGGGCTCCCCGGCGCTTGGGGATCACCACGCCGGACACGCCGGCCGCGTCCGCAGTGCGCAGGATCGCGCCGAGGTTCTGCTCGTACTGCACCTCGTCGAGCAGCAGCACGGTCGGCTCGGACCGGTCGGCGAGGCGCTCGACGAGCTGGGCCATGCTCGGCTGCGACAGCGGTTCGGCGATCGCGACCACCCCGTTGTGCACACGCTCCTCGGTCAGCTCGTCGAGCTCCCGGCGGGGCACGGCCTCGGGGCGCACGCCCCGGCCGGCCGCGGCGTCGAGCAGCTCGGTCAGCTTGGCGTCCGGTCGCGCGCGCTCGTCGATCAGCAGCCGTTGCACGCGGTCCGAGGCCCGGAGCGCCTCCAGCACCGGGTTGCGCCCCTCGATCTGGTCCGGGCCGGCCGGCGGCCGCGACGGGCGTCGGCCGTGACGCTGGCGGCGGCGGCTCACAGCAGCTCGGCCGCGCGTTCGGCCAGCTCGCTGCGCTCACCCTTGAGCAGCGTGATGTGCCCGGCCAGGGAGTCGCCGCGGAACTTGTGCACCACGTACGTCAGGCCGTTGCTGGTGGAGTCCACGTACGGGTTGTCGATCTGGTAGGGGTCGCCCGTGAGCACGATCTTGGTCGCCTCCCCCGCCCGCGTGATGATGGTCTTGATCTCGTGCGGGGTGAGGTTCTGGGCCTCGTCGATGAGCAGGAACTGGTGCGGGATGGAGCGTCCGCGGATGTACGTCAGCGGCTCGATCTCGAGGATGCCGAGGTCGATCAGCTCCTGGTAGCCCCGCTTCTTGTGGGCCGACTTGTCCCGCGCCAGGTCGATGATGAACTCGACGTTGTCGTACACCGGCTTCATCCACGGGTTGAGCTTCTCCTCGATGTCGCCGGGGAGGAAGCCGATGTCGCGACCGAGGGGGAAGATCGGGCGGCTGACGAGCAGGCGCTGGTAGGCGGCCAGGTCCGCGGTCTGGAACAGGCCGGCCGCGATGGCCAGCAGGGTCTTGCCGGTGCCCGCCATACCCACGAGCGTCACCAGCTTGATACGGTCCTCGAGCAGCAGGTCGAGGGCGAAGGTCTGCTCCTTGTTGCGCGGGAAGATCCCCCAGACCCCCTCCTTGAAGCGGCGTGCCGCGCACACACCGCCGCCACCGGTGGCCACCCGGCCCAGGGCTGTGTTGTTGGGGTTCTCCTCGTTGCGTAGCACCAGGCAGCAGTTGTCGGGCAGATCCCCGGTGTCCACGTCCGCCTCGCCGCTGCGGTACAGCGCCTCGATGCTGGCCCTCGGCACGACGAGCTCGGACTGGCCGCCGTACAGCTCGTCGATGCTGACCTTGCCGTGCTCGTAGTCCTCGGCCCGCAGCCCCATGGCGTCGGCCTTGAGGCGCATGTTGGTGTCCTTGGACAGCAACACCACGAAGCGGTCCTCCCGCTGGCGCAGGGACAGCGCCACCGACAGGATCTGGTTGTCGGCGAGGTGGCCGTTGATCGAGCGGAACTCGACCAGGTTCTCGCTGGTGAGGTCGATACGGAGTCGCCCGCCGCCGGGCAGGTCCACACCGTCCTGCAGGTTGCCGTGAGCGCGCAACCCGTCCACGTAGCGGCTGAACTGGCGGGCGTTGCGACCGTTCTCGTTCTGGTGCTTCTTGAACGAGTCGATCTCCTCGATGACCACGAGGGGGATCACCACCTCGTGCTCCTCGAACTTGAAGATCGCCGAAGGGTCGTGCAGCAGCACGTTGGTGTCGAACACGTAGCTCTTCACCGTATCAAGGGAGCTCTCGGTGTCCAGCAAATCGTTCTCTCCGTTCGGCCGCGCTCAGGCGGTCTCGTCGTCGGTCTCGTAGAAGCGCTCGACGATCCGGGGATCGCCGGCGCAGTCCGGACACAACCAGATCAGCTCCGGGTCGACCAGGCGCAGGTAGTCCCGCGCCTCGCCTCGATCGTCGGAGCGCAGTTGGATGGTGGCCAGCACGCGCTCGCCCGCAAGGAAGCGGTAGCCGCGCACGCGATGGCTGTCGTGTGTATGCACGGTCGGGCCGACGTCGGTCCGACAGTGTTGGCATCGAGGGGGTTGATCGCCCAACGGCTCGACCGTCCGGGGAGGGTCAGGAGGACTCCGACGGCCCCTTGTTCACGCGATTCTTCAGTTCCTTGCCCACCTTGAACACAGGAAGCACCTTGGCCTTGACCTGGATCAGCCTGCCGGTCTTGGGATTGCGGCCCATGTAGGGCTCGTAGTGCTTGGTCTTGAAGCTCCCGAAGCCGCGGATCTCGATCCGGTCCCCCGCCATCAACGACTCCTTCATCGAGTCGAAGATGAGGTTGACCACCTCGTCGGCGCGCTTGCGGGGGATGCCCGCTCTCTCCGTGACGGCGTCGATCAGCTCGGACTTCGTCATGCTGCCTCCGCTTCAGCGGACCCATCATGCCAGGGGCGGTATCGTCCGTCAACAGGTAACCAGCGGTATTCACTCGTGTTTTTCATTGTCCCAGCCCCCCAGCCGGTGCCCGCAGGTCGTGGACGCGGATCTGCAGCGAATCCACCCCCCGGAAACGGCGCATGCCGAAGCTGTAGACCATGTCGATCCGGCGGCCGATGTCCGTCGCCGGGATCCCCAGACCGAAGGCCACGGCCGGCACCCCCGGCGGCTCGCCCACGGTCATCTGGAGAGCGCCACGCCGCGCCTGGCGCACGGCGCGCACGGGCACGTCGCGGGCCAGGAAGCGCGGCTCGGGGTTGCCTTGACCGTGAGGGCCCAGCGGAGCGAGCTGGCGGGTCAGGTCCTCGTCCACGGCGGACACGTCGAGCTCGGCGTCCACCTCCAGCCGGGCCTGCCAGGCCTCTTCGGGCACGGTGGCGAAGGCCTCGCGTGCGAACCAGCGCCGGAACTCCGCGAAGCGGTCTCGATCCAGGGAGAGGCCAGCTGCGGCCTTGTGACCGCCGTAGCGTTGCAACATGTCCGCGCCCCGGGACAGGGCCTCGACCAGGTCGATGCCGGCCACGGATCGGGCCGATCCGGTGGCCGAGTCCCCGTCCTCGGCGAGCACCACGGCCGGACGGTGGAAGCGCTGAGCCACACGAGACGCCACGATGCCGAGCACGCCGACGTGCCAGCCTTCTCCCATCAGGGCCACGCCCAGGGTGTCGTCGGCGAGCTGTTCGACCTGGGCCAGCGCCTCGGCCACGACCCGCTCCTCGAGCTGGCGACGGCGCTGGTTGAAGCGATCCAGATCCTGCGCTTGCATGGCGGCCGCGCTGCGATCCCGCTCCATCAGCAGGTCGAGGGCGGCGCGAGGGTCGTCCATCCGGCCGGCCGCGTTGATCCGCGGCCCCAGCCGGAACCCGCAGGTGGTGGCGTCGATGGGCGCGTCCGGGCCGACCTCCGCCACCTCCAGCAGGGCAGACAGGCCTGGTCGCTGCCGTCGGGCGAGCTGATCGAGGCCGTGGTGCACCAGCAGCCGGTTGGTGCCGGTGAGAGGCACCATGTCGCACACCGTGGCCAGCGCCACGAGGTCGAGGTAGTGCTTGAGGTTGGGCTCCGGGCGGCGGTCGAAGTGTCCCGCCGCGCGCAGCCGGCGCCGGACGTCGGCCAGCGCCATGAAGGCCACGCCCGCGGCACACAGGCCGGCGTGGGGGCCGTCGTCGCCGTCCCGCACCGGGTCCACGACCGCGACCGCGGGCGGCAGCGTGTCCGACAGCCGGTGGTGGTCCAGGACCACCACGTCGACGCCGTGGTGCCGGGCTCGCCGCAGCGCCTCGTGCGCGGTGGCGCCACAGTCCGCGGTCACCAGCAGCTGGCAACCATCCGCGACGAAGCGGTCCACGTGGTCCGGCGTGATGCCGTAGCCGTCCTGCATGCGGTGGGGAAGCGAGGCGGATACCCGGGCCACCCCGACCCTCCGCAGGAAGTCCACCAGCAGGGTCGTGCTGACCACGCCGTCCACGTCGTAGTCCCCGTGCACGGTGATCGCCTCGTCCCGGGCGCAGGCCTGCGCGATGCGGTCGGCCGCGAGGTCCATGTCGGTCAGGGAGGCAGGATCGGGCAGGTCGGCGAGCCGGCGGGCGAGGAAGCGGTCGGCGCCCTCGGCGTCGGCGATGCCCCGCAGCGCCATCAGGCGTGCGAGCAGCGGAGGATGGGCGTCGCCCAGCGCCGCCGGGTCGACCGGAGGCTGGCGCAGGTCCCAGGCGGACTGGCGCGGCTGGCTGAGCAACGGGCGCTACTTCTGCTGCACGGGCAGCCAGCGCTGCAGGAACAGGATCGTGGGGCTGGCCACGAAGATCGACGAGTAGGTGCCGACCACGATGCCGGCCATCAGGGCCACGGCGAAGCCGCGCAGGATCGGGCCGCCGAAGACGGCGAGCACGGCCACCACCAGGAAGGTGGTCGCCGAGGTGAGCACCGTGCGGCTGAGGCACTCGTTGATCGAGGTGTTGACCACCCACGCGAGGTCCTTGCGCTTGTAGCGGCGCACGTTCTCGCGAATGCGGTCGAACACGACGATGGTGTCGTTCAGCGAGTACCCGACGATGGTCATCAACGCGCCGATGATCGGCAGGTTGAACTCGAACCCGAACAGCACGCAGCCCAGGGAGAACACCCCGGCCACGATCAGCACGTCGTGCAACAGGGCGACCACCGCGCCGGGCGCGAAGCTCAGCTCGAAGCGGAACGCGATGTACACCAGGATCAGGCCCAGGGTCACCAGGATCGCGAGCATGCCCTGGGTCCGCAGCTGCTTGCCCACCTTCTCGCCGATGGAGTCCACCTGCACGATGCGGCAGGACAGCTCGGACGGCAGCACGTCGCTGGTGGCGAACAGCTCCTCGACCTTGTTGGCGATGCCGGGTAGCGCGATGTTCAGGCCGTTGGTGTAGCGCGCGTCGCGCACGATCCACTCGGTGTCGAGCACCTCGTCCACGGAGATCGGCGGGGCGGGTTCGGCATGCGCCCCTGCCACGGCGGCCTCGGCCGAGTCGTCGTCGTCGGCAGCGGAGTCGTCGTCGGCCGCGCCCGCGGCCCCGGGCGGGGGGGGGGCGGCGGGGGCGCTCGCGGCCGCGCCGTCGTCGTCCCGCGGCGGGGGCAGCGCGCCCTTGCCGATCAGCAGCTGCTCCACGACCAGCGGGTCCATGCGCTCCGCCGGCACCACGGTCATCTTCAGGTCCTTCTCCGCGTCGAAGACCCAGTCGGTGAAGGCGTCCGCGCCGTACTCGGCCTCGAGGATGGCCTTGATGGTGTCGAACGACTCCTCGGCGCCGAAGTTGATGTGCTGCACGCGCACCAGGAACTCGGCGGTGTCGCTGCCCCCGTAGGACTGCACCGAGTCGTCGCTCAGGCCGAGGTCGGACACGGCGCGACGCACGGTGGCGATGTCCACGGCGTCCTCGCCCACGGGTTCGTCCACGGTCTTGCCGTCCTGCACGACCTCCTTGACGAACTGCACGTGGATCTCGGTGCCGCCGGCGAAGTCGACGCCGAACTCGGCGAGAAAGAAGTAGAACAGCAGCGACAGCACGACGGCCACGCCAGAGGCGATGGCCGCCGGCTTGCGCCTGCCGACGAAGTCGATGCTGATACCGGGTCGAATGATCTCCATGGGTATCTCCTGCTCCCGCTCAGATGCTGAGCCGCTTCAGCTCGCGCCGCTCGGTCCAGATCGTGAACAGCAGCCTCGACACGACGAGCGCGGAGAACAGCGTCGTGAGGATCCCGATCATCAGGGTGACGGCAAAGCCCTTGAGCGGGCCCGTACCGTACGAGTAGAGCACCACGCCCGCGATGAACGTGGTGATGTTGGCGTCCATGATCGTCCACCAGGCCTTGTCGAAGCCGACCGCGGCCGCGACCCGGGGTGACTTGCCCAGCCTCAACTCCTCGCGTATGCGCTCGAAGATGATGATGTTGGCGTCCACCGCCATGCCGATGGTGAGGATGATGCCCGCGATGCCCGGCAGGGTCAGGGTGGCGCCGAACGCGGACAGGGCCGCCAGGATCAGCACCATGTTGGTGGCCAGCGCGATGTTGGCGATCAGGCCGCCGCCCCGGTAGTACACCAGCATGAAGGCCAGCACGATCGCCGCGCCCAGCAGGATGGACAGCACGCCACGTCGGACCGAGTCCGCGCCCAGGGTGGCGCCGACGGTGCGGTTCTGCTGGATCTCGACCGGCGCGGGCAGGGCGCCGGCCTGCAGCACGATCACCAGGTCGGCGGCCTCCTGCTGCAGGTACTCGACGTTGCC
>CAZXHG010000046.1:0-40992 GCA_964639985.1 uncultured Rickettsiales bacterium
CGACCGCGTCGTTGCAGTCGTTCTGGCACTCGTCGAAGCCGTCGCCGTCGTCGTCGACCTCGTCGGGGTGGAGGACTCCATCGCAGTCGTTGTCGATGTAGTCGCAGGCGATCTCGGGGAAGCCCGGGCGAACGGTGTCGTCGTTGTCGTCGCAGTCGCCGTCGCACTCGTGCATGCCGTCGGCGTCGTCGTCGACCTCGTCGGGGTGGAGGTCGCCGTCGCAGTCGTTGTCGATGTCGTCGCAGGCAGCCTCTGTGGCTGCGGGGTTCACGGCCGGGTCGGTGTCGTCGCAGTCACCGTCGCACTCGGTGTGGCCGTCCGCGTCGTCGTCGTCCTCGTCCGTGTGCTGGGCGCAGTAGCAATCGTGGTCGGTGCCGTCGCAGGCGATCTCGGTGGCGCCGGGGTGGCGTGAGGGATCGGTGTCGTCTCAGTCACCCATGCACTCGTCGTGGCCGTCGCCGTCGTCGTCGGTCTCGTAGGGGTGAAGGAAGCCGTCGCCGTCGTTGTCGATGTAGTCGCAGGGGGTCTCCTGGCAGTTGGGATCGAGCGGGCCGGCGCAGCAGTCCTCGTCGCAGTCCACGCACCCGTCGGCGTCGTGGTCGATCTCGTCCCAGTGCAGGGCTCCGTCGCAATCGTTGTCGATGAAGTCGCACGCGATCTCGACCGCGCTGGGATTCACCGCAGGATCCGTGTCGTCGCAGTCGTCCTCGTCGCCTGCCGGGCAGGTGGGCGAGCCGGGGTCGCCGTAGCCGTCGCCGTCCGCGTCGTTGCAGGTGGCGGTGAGGGCCAGGTAGGCGGTGCCGGAGTAGTGGCCGTTGATGTCCGCGTAGGGCGCGCCGATGGCCACGTCCGGGTGGCCGTCGGCGTCCACGTCGCCGTTGCCGCCGACGGAGGTGCCGGCCTGGTCGCCGGCGAGCTCGCCCAGCCAGGTGGCCTCGGCCTCGGCGGCGAGGTCGGCGTGCAGGGTCCAGCTGCCGGCGCGGCCGAGCAGCAGGTAGACCTGGCCCGCGCCCGAGCCGTTCTCGTCGTTCCATGGCGCGCCGACCAGGAAGTCGTCATGGCCGTCGAGGTTGGTGTCGCCGGCGGCTGCGACGTCCGTGCCCGCGAAGTCGTCGATGGCCTCGCCCGTGAACGAGGCGTCGGCCAGCGACAGGTCCGTGTCCATGGACCAGCCCAGGGCGTGGCCGAGCACGAGGTAGGCCTCGCCTGCATCGTCGCCCGCGTACGAGGCGCCGGGCGCGCCGATGAGGAAGTCGTCGTAGCCGTCGCTGTTCACGTCGCCCGCGCCCGCCACCGCGGTGCCGGCCTCGTCGTCGGGGTTCTCGCCCAGGAAGGAGGCGTCGCTGTACTCCAGGTTGGTGGTGCCGGAGAAGCCGGCGGCGCTGCCGAGCAGCAGGTAGACCTGGCCGGCGTAGGAGCCGCCCTCGTCGTTCCAGTAGGCGCCGATGAGGACGTCGTCGTACCCGTCGCCGTCCACGTCGCCCGCGCTGTCGAGGCTGATGCCGGCGTAGTCGCCGTCGGCCTCGCCGTAGAACGAGGCGTCTGCGTACGAGCCCAGGTCCCGGTCGTCCTGCCAGCCGCTGGCGCGGCCGGTGACCAGGTAGACCTTGCCCTGGGCGCCGTAGGCCACGTCCGCGCTGGGCGCGGCGATCAGGAGGTCGTCGTGGCCGTCGCCGTCCACGTCGCCCGCGCCGGCCACGGCCTCGCCCGCGTTGTCCGAGTTGGCCTCGCCGTGGAAGGAGGCGTCCGCGTCGCCGAGATCCGTGTCCAGGGCCCAGCCCGCGGGGTCGCCGAGGATGAGGTAGGCCTGGCCAAAGGAGTTGCCGGCCTCGTCGTTGAACGGCGCGCCGATGAGCAGGTCGTCGTAGCCGTCGCCGTTCACGTCGCCGGCGTAGGAGAGGCCGTGGCCGGCGCGGTCGTTGTAGTTCTCGCCCAGGAAGCTGGCGTCCGCGTCGCCGATGTCCACGGCCTGGGCCCAGGCGCCGACCGCGCCGAGGTAGACGTAGACTCGCCCAGCGTTCGCGTCGATCCCCTCGGCGGCCTCGGCCGCGATGACCAGGTCCGCGTACCCGTCGCCGTCCAGGTCGCCGTCCAGGACCACGTGGAAGCCGGCCTCGTCCGACCCTGACTCTCCGATGAGCGCGCCGTCGGCCGTGGACAGATCCTGGTCCAGGTCCCAGGCGACGGCCGTGACCGCGACCAGGGCGAGTGCCGTGGCGAATGCGACGGCGGCCGGCCGCGTGAGCGGGTGGCGGTTGTGCATGGCTCCCTCCCTGCGTGCACCAGTGTACAACGCGAGGGAGGGAGCGCCCGGGGGTGTGGCCCTTGCCTACCACGGGACTGGTGTACTCGATGCCCCCTCCCAACTGGTTCAGATCTGGCCGAGCTGCGGTCACGTCCCTGACGCATTCAACGGGAACGGAGAAATATGCCGACGACCTACGGCCCTGACGGGAGCCATGGCGGGGAGTGGGCTGGCCCCGTGCCGACGAGGAAATCTCGAATCGGGAAGAACCGCTTGACTCGGGGCGGCCGCAAGGTAGGCTGATCAAGCGAAATAACCCAGGGACTAGAAATAAAAACAAGGAGCGCCGGCCGTGGCCCCAATCCAGTCCGTTGCTATCGAGGAATTACACCGCGAACTCGAAGCCGTACGCGCGGAGATTGTGGCCCTCGGACCTCCGCTGGGGGGAACGATCGTGACTCAGAAGACCCAGTGCAAAGGCCCCCAGTGCGGGTGCAACGCAACACCGCCGCGGTCTCACGAGGCCCACTACTGGCGATTGAAGCGCGGCGGGCGGACCCGCAGTACTCCCGTACCGCCCGAGTACCTAGCCGCTTGCCGTCAGATGCACCGCGATGCGCAGCAACTCCGGCTACTGACGGAGCGCGCGCTCGATATCGGGAGTCGTATTGCGGCGCTGATCCTCTCTGCCGATCCGCCGCAGCCCGTGGAGGCCATCAATCCACCTGCGACCTTGGACGGGTCCTGGAGTTGCCTGCTGCAGCTCGCCGAAGCGGGCTACAGGTTTGGCACCCTGGGGCAGTCCAGTCCGAACGCGCTGTTCTCGATCGATGGCAACTGCATTGGGATCCAGCGATTGCGAGGGCGGGGCGATGCTGAGCCTGGTCGCGCAACCCTCGAGCGCTCTGAATTCGCTCTCAGGTGGCGGATCATAGCCCGCGACGGGTACCTGGATCGGCGAAACGTCGGTCGTTTCACGCTGAGCGCGGTCTGGGCCATGATGGCTGCGTTGCCTTGGGTTGAGTATGCATCGGCGTTTGACCTCCGTCTGCGTTCCGAGGCAACCCACCCGCTCGGCACGACGCGTCGCGTCGGTGCGCCGGAGACGCCTCCCTCGTCACCGGGCAGCTCGCTCCCTTTTGTCCCTGAGGACGCTGACGCTGCATCATCGAATCGAGCGCGACCGGCAGAACGACTCGACCGGGACGATCGGCGAGCCCTTGTCATGGAGATGCTTGAAGCATACGACCAGCCCGAACCGACGATGACGTGGGAGGAGCCCGACCTGAGCTCCTGGGAGATCGAATCCCGTGCGCGTCAGCTCCTCGAGGCCGATCCCAATGCCTTCCTCCTGTATGCCTTGTTCACACGCAACTACGACTGGACCAGGGCGTGTCAGGCTCCCTTCCTGTTGTTGAGGCGTCTAGGCCATGAACGCGTGCCCATCGAGCGGTTGGCTGACATGGAGACCGCCGAACTCGAATTTGTCATACGCACAGACGGTAGCGGGGGGCCAACCCTCCACCGGTTCCCGGGTGAGATGGCGCGAGCTGTCGTCTCCGCCTGCCGCCGTCTACGGAACGAGTACGGAGGTAGAGCATCCAACATTTGGAGTGGTGAGGAGCCTCTCCCCGCGCGGGAGGTTGGCGCCAGGATCCGCGCCTTCTACGGGGCGGGTAGGAAGGTCGAACATATGGTTCTCCGCCACCTCGCTCTCTACTACGGCGTTCCGCTCCAAGACCTGCAGAACATCGATATCGCCGCTGACCGACACGTGGCCCGGGTGTTCCTGCGAGCCGGTCTGATTGATCCCCCCACCGAAGGCCAGACGCGTTTCAGGCTGAACTCGCTCGTCGACTCAGTCGTCCGCTCAGCGCGTGCCCTGCGACCGTCGTTTCCAGCCGAGCTGGATGAACCGGCCTGGTTTCTGGGATTGCATACATGCACCAACCTCGAGGCTCGCTGCGGCGAATGCGTGGCCCGTGAAATCTGCCCGAGGACGAGACGACACTGGAGGCTCACCTGAGCCGCCAGGAGGGGTTTCGAACTCGTGGACTCAGGTGTGGGTGACTATCTCATACAGTCCGTGACCTTCGCGCAAACCGCGCGACGAACGCCTCCTGCTGGGGGGTCTCCGGGCTGTTGGGGCTGCGCACCTCGTGCAGGGTGGCGATGGCCTGGTCCGGGGTCATGCCCTGGTCCACGAGGAAGCAGCCGGCGACCGTGCCGGCGCGGCCGAGGCCGCCGGCGCAGTGGATGGCGACCGAGCGGCCGGCGCGGGCGTGGTTGGCGATGGCCGTGACCAGGGTGCGGACCGAGGAGGTGGAGGGCAGCACGCCGCCGTCGGGGATAGGGAGGCGGTGCACGGTCAGGCCGCGGGCCTGGGCCTCGGTCACGAGGGCGGGGATCTGCAGGCGTGTCAGCTCGTGGTCCTCCAGCAGGCAGGCCAGCACGTGGATGCCGTGGTGGTCCACGAGGCGGTCGAGGTCGCCGGCGAGGTCCCGGTGCCAGGGGCGGCCGTACTTGCTGAACGAGCGCTTGCCGGGAGCGAAGGTCATGCCGACGCGGCCGGGCAGGCCGGGGGTGGGCAGGAAGTCCACGCGGATGGGGTGGGTGGCGGAGGTGCGCAGGTCGCTCATGGTCGTCTCCTCGTCACGGGCCGGTCTGCACGACCGTACCCCAGGGGGCGTCGCCGTGGTCGTCGGGCACCACCCACAGGACCGGGAACGGGGGTCGGCGGTCCGGTAGCCGGGTGTACAGGTCGGTCAGGCCGACGAACAGGTCGGGGTAGCGGTGGTGGTCGGCGATCCAGGCGAAGACCGGGCGGTGGTCGGTGCCGCCGCCGCCGCGGCCAGGGTGGACTTGCCCGCGCCCGGGTGGCCGCGCAGCAGCACGGAGATGCCGGCCTCGAGGGTGAGGCGCACCAGGGGGGCGAACTCGGCAAAGGTGTAGCCCTCGAGCGCGGGGGGCGTTGGAGTGGGCTTGCGGCGCGGCATCGGGCCTCCTAGAGCATCACGTCGAGCAGCTGGTAGCGCAGGTCGTCGTGCTTCAGCGGCACGGCGATCACGTGCTTGCAGAAGCCGCCGGTGAGCTCGGCGCGGTGCACGGCGTCCGGGCAGGTGCAGGTGGGGGTGGCCGACCAGTCGGGAAACACCTGCACGGTGTAGGGGCGGGTCCCACCGTTGATGGTGAACACGGCCACGCCGTCGTCGTCCTCGGCGCGGTCGAGGGTGTAGCGCCTGATCACGTCCTCGGCCGCGCGCAGGTAGCGCTGGTCGCGGGCGGTCACGTCGATGGTGATGTCGGTCTTGCTCATCTTCCTCACTCTCCGCGGCCCGTTCTACGCCTCGGGCTGGACAGCGGTTGTCGGGAGAGAGGGGTCTGACGCAGGATGTCCGGCGGGAGGTGTGCATGCCCTCACGGGGACCGAGCTATTCCGACGGGATCCAGATGGTGCAGATGCTGCAGTGGCTGGAGAGCAGCTCCAACCGGCAGCTGCGGATCGACGCGATCGCGGCGCGCATGGAGGTGCACCGGCGGACCGTGATCCGGTACGTGGACGCGCTGGCCGGGGCCGTGGACAACGAGTACGGCGAGCCGATCGTGGAGCGGGTGGGCACCGGGGAGCGGGCGGTGGCGCGGCTGGGGCGGCGGGTGCAGCCGCTGAGCGCGCGCATCTTCCAGTTCGCGGCCATCTACGCGGCCACGCGCTCGCTGCGCACGGGCGGTGGATCCGTGCTCAGCGACAGCACCGAGCCGGTGCTGGAGGAGATGGAGGACGGGTTCGGCCTGGCCCTGCAGCCGGTGGCGCGGCGGGTGCACGACGCGTTCCATTACGTGCCGTTCGGGCCCAAGGACTATCGGGCCAACGAGGACGCGCTCGACGCGGTGGTGCAGGGCGCGCTGTACCGCCACCCGGTGACCGTGGAGTACCGGACCATCGACGGGTGGAGCCTGAGCAAGACCATCCGGCCGTTCACGGTGCTGATGTACCGCGACGGGCTGTACGTGCTGGCCCAGCAGGACGGCAAGGACGGCACCGAGATGCGGCTCTACGCGGTGGACCGCATCGGGGAAGCCACCATGCACCGGGACCAGAACTTCGTGATCCCGGCGCGGTTCTCGGCCAACGAGTTCTTCAGCGGCTCCCTGGGTCTGTGGCGCACCGACCAGCGCGCCCAGCGGATCCGCATCGCGTTCGACGACGAGGTGGTCGATGCGGTCAAGGAGCGCCAGTGGCCGGGCGTGCAGGGCTGGACCGACTACGACGACGGCCGGTCCGTGCTCGAACTCAAGATCCCCGTCACCCCCGAGGTCGTCACCTGGATCGTCGCCTGGGGCGCCACCGCCGAGGTCGTCCACCCCAAGACCTTGCGCCGGCGCGTGAAGGGCGTCCTGGAGGCCGCGCTGGCGAACTATCGCTGAAGCGCCCCGGGGCCAGGAAATCGTGAACTTGTGAGCGTCCCTTCCTGCCGGAGTTACTTGTACCTGTCCCCTTTCCGCATCCCCTGATCCAAACCGGCGTTCCCACGTAAACGGGTTACGCCGCCCCGACCAAAGTAAGTTGTTTAGTTGTGAGCGTCCCCTTTTCCTCATGGGGGTTCCCACTCCCACACCTGCTCGGCGAGGTCGCACAGGGGGTTGTCGGGGTCGGTCCAGTGGCCGAAGAGGACGACGTAGACCTTGAGGTGGGCGGCGCGGGCGCGGGAGGCGAGGCCGTCGTCGAGGCGGGCGAAGCCGTCGGTGATGACGAGGATGCGGCCGTGGCGCTGGGTCAGGGCGTGGTCGAGGATGCAGTCGAAGTCCGTGCCGCCGGTGGTCTCGTAGCGGCCGTCGGCGATGTCGCTCAGGTCGGTGGTGGCCACGAGGTTGGAGAACAGGTGCACGCGGTCGCCCACGTGGTCGTCGAGGGCGGCCACGAGGCGGAACAGGAAGGGGAGCTGCTCGTGCATGGAGCCGGAGGCGTCGGCGTAGAGCTGGACCCGGCGCTCGTCCTCCACGTCCTGGTCGAGGTCCTGGTTCCAGAACAGGGGGGTGGTGCCGGTGGCCAGGCACAACGCCTCGGCGCGGCCGAGGCGGCCGACCACGCCGCGTTCGGTGTGCTGGCGGCGGCGCACGACCGGGCTGGTGTGGTCCTCGTCCATGGCGCGGCGCAGGGCGGCGAGCACCGGGGCGGGATCGGGCTTGCGCTCGACCAGGGTGATCTCGTGGGGGGAGAGGTCGGCGCCGTAGCCGCCGCTGACGGTGAGCAGGCGGCCGAAGATCTGCAGCAGCTCGTCGTCGAGGCGGGGGTCGCCGCGTCTGCCGCGGCGCCAGTCGTGGTCGCCGAGCAGCTGCGGGAGGTTGGCGCGCAGCAGCGTGACCTCGTCGCTGACCGCCTGGCGGAACAGGGTCCAGAACTCGGCGAAGCCGATGTGGTCGAACCAGGCGTGCTGGTAGAGGCTGGCCATGGACGAGGCGCGGCGCACGCCCAGGCGGTCGAGCCAGCCGGTGAGCTCGTCGTGGAATGCGATCCAGCGGTGCTCGGTGCCGTCGCGGCCGAAGGGGTGGGGCAGGCCCTCGCTGCCGAGGATCGCCTCGAGCCGCTCCGGGGCGATGGCCTCCAGCAGCGCGCGCGGGGGCAGCAGCAGGAGTTCGGGGAAGGCGTTGGCGCGGTAGAGGCTGCGCTGGTAGGGCGCGCCGTGGCCGTCGAACCACAGCCGCTCCAGCTGCGCGTCCACGAACATGTCCAGGGCCAGGCCGAGCAGGCGCTGGGTGAGGGCGTCCACGTGCACGAAGCGGGACAGGTCGCCGCGGACCCGGTGCAGGATCTCGTGAGCCAGCAGGTGCAGGGCGGACCGGGGATCGTGTACGTGGCGGTCGAGGAAGGCCGGGCCCACCTCGATCACCGGGCCGGCCGCGGTCTGGCGCAGGCGGGCGGACTCCACCGCGGGCGCGGCCACCACCTGCAGGCCGCGCTCGCCGTCGAGCAGGCGGGTCAGCAGGCGCAGTCCGTGCACGGGCCGTCCGCCGGGGGCGGGCTCGCGCAGGGCCTGCAGGCAGGCCGGGAGGAACTGGTCGAACCTCACGGCGCGGCCGGGGGCAGGGGGAGCGCGCCCACGAGCAGGGGCCCGGCGGCCCGGGGCGCGTCCACCACGGGTGGGTTGCCGGGCAGGTACACCTCGTCGAGGGTGCGGGCGAGCACGGCGCGGGCCGCGGCCGGATCGTCGATCACGGGCAGATCCCGGGCGAGGCGGGCGGGATCGCCGACGCGCCAGGGCTCCACCAGGAAGCAGGGGGGCAGGTCCGGATCGGCGGGGCCGACCGGGTCGGTGGCGTCCAGGTCGTCGGGCACGCGCACCAGGAAGCGGGGCCACAGCTCGGCCAGGGGGACCTGGCCGCGCAGGGACGGGGGCCAGGCGCGGCCGTGGCCGTCGAAGCGGTGGCGCACGGCCAGGGGCACGAGGTCGTAGCGCTCGTGGCGCCGGGTCACGCCCCGGTCGATGTGCAGCGCGGCGCGCTCCGGGCCGGACGCGATCACCAGCCACTCGTGGCCGACCACCGGGACGCCGGCCACGGTGACCTCGCGGTCGATGGTGAGCACGAGCGCCTCGCCGCGGCCGCGGAACCAGCAGGTGAGGCCGTCGCGCTGCACCGGCTCCCAGCCGTGCTGGCGCACGTCCAGGGTGTCGGCCTCGACCAGGGGCGGTCCGTCCGGGCCACAGCGCTCGTCCAGGCGGGCTAGCAGGGACTCCAGGGCGATGCGGCGCTCGGCCACGGTGCGGCGGGAGCGGCGCAGGGCGCGGATGCGGTCGTCGAGCTCGCCGGCGCCGCAGGGATCCCAGCGGTTCAGCAGGTAGTCGATGAGCGCTGCGCGGGAGCGGTACACGACCAGGCCGGTGAACGAACCGCCGGGCTCGCCCGCGCGGCCGGGGCGGAGGGTGACGCGCGCGGGCACGGGGTCGCGGTGGCGGCGGGAGTAGCCGTAGCGGCCGCGGCGGCCGCGTCGTGGCGGCGGGGTCTGCAGGGGCAGGCCCGCGTCCTCCAGCGGGGCGAGCTCCTCGTGCACCACGTGCTCGAGAGGCAGCTCGATCTCGGCGACCTCCAGCACCTCCAGGTGGCGGTGGCACTCGCGCATGACGAAGCCGTTGATCTTCATCGCGTCCTCCCTCTGTCCTCGCCCTCGTCCCCGGTCAGGGCCGTGGCCAGGTCGGGGCGCTTGCGCGCCACCTCGTCGGTGTCGGCGCGCTCCTGGGTGTCGCCGATGCGGTCGCGGGTCAGCTCGATGCTGGCGCGGGTGGCGATCCAGGCGAGGTCGCCGCTGAAGGCCCGGTCCTCGAGGCGCACGTCCTCGGCCAGGTCCGCGATCTCGTCCCAGTCCGCGCTGGCCAGGCCGGACACGGCGCGCCAGGCGTCGAACACGCGGCTGACCACGTCCAGGGGCAGGTCCGGGGCGTGCGCGGCCGCGATGCCGACCAGGCGGCGCAGGGCGGGCACGGATTCGGTCCAGCGGCGCGCGTCGCGCACGTCCTCGCGCAGGGGGCGCACCACCCGGGAGACCACCTCGTGGTGGTCCTCCTCGCTCAGATCGGCGATGGCGGGCTCGTACGCGTCGAGCAGGGTGTGCATGGAGGTCTGGGAGAACACGCGGCAGGCCGCGCGGTCGGGTGCGGTGGCGTCGTCGTCCCGACCGGCGAAGCTTTGCTCCCAGGCCGACAGGTGCAGAGGGTACAGCACGGTGCCGGGGGTGGGCCGGTCCAGGGCCGCGCCGGGCAGCAGCATGCGCGCTGCGTCGAACACCACGTCCGGGTTGGGAAGGTCGGTGCCGCGCACCTCCTCCACGGCCAGGGCCGCGGCAAGGGCGCGGTACATCAGCGACAGGCGGCGGCCGTCGAGGCTCACGTCGTGGGCGCGCATCATGGCCTGCAGGGTGCGCACGTAGTCCACCAGGGGTGGGCCGAAGCGGTCGAGTACGGACGGGAGGGCCGCGCGGGCCTGGCCCACGAGCTGCTCGACCGCGCGGCCGGCCTCGGCCGGGTCGGGCCGGTCGGCCGCGCGCTGCCAGACCCCGGGGCAGCCGGGCGCGTCCGCGCCGGTCACGGTGCGGATCACGGCGTCCACCTGCTGCGCGGTCATCTCCTCGACCGTGGGCATGGTCACGATGAAGCCGAACCGGCCGACCAGGGCCGGGTCCAGGGGCCGGGCGCCGGTGTAGCCGGGCGGGTTCATGGCCGCGAACACCACCTGCAGCGAGCGCACGGGCAGGCCCATCACGCGGCGGGCGCGGATCACCTCCAGCCACTTGTTCTGCATGGCGGGCGCGGCGCGGCTGAGCTCGTCGACCAGCACGAACTCCACGCCCCAGATGGACAGGGCCGTGGGCACGTAGCCGACGCGGCCCTCGCCCAGCTCGCGGGGGTTGGGGAAGCCGATGATGTCCTCGAACAGGGCCTTGGACGCGTCGTAGGCGTGAAAGCGCATGGCCAGGGCGTCGGCCAGGGCCTCGGCAAGCGCGGTCTTGGCCGTGCCGTGGGCGCCCACCAGCAGCAGGGGATCGCCGGTGACCAGCGAGGCCAGCACGGGCGTGGCGATGGACTCCATGCCGTACAGGCCGAGCATGGCCAGCGGGTCGCGGTGGGGCGCGGGTTCGGGGATGGGGACGGGGACGGCGGCCGCCTCGGCGGCGCTGGTGTTGGGTGGCATGACTCACCTCCAGTCGACGAGGTGAGTGTAGGGCGGCGCCTGGACAGGGGCTGTCCAGGAGGAGGGCTCAGCCCACCGCGCCGATGCGTCCAGGCAGGCCCGCGCCGAGGTCGAGCGCCTCGTCCGAGGCCGGGGCGACCGAGAGCACGAACACGTCGAAGCGCAGCCGCTTGCCCGCGTGGGGGTGGTTGCGGTCCACGTACACGTGGTCGTCGTCCACGTCCGTGATCCACACGGACTGGGGGCGGGTTGGCTCGCCCGTGTCCAGGGCCAGGCGCATGCCGGGCTGCAGGTCCACGCCGTCGGGCAGCTCGGCGCGCTCGATGCGGTCGTCGAGGCCGGCGATCCGCTCGCCGTAGGCGTCCTCGGGTTCGAGGTCGATGCTGAGCACGTCGCCGGGGTGGCGGCCCCACAGGGCGCGGTCCAGGCCCTCGACGATCTTGTGGCTGCCCGGGATGAAGGTCAGGGGGCCGCGGTCAGCGGACGTCTCCAGGAGGCGGCCGTGGGCGTCGCGCATGGTGTAGTGGATCGAGACGATGGTGCCGTTCTCGATGGTTCCGTGTGTGGTCATGGTGATTCCTCGAGCCGGCGTCGGGCGTCGGAAGATAGGAGGTAAGTAGCCATACCTATTTAGAGTAGGAACGTCATCCATGCGTGCAAGTCGGGCGCCGACTGCTCACCAGATTCGAAAAAGAATACACAATCCCAGATCTGACCCCTTTCCTCCCTTTCCTCCCCTCCTACGCGGCGTAGGCGGTGAGGTGGACCAGGCCCTCGGCGGTGCACAGGGCGGAGACGCGGGAGGTGGGGTGGTCGAAGCGGAGGTCGGTGCCCTCGCCCGGGGAGTCGTGCTCGCGGCGGGTGCCGTGCAGGGCGCGGGTGACGAAGGTGATGGGGTCCTCGGCCGGGTTGGTGGAGTCGGGCTCGGCGAGGCGGGTGGCGTCGATGGCGTCGGCGGCGTAGGAGCGGACGAGGCGATCGTGGGCGGCGGTGTAGGCGTCGGGCTGGCCGAGCAGGTCCACGCCGGCGAGCTTGCCGTGGATGTACACGGCCAGGCCGACCTGGCCGGGCTGGGCGGTCACGGCGTCGAGGAAGTCCTGGGTGCGTTGCACCTCGGTGTCGAGCACCTCGGAGAGGGCCGAGGTGGCGGAGCGTACGCCCTTGCGCTCGGAGATGGTGGTCACCTCGTTCCACACGGTGCGCTGGTCCGCGTCGTAGGCGCCCCGCGCGCCGAGGCTCCTGCTGACCCGGGTGTTGGTGGTGTGGCGCATGGACGAGGGCACGATGCGCTCACGGCTGGCGAATCGCTTGCTGATGTGGCGCCAGCGGCCGGCCTCGATGCAGGAGACCGGGATGACCAGGCGCTTGCCCGCGGCCACGAGGATGGTGGCATTGACCAGGCGGTTCTGCTTGGCGCCGACGAGCTCCTCGCCGTTGAGCAGCAGCAGGGGCTCGGGACCGGAGTTGGTCACGCGCAGGGCGTTGACGTTGCCGGACTCGCTGACCTCGGTGACCTCGGCCTGGCCGTGCTGCAGGGCCTGGGGGAACGACTGGCTGACCGGGCCGGCGGCGGGCCCGAACAGGGGGATCGCGCGCAGGGGACCGACGTCCACGGGCGGTCCGGTGCGCAGGGTGTTCAGGTGATCGATCAATGGCTGATGCATACGTCCTCCTCGACTCCCATCTCTTGAATGGGTGGGCAGGGATCGGTGTTCCGTTGGTTTTTTGGCCACACATGGACGCCGTGGTGCGTTTCACTGGAGGGGTGGGTCCCGGAGGAGGCAGGTCGATGACGAGTTCGTGGAGGCGCTGGATGGTCGCGGGGGTGGTGGCTGGGGTAGGAGCGTGGGTGACGGGCTGCGACCAGGAGTGCCTGGGTGAACCCACGGAGGTCGGTGAGTACACGTGGGCCGTGGCGGATTGCGAGGTCGCGGACGAGGACGGGGGCGGCGGGCTGCGCGGCGAGTGGACCGGTGTGCTGACCTACGATCAGGAGATCGGTGGGGACGCGGACTCGCAGGAGGTGGAGGTGACCCTGCTCGTGGCGGAGTACGGCGTGCCGGTGCGGCAGCTGCCGTCGCTCGGGTTCGTGGGTGACTGGCGGGTGTACTACCCGTACCGGCAGGAGTGCCCGCAAGATCCGTCGTGTTTCTTCGCCCGCGGTGCCGTGGGCCGGGCGTCCGCGTACAACGGCAACGAGATCGACGGTCCCTCCAACCCGCTGTGCTTCGACCGCTCTGCGCTGTGCTCCACGGAAACGAGCGTCGAGTGGCAGTACGAGGTGAGCTTCGTGTTCGTGGATCTGGTGGACTATCGGGGATACGACTATGCGGACGATGGCCGGCCCCTGGCGACCCTGGTCGGGCACGAACACCTGGAGGTGGACGGCGACTCGCTGGTGGTGGACTCGTCGGCCACGGGGACCGACGAGACAGGGCTGGGCATCGAGCTGCGGATGAGCGGGGTGCTGGTGCGCCCGTGAGGCGTCGCGTGGAGGTGATCGTGCGGACCGTGATGGTGACCGGGGCGTCGTCGGGGATCGGGCTGGCGTGCGCGCGGCGGTTGCTCGAGCAGGGGGACCGGGTGGTGGCGCAGTACCGGACGCAGGCCGAGCCGGTGGCGGCGCTGGCCGAGGAGTTCGGGGCGGAGCGGGTGAAGGGGATCGAGGCGGACCTGGCCGAGGAGGCGGGGTGCGTGCGCCTGCTGGGGGCGGCCCCCACGCTGGAAGCGCTGGTGCACTCGGCCGGGAGCTTCGAGCCCGGCGCGATCCGGGAGCTGGAGGGCGATGCGCTCCAGCGCATGTTCCGCACCAACACCTATTCGGCGTTCTTCCTGGCGCGGGAGGCGGCCCGGGTGATGCAGGGCGGGAGCCTGACCTTCATCGGGTCCACGGCTGGTCAGCGAGGTGAGCCCGGGCACGCGCCGTACGCGGCGAGCAAGGCCGCGCTGTGGGGCATGGTGCAGTCCCTGGCCCAGGAGCTGGCCCCTGCGATCCGGGTCAACCTGGTGTCGCCGGGGTGGGTGCGCACCCCCATGGCCGAGCCCGCCTTCGCCGAACCCGGGCGGCTACAGCGCATCGAGAATGCCGTCCCCCTTCGCCGGGTGGCGGAGGCCGGGGACGTGGCCGAGGCCGCCATCTTCCTGGCCGACGACGAGCGGGCGCGGCATCTGACCGGGGTCGATCTACCTGTGTCAGGGGGGGCGCTGCTGCCGATGCCGCGGGGGTAGGGCCTACCGCCGCCGGCGCACCACGAGCACCACGAACAGCAGGGCGAACAGCGAGGCGGTGGGGTGGCGGGTGAGGGCTGCGTCGACCACGCAGGCGCAGGCGTTGGATGAGCCGAGGGAGGCCTCGTCGTAGTCACCGCCCGCGTCCGCGGGGGGGGCGTAGTCGTCGTCGTCGTCGCAGTCGTCGTCGTCGCCGCCGCCGAAGGCGAAGGGGGTGTAGGGGGTGCTGATGCCGTAGGCCTCGCCCAGGTCGGTGACCTGGTCGACGAGCTCGGGCAGCTCGCCCTCGACCTCGATGCGGGCCAGCAGGTGGTCGATCATGGTCACGGCCCAGATGCGGCCCACGAACGAATGCACCTTGTCCTGTTCGGGCAGGTCGCCGTCGAACTCGTACAGGGCGGGCTCGCCGTCGAGGTCGCCGGTGAGCTCGGCGTGCAGGTCGCCGGGGGTGGCGTAGCGGCCCACGATGACGAGCTGGTTGCCGAGGAACAGGTCGGGCAGCTCGCCGGGCAGCACGTCGTAGGTGTCGCCGCCGGTCAGGTCGAGCTCGGGGCGGACCAGCAGCGGGTTGTTGATGCGGAAGAACAGCTCCTCGAGCTGGGCCTGCAGGTCGTCGCTGGCCGTGACCTCGATGGAGGTACCGCGGTTGTCCGCGGCCAGGGCGGCGAGGAACTGCTCGTCCGCGTCCGCGCCGATGGCCACGGAGTAGATGGCCGTGTCGTGCACGTTGGCCTCGGCCACGTCGTCGAGGATGTTGCGCGGTGTGGTCACGCCGGCGGTGGGCAGGCCGTCGGTGAGGAACAGCATCACCCGCGGCAGCTCGCCGGTCAGGGCGTCGTCGTCGTTGCCCATGGAGCCCACCGGGCCATCCTCGGGGATGGCCTCGTCCTCGCCAAAGGTCACGCCGCAGTCGAACGGTGACGGCCGGTCCACGCACTCACCGCCCTCGCAGGCCACGTCCACGGGCGGCGGGATCTCCATGGTGGACTCCCACTCGTCGCCGAGCGCGGCCATCAGGGCGGCGTGGATGTTGGTGGAGCCGTCCGCGTGGATGGACTCGATGAAGCCGGCGGCCGCGGTGCGGTTGTCGGTGGTGGCCTCCAGGGGCGAGCTGGCGAAGAACTCCAGGCCGTCGTCGAAGGCGATGATGTTGAACAGGTCGCCGGGGTTGAGGTTGTCGATGGCCGTGAGCGCGGCGTTGCGCGCGTCCGCGATCTTGGACCCGGACATGGAGCCGGAGCGGTCCAGGACGTAGGTGAAGACCTTGTCGGAGACCTCGTCGGACTCGCTGGGCGGCTCGAGCAGCAGCAGGAAGTAGCCTTCGTCCTCGTCCACCCACGGGTTCTCGTCCGGCCGGTAGGCCCACAGCCGTAGGCCCAGCTCCGTGGGCTGCACCTCGTACACGGCGGTCAGGTCGCCGTCCCGGGCCGCGTCGGTCAGGGACAGCTCGGCCAGCATGTGCGTGTCCGAGACCTCGGTGGTGGCGCCGTCGCCCAGGTTGGTGGTGAACGCCTCGATGGGCCGCTCGGTGAGCAGCTCGAGCTCGAACGTCAGCTCGTCGATGGGGTCCGTGTCGCCGCTGAACGGCAACAGCGGGAAGGTATAGGTGACCTGGCCGAAGTCGTAGGGGAGCAGCTCCACGTAGGAGAGGCGGAAACCGATCTCGGCCCCGTCGGGCAGGTCGGTGACCCACGTGCGCATGGGGTTCTCCCCCAGGTATCCGGCCAGGTCCTCGGCGACGCCCGTGCCGAGCCCGTCGGGGTACTCGGCCTGGTCGCCCACCGTCACGTCGGCGATCTCCTCCTCACCATCCACGATCAGCACCAGCTCGTAGGCCGCGGCCTGCGCGGGAACGCCAAAGCAGAACAGGGCCGTGCTGTCGGTGAGCTCCGCGAAGGTGGTGGTGACCTGGGTGGTCGCGACCTGGGCCTCGACGCGGGTGTGGATCTGCTGGCTCGCGGTGGGCACGACCTCGCCGTCGTCGCCCTGCAGCAGCACGGCGTTGGCCAGGGCGTTGCCCGCCGCGAACAGGGCCGCGGTCGCGGCCAGGACGGTCAGGGTGGTTCGCCTCATTCTCTCTCCCCTTCCGGTGCGCGTCGTCGCACCTGCACCCCTTCAACGGGGCTGGCTGGGGGAGTGTGGAAAGAGCGGCCGGATCGGGGGGACGCGGGCAAAGAGTCCACACTCCTTCCGTCCGGGCCGTTGCAGGGGTGACAATGCGAACCACGGGCCGAGGCGGAGGAACGTGGTCACGACGACGGACGAGGAGCTGATGCGCCGCTTCCAGCGGGGCGACACCGGAGCATTCGACCGGCTGGTCGAGCGCCACGGCGGCGCCGTGAAGGGGTTTGCCACGCGCGTGACCTCGAGGCCGGACGAGGCCGAGGACATCTACGTGGAGACGTTCGTGCGGGTGGTGGAGAACGCGGAACGCTGGCAGCCCACGGGCTCGTTCAAGTCGTGGCTGTTCACCATCGCCTGGCGGTTGTGCCTGGACAGCTGCCGCCGGGCCAAGGTGCATCGGCTGGCCATGGAGCGGATCAAGGTCGAGCCCGGGCCGGCGCCCACGGGCGCGCCCCCGGTCAGCCCGGAGGCTGCGGTCGCGGCCGCGGAGCGCGCGCGGATGCTGGAGCAGGGCATTGCCGGGCTGCCCGAGAAGCACCGGGCGGCCGTGATGCTGACGTACCGGCAGGGCCTGTCGTCGCCGGAGGTGGGCGAGATCCTGGGGTGGAGCTCCCAGGAGGTGCGCTCCAAGCTGGCTTACGCGCGCAGGCTGCTGCGCCAGCACCTGGAGGCAGAAGGGATGACCCATGTCTGACGATCCCCTCGAGTCGGCGTTCGCCGCGCTGCAGGATCCGGAGCCGGAGACCTCGGCCGCGGAGATCCGGGAGATCGCCCGGGCCAGGGAGGCCGGTGTGGTCGATGACGTGGTCGCCGAGGTGCACGAACTCCCGGACGCGCGACAGGACGAGGCCCGGGGCGCGCGGGCGCGGGTGCTGCTACTGGCGGCGTCGGTTGCGCTGTTCGCACTCGGAGGCGTGCTGGCGTTCGTGGCCACCCGGACCGCGGTGGTGGAGGACGATCCGGGCCAGTGGAAGGGCGGCGCGGACGCGGCCGGAGCCCTGGAGCTGGCATTTGTCGTCGAGGGGGAGCAGGACCTGCTGGCGGGATCGCAGCGGTCGGTGGAGCCGGGCGAGCGGGTGATCTTCACGGTGCGCACGGACGCGCCGGCGTACGCCTGTCTCGAGGAGAGGGTGCGGGGGCGGTGGGAGCGGATCCACCCGGCGCACGGCGAGGCCTGGCGCGTGGACGCGGGCCGCCACTGGCCCGGCGGGGACGCGCCGCTGGCGTTCGTCACCGAGCACGGCGCGGGCTCGCGCGCGTATCGTGTACTGATCGACCCCGAGCACGCCGAGTGCACGGCGCCGGTGGGCGACGACGTGGTGGAGGTGGAGTGGCGGTAGCGCTCCGAACGGCCGCATGGCTGGTCGCGCTGGTGGCGCTCGTGGGGCCGGCGTCGGCCCAGACCGGCATGCAGCCGGCTCGGGCCACGGCCGACGAGCTGGCGCGCACGCTGGACCCGCAGCGGGTGGCGCTGGTGATCGGGGTGGACGACTACCTGGACCCGGCCATCCCGGACCTGCGGCACGCGGGTGCGGACGCGGTGGCCCTGGCCGATCAGCTGGCCGCGAGCACGGGCGGGGGGTTCGACCGGGTGCTGTGCCTGTCCGCTCCGGAGGACGTCACCCGGGACCGGATCCTCGCGGAGATCAAGGTGCTGGCCACGTCGGTTCGGCGCGAGGACGTGGTGGTGATCTACTTCTCGGGCCACGGCACCCTGGCCGAGCGGGTCGACGGGGAGCTGGCGCCGTTCCTGCTGCTGCGGGACAGCCGGCCCGGCGACCTGGTGGGCACGGCCCTGGACCTGGCGGCGCTGCGGCGGTTCTTCTCGGCCGTTCCCGCGAGGCGCAAGGCGTTGATCGTGGACGCGTGCTTCAACGGTGACGGCAAGTCCGCCATCGGGCCGTCCGCGGCCGCGCGCACGGCCGAGCTGAGCCCGGACCGGCCGTTCACCGACCTGGACGGCCTGGGCGTGGGCGAGGCGCTGATGTTCGCCACCACCCTGGGCCGGCCCGCGCGTGAGGACGACGAGCTGGGCCACGGCACGTACACGGCGTACCTGTTGCAGGCGATGTCGTGGGAGACCGCGTCCGCGGACGTGAACCTGGACGGGCTGGTGACGGCGTACGAGGCCCACGACTGGGCACGGCAGCGGGTGTACGAGCGCACGGGCGGCGTGCAGCTGCCCGAGGCGGCGTTCCGCGTGGTGGGCGTGCACGACGTGGTGCTGTCCGGATTGCCTCAGCAGCGGCGGGACTCGGACATGGCGCTGGTGTACGCCTACCTGCCCGGCGATCACCCCTACCACGGGTCGACCCTGATGGTGGACGGCCGGGACAAGGGGCTGTTCCCGGGCACGGTGGCCGTGGACCCGGGCCTGCACCGCTTCACGGTGCGGGACTCGGGCGGGGCCGTGGTGTTCGACGGCACGGCCACGATCACCGAGGGCAAGGCCCTGGCCGTGGACGAGCTGCGCGCGCTGGTGCGCGAGGACCGCCGGCAGATCGGCATGTACGTGGGCTGGTTGAGCGGCTCGGCCCCCGGCTGGAAGCCGGTGTGGGGCCCGGGCGCGCTGTCCATCGAGGTGTGGTCGGCCACGCGGCGCGGGGCGCCGCCGGCGCGGGGGCTGTACATCGGCGGCGTGACCGGCGTGGGCCTGTCGCCCACCCGTTGGGGCGAGGACGGCGGCGCGGTGGCCGACACGCGGCCGGCGTTCTGGGGTGGCATGGAGACCGGCTGGGGCCGGGACCTGCGCCGCTTCCGGCTGCGCACCGGGCTGCAGTTCCGCATGACCCTGCTGCCCGTGGATCGCGTGCAGGGCGTGGGCGGCGACCTGGTGGAGAACGGCTGGCTGTTCGTCAGCTTCGGTCCGCAGCTGCGGCTGGGCTACGTGCTGAGCGACCGGGTGTCGCTGGTGGCCACGGCGCAGCTGCAGCTCACCGGGCTGGATCTGGAGGACGACGGTCACACCGAGTTCCTGGCCTTCGGGGGTGCGGGCCTGGGCGTGGAGCTGGGGATCTGATGGGCTACCATGGGACCGGAGGTGTGAACGTGGTGCGCAGGGCCATCGCAGGGATGGTCGCGGTGCTTGCCGTGGGGTGCAGTGGGGCGGCCTGGGGCCAGACCGCGCTGATCCTGCAGGACCAGCCGCCGTGCGGGTGCGACCTGTGGGCCGACCTGCTGGCCGACGAGGGCCTGACCACCACCACCCTGGGCCGCGGCGATATCGCCACCGAGCCGCTGCACACCTACGACCTGGTGGTGGTGGCCGGCTGCCAGGCCACCCCGTTCAACGCCGAGCTGGACAACCATGTGTGGCGGTTCGAGGACCTGGTGGATGCGGGCGGTCGGCTGCTGCTGATGACGTCCACCGACGCCGCGGCCGTGCCCCTGGCCGGCCTGCCGTACGGCGCGGTGCAGGCCCACGACGCGACTACGTACTCGAGTTATGCGTACAACCTGGCGCCCACCCACCCGCTGATGTCGGCCCAGCCAGCGCTGTGGTACGGCGAGTACGCCAGCCACGGCCAGTACACCGGCCTGCCCGGCGAGGCCCTGCCGCTGACGAGCAACGACAACGGCCAGGTGTCGTCCACGCTGCTGACCGTGGGCAGCGGCGGGGCCTACGTGAGCGCGCTGACCCTGGAGCAGGAGGGATGCGGCGGCGGCTCCACCGCGCTGGCCGAGGCCGCGGTCGACTACCTGCTGGACGGCTTCTGCCCGGACGAGGATCTGGACGGCCACCTGGGCGGCGACTGCGCCGACGACTGCGACGACGCGGACCCGACCGTGCACCCCGGCTACCCCGAACTCTGCGACGGCCTGGACAACGACTGCGACGGCGCGCTGGCGGAGTACGAGGAGGACGCGGACGGCGACGGGTTCATGGCCTGCGCCGAGTGCGACGACGACGATCCGGACAGCTACCCCAACGCGCCCGACATCTGCGACGGCGTGGACAACGACTGCGACGGCGAGGTGGACGAGGACTGCGCGGACGACGACGACTCGGCCGACGACGACGACACCCAGGGGGATGACGACGACGACTCGGCGGACGACGACGACTCGGCGGACGACGACGACTCGGCCACGACCGACGACGACGAGGACCCGCCCGGGGCCCCCGAGGACACGGCGGCCTTTGGCGCGGCCGGCTGCGTGGGCTGCGGTGGCGGGGGGAACTCACGGGGCGCGGGCTGGACGTTCGGGATCCTGGCGGGGCTGCTGGGGTTGGGGCTGGCTCGGCGGCAGCCCTGACGGACCCTCAATAACTCAACAATTCATGAACGTCCCTTTATGGCTCGACGGTCATCCAGGGGCCGAAGCAGGGGGCGGCGGCGTGCAGGGTCATGTCGTTGCGGGCGGTGGTGAACAGGGCGGTGCCGACGGTGACGCCGGGGACCTCGTCGTCGGGGTGGCGGCAGACCTTGCACGGGGAGCCGGAGCGGTCGGCGAGCAGGTCGAGCAGGTGGTGGCTGTTGGTGGGGGGCTGCTCGGCGGTGAGGCGCTGCAGGGCCTCCATGCGGGGGCCGGTGGAGCGGTCGAAGTAGGTGAGGTTCTCGGGGAGGCCCTGCATGGCGTCGTGGGTGAGGTGGTTGGTGTGCAGGTGCACGCCGTCCACGGTCAGGGTGTCGAAGCGGATTGGCGGCCAGGTCTCGACCGAGATGAGGCGCTTCTCGGTCAGGGAGCCGAGGTTGTGGTGCCAGGGGAAGGCGCGGCCCGGGATGGCGACCAGGCGCTCGGCCTCGTCGAGGGAGCGGGCCTCGACCACGGCGCGGCCGGTGAAGTAGCGGGGGATGCCGGTGCCGACCTCGGTGCAGGAGATGAAGTTGGTGCACTGGCACACGCCCTCGGAGTTGAGGCCCGGGCCGTTGCCCACGAGGTTGCCGGGGTAGACGAAGTAGGCGTAGCGTACGCCGGACGGGGGGGTGGCCTTGACCACGACCATGCGGCCGAAGTAGGCGGCGTTGCCGTCCTCGTTGTGGGCCAGGGACCAGCCGTCCTCCGTGGTCAGGCCCACGGTGGAGCAGCCCGCGGCCTCGGTGATGGCGTATATCTCGGAGCGGCAGTTCCAGGCGAACATCAGGTTCACGGGCACGTCCGCGCCCTCGGCCATGCCGTCGAGCTCCTCGAGCAGGTGGGGCCAGGTGGTGGCCACGGACTGGCGGAAGCCGGCCAGCCGGGGCGTGAGCGGGCCGTCCAGGGCGGCGCGGCAGCGGCCCAGGGCCTTGGACTGGGTCTGCATGACCGCGTGAATCGGGTCACGCAGGGCCTCGCCCAGGGACCGGCCCAGGTCGCGGTAGCTGCCGCTGCCGAGGTCGACGGTGGCGAACGGCGGCTCCCCGGGTGCGGGCTCGGTGCGGGCGAGGGCGGGCAGGCCGGTCAGCGCGGTCGCGCCGGCCGCGCCGAGCCCCTGCAGGACCTGGCGGCGGGTGGGGGTGGTGGGCATGGCTCCTCCCGGATGCTGACCGAAAGGATAGCGCGTGCACGTACAATGCGGTGTGGGCGACGGGCCGGGGGAGAGGAGCGAGGGTGGCGATGATCGCACGACGGGTGCTCGGTGGCGTGGTGATGGCGTGCGCGCTGTGGAGCGGGAGCGGGAGCGCGAGCGCGGACGTGGCGCCGATTCCGCCGGAGGAGCCGGAGGAGGCGACACCGGCCGAGCCCGATGGCACGACCCTGGCCCAGGTGGAGGGGCTCGGGCCGTCGGTCGAGTCGCTCGCCGCCCTGATCGACGGCGTGAACGCGTTCAAGGACCTCGAGCTCCCTGCTCAGCTGGACGCTGATGAACTGCGCGCGGCGCTGGACCAGACGAACACCCGGGCCGGGGAGCTGAGCGAGGTGGCGGCCGAGCACGCGCGGCAGTTCCCGGAGCCCTTCCACCAGCAGGCCGCGGCCTTCCTCCAGGGCGAGGTGGCATTCGTCGTGCACGTCGCCGCCGTGGAGCACCACCCCGATCCTCCCTCGCAGGCGAACCGGGACGAGGGGGCCAGGGACCGCTACGTGGCGGACATGAACCGGTCGTGCAGGGACTTCGCGGATCACTTCGAGGCGCTCGCGCGCGAGCGGTTCGCGGAGGCCGTGGCCAACGCCGAGCAGACCGGTGTGGACACGAACTGGGCCATGCTCGCCCGCCAGCGGCTCGAGTCGTTCGAGGTGATCCGGGAGCTGCTGCTGGAGGAGTGAGGGAGAGGGGGATTCGATGAAGACGTTCGTGTTGTTCGTGTGCCTGGGGCTTGCCGTCATCGCGCGGGCCGATGTGCCGCCGGTGCCGCCGGAGCCTCCGCCACCTCCGGACGAAGCGCAGGCATCGTTGGCCCGGCTGGTGGAGCGGGTGGAGGCCTTCGAGGCCATCGAACTGCTCGGCGTGTTGCACCCCGACATGTTGAGGGAGCAACTGGATGGCATGGCCATCGAGGCCGCAGCCATCGACAAGGATTTCGCCGCTCATTTCGGCCGGTTCGACGGTCCCGAACACCGCCAGGCCGTGCCCTGCCTGCAGGCGGACCTGATGTGGGCGTACGCCGCGGCGATCCTGGCCTGGTCGCCGCCCCCACCCTCGGACTGGCCCCCCGAAGGGCTGGCGGAGTACGAGGAGTTGATCGGGGAGGTCAAGATCGAGCTCTCTGCGCCCTACCTGGCCGATGCCCGCGAGCGGTACGAGCAGGTGTTGCTGATCGCGGAGGAGACGCAGGTGGAGACGGTGTGGCTGGCCCGGGCAGAGGAGAGGCTGGCAGAGTTGCCGCCGCCGCCGCGGCCGACGCGGCCGCACGGCAAGGAGTAGGGGACTACATCCCGCAGACGAGGGAGAGGCTGCGGGAGACCTCGTCGTCGATCAGGTCGCCGTCGGAGTCGAACTCGCGCAGGAAGTCGTCGGAGCCGAAGCCGCCGGCCTCGTCCACGTCGTAGCCCACGGCGCACAGCAGGGAGGTGAGCTGGCCGGCGTCCACGCCGTCGATGGCGGCCTCGCAGTCGTAGTCGCCGGTCTCGCCCGGGCGCAGGCCGGTGGGCATAGGCAGGTCGGCGTCGTCGAGCTTGCAGGTGAGGGTCATCTGCACGGTGGCGTCGCGGCCGGACTGCAGGGAGCGCTGCACGTCGTCGTGCAGGGCCACGCCGGCCAGGGTGAGCCGGTCCTCGCGGTCGCGGTCGAGGGTGGCCTCGAGGTCGCCGTGGAAGAAGCCGTCGATGATGGAGACCCCGTCCAGCGCGGACACGAGATCGGCCTCGGTGTGGCCGGTGACGCCGATCGGACCCTCGGGGAAGTAGGTGGGGTCGATGATGGACTCGTCGCCGATGGGGCCCTCGGGGAACCAGTTGGTGATGACGAAGGAGACGTCAGCGGTGAAGTTGTACAGGCCGACTGCGTCGACGTCGCCGCGCCTGCCATCCTGGGCCGAGGCGGTGAGGGTGGAGGACAGGGCCAGGATCGCCGTGATTGCCATCATCGTGTTGCGCATCGTGAATCTCCGTCAAACGTGCTGCTCCCGAAACACACGGTGACCGGTGTGGGGAGGATCCGGACTCACACGGGTCTCACACGCCTGCTCCACGAACGTGATAAAAAGCCCCGGCGCCGCGATCGGGCGGCTGACGACGGAGACGAGATGCGGTTCGAACGGTCCTGCGGATTGCTGTTGCACCTGTCCAGCCTGCCGAGCGAGTACGGCATCGGGGAAGTGGGGCCGGCGGCGCATGCGTTCGTGGACCTGCTGGCCGACGCGGGTCAGCGCTGGTGGCAGGTGCTGCCCCTGGGGCCCAGCGACCGGGGCCACCCCTACCTGGCCCAGTCGTCCCAGGCGGGCTCGCCCCTGCTGGTGAGCCTGGACGAGCTGGTGGAGGTGGGCGATCTCGACCCCCTCGAGGTGGAGCCGGCCCGCGACGCGTACGGCTCCCTGGTCGACTTCCCGTCCGTGATCGCGCAGCGGGAGCGGTTGATGCCGCTGGCCGCGAAGCGGTTCTTTCGCCGGGGCGACCACCCGGCCCGGCAACGGTACGAGCAGTTCTGCGCGGACGAGGCAAACTGGCTGGACGACTGGGCGCTGTACGCGGCGGCCAAGGTGCACTTCGGGCTGCGGCCGTGGTGGGAGTGGCCGCGGGACCTGGCCCTGCACCGGCCCGCGGCCCTGCGGCGGTTCAGCGACAGGCTGGCCGACGGCATGGCGGTCGCGCGCTACGTGCAGTGGCGGTTCTTCGAACAGTGGACGCGCCTGCGCGAGCACGCGCATTCGCGAGGGGTGCGGCTGATCGGGGATCTGCCCATCTACTGCTCCCGCGACAGCATGGACGTGTGGGCCAGCCGCAAGATGTTCCAGCTCGACGGCAAGGGCGTGCCCGAGGTGGTGTCGGGGGTGCCACCGGACTACTTCGCGAAGGACGGCCAGCTGTGGGGCACGCCGGTCTACGACTGGCCGGTGCACGAAAAGCAGGGGTACGCGTGGTGGCTGGGCCGACTGACCGGCGTGCTGCGGCACGTGGACGTGGTGCGCATCGACCACTTCCGCGCATTCGAGTCGTACTGGGAGGTGCCGGCCGACGCGGAGACGGCGCGCACGGGCCGCTGGGTGCCCGGGCCGCGGGACGCGTTCTTCCAGGCGGTGCGCGACGCGCTGGGTGACGCCCCGCTGATCGCCGAGGACCTGGGCATCATCACCCGCGCGGTGCGGGAGCTGCGCGACCGCTGGGAGCTGCCGGGCATGCGGGTGCTGCAATTCGCCTTCGGCCAGGGCGCGGCCAGCCCCCACCTGCCGGTGTATCACCCCGACAACAGCGTGGTGTACACGTCCACCCACGACAACGATACGTCGGTGGGCTGGTACGACGCGGCCCCGGACTGGGAGCAGGACTGCTTCCGCCGCTACACGGCGTCCGACGGCGGCTCGCCCCACTGGCACCTGATCCACACGGCCTACGGATCGGTGGCCGACCTGGCGATCGTGCCGGTGCAGGACGTGCTGGGCCTGGGCTCGGAGGCCCGAATGAACACCCCGGGCATCGCGGACGGCAACTGGCGCTGGAAGCTGGTGCCCGGCCAGCTGGAGCCCGGCGCCGGTGCGATGATCCGTGACCTGGCCGGCATCTTCGGCCGCCTGCCCGGCCAGGGCATGTCCGAGCTCGACGGCAGCCCGGCGGAGTAGCCGGGAACCATCCCATCCCGCCAGGGGTTCCTGTGGCGGGCGCCGGTCCTCGGCGCCCGTCGAGGAGGTCGCTTGCGCTGGTCGACGCTGCTGGGCGGTGCGTGCGTGCTGGGAGCCGCCGGGGTGGGCGCGCTGGCCGTGGCCTGGCTGGCCGTGTTCGGCATGGAGCTGACCGCCGCGACCCTGGCCGTGCAGGGGGCAGCCGTGCTGGCCGCGGGGCTGGTCGGGCTGCGGCGGCGGCGGGGCCTGTGGGTGGCCGCGCCCGTGGCCGTGCTCGTGGTGCTGACCACGGGCGTACCACCGTGGCTGATCCGCGGCCTGCCCGATCCGATCGTGGAGTTCCAGGACGAGATGGCGCACATGGACGCGGCCCTGGCCGCGGGCCGGGGACTGACCACGCGCCACGCGGTGGGCGTGTACGGGCTGAACCTGGTGATGGGGTTCGGCGGGTGCGCGGTGGGGTACCGGGAGGTGGCGCGGGAGACGTTGGTGCTGTGTGTGCCCCCGGACGGGGAGTGGCCCCACGACGCCCACCTGCGCTGTCAGCGCGGGTGCCCGGAGGACTGCCCGGACGGGCCGCCGCCCATGCGGCGCTACGAGTCGGACTTCGTGATGGGGTCGGACCTGGTGCGGGAGGCCGTGTGTGCGATGGTGCCCGCGGAGGATCCGGCGGGGGCGGACGGGCCGCGGCCCCTGGAGCGGCGAACGGTGTCGTGGTCCATGCACGACTACCTGCACGACTCGGCGCGCGTCGGCCTGGCCGTGAACAGCCCGTTCTGCATCCGCGGCACGGCCACGCCCGCGGGTGATCGCTGGGAGCTGGACCTGATCGGCTCGGCGCGGGTGTGGTACCCGGCCGGGGGATATCGCATCGGCGAGGGGGTGCTGAGCTGGCGCGGCCGGCCGCTGTACCTGCAGGAGGGCGTGTACGCGGACCTGCACGACCGGGGCTGGCTGCACCCCTACGGGGTGGAGTGGGCGTGGACGGTGGACACGGGAGGCCTGGACTGTGCGCGCTGACCGGGTCCGCGCGGCCATGGCGCTGGCGGGCTGGGCCCTGGCCGGGCCGCTGGCCGCGCTGGGGGTGCTGCGGCTGGTGTGGCACGACGGCACCTGGCCGCTGCTGCTGGCCAACATGTTCACGGTGTGGCTGCTGATCCCGGCGTGGGGCGCGCTCGGCCTGGGGCTGGTGGCGCGGCACCGGCCGCTGGTGGCCGTGGCCGGGGCGGTGGCGGCATGGCACCTGTGGATGGTCGTTCCCGCGGTGACCGACCGGACGCCGCCGCCGATGGCCGGGGACGGGGTGCGGGTGCTGTCGGCCAACCTGCTGATGGTGCATCCGGATCCGGACGCCCTGGCCGCGGAGCTCGAGGCGCTGGACGCGGACGTGATGGTGCTGCAGGAGTTCTCGGGGCGGTGGTGGCGGACGGCGAAGCAGCGGGGCTGGTTCGAGCGCTACCCCGAGCACGTGGAGATCGTGCGCGAGGACTCGTTCGGCTGCGCCATGTTCTCGCGGTTGCCGCTGCTGGACGCGGACGTGGTCGAGCTGGCGGGCCTGCCGCAGCTGCAGGCCACCGTGGAGGTGGACGGCGTGGCCGTGGACCTGCTGGACGTGCACACCCTGCCTCCGCGCATCGCCTCGTACGTGCCGGGGCATCGGCAGGCGCTGGCGGGGATCCTGGACTGGGCGCGCCAGCGGGAGGGGGAGCGGCCCTATGTGGTGACGGGTGACTTCAACGCCACGGAGCACTCGCGCTTCCATCGCCGGATGACGCGGCTGGCGGACGATGCGTGGGAGCTGGGCGGGCGCGGCATGGGCTTCACGGCGCCCAACGGGCTGTTCCCGCTGCCGCCCATGCGGCTGGACCACGTGTACGTGTCACCGGAGCTGACCGTGGCGGACGTGGCCCTGGGCCGGGGCGTGGGCTCGGACCACCGGCCGATCGTGGTGACCGTGGGGGTGCGGTAGGATCCGGTGGTCAGCAGAGGTGGAGATGGGCGTTCCTGGCGGCAACCGGCGAGATGAGCAGTTCGACGTGGGACCCCCGGACCGGGGGGAGAGCACGACCGCGTCGCGCATCGCGTCGTACGTGATCGTGGTGGGGGGGGCGGCGCTGCTGGGGTTCGCGATGTCGTTGTGCTCCATCGGCAACTCCGGGCGGTACGTGAAGGCGCAGCAGGCATCGGACCTGGATCACCTGCTGATCATCGTGGGCTCGACGCTGGCGGGTGGGGTGGTGGGGTGGCTGAGCGTGCGGAAGATCCTGAAGGGGCGGTGATGGAACGGACCGTACGGTCCGCAATCACCTGACCTGATCCGTACGATCCGCAAGGTCCCTCGAGACTCCTCGAGATCAGGGCCCATGCTCGAGCATGGGCCCGAGGAGGGGGTCAGCGGATCGGGGGCCACAGGGCGTGGATGGTGGGATCGGTGAGGTCGTGCACGACCCAGACGTGTTCGCCGCGGGGGCGGCGGCCGTGGGCGCGGTCCCAGCCCTCGGAGGAGCCGGGCAGGGTACCGTCCGGGGTGTCGTACGCGTACGCGACGCGGTAGGGGTTGACGCCGTTGATGTGCTGGGTGCGGTCGAGTTCGACGGCGGTGAGGCGGCCGCGGGTGGGGATGCCGTGCTCGAGGGCGTGCAGCTGGCGGCGGGCGCGGCGCCAGCCGACGACCCACATGGGGATCCCGATCAGGGGGAACAGCAGGGTCCAGAAGAAGACGACGGTGAAGATGATGCCCACCAGGGCCAGCACGTTGCGGGTGACGAGCGCGCGCAGCTTGTACCCCCTGGGCAGGGTGCGGTCCGGGTCGGGGGGGCGGGGGCCGGGGCGGCCGCCGGGGATGGACGGGAGCGGGCCGCCGCAGCTGGCGCAGGTGCCGGTCTGATCGCGGCGGTTGGAGCTGCCGCACCAGCCGCACTCGACGATCCAGGGCTCGAGCAGGCGCACCGGGCCGCCGCAGCCTTCGCAACGGATCGCGTCGGCCGCGGCCTCGGCGCCGCACCACTCGCAACGGTTGCGCGCCAGTCGGGGATCCGACGCCATGGGGATCAGCAGCCGTTGCCCGGGTGGATGGCCGCGTCGAGGTCGTTGCAGTCCCAGCCCTGGGCCGGGTAGGTGGCGTGGTCGTAGGGGCCGGGTTGCCACCAGGCAGGCCAGCCGTCCGCGTCCAGGTTCCACGAGCCGCCGTAGGGGCCGGCGTACATGCCCATGTCGGGGAGGCCGCCGTCCGGGTCGGTCAGGCCCGGGTCGCCCGCGTCGATCAGAGGCGAGGTGGCCGCCAGGTGGAAGTCCCAGGCCAGCGGGTCGACGCCGCTGGTGTCGAGCAGCTGGGGATCCACGCCCAGGTTGCCGTCCGTGCCCGTGGGGTCGGTCATGCCGGCCCAGTCCTCGGGCGAGTTGCCGTACACGTCGCCGTAGCGGATCACGGCCTCGCTGGGGTTGCCGTAGATGCCCCCCCCGGAGTCGGACGCGGTGTTGCCCACCACGACCACCCCGGTCATGGTGGGGTCCGAGCCCTCCAGGTACACACCGCCCGCCCAGGTGGCGCTGTTGGCGGCCACGAGCACGTTGGTCAGGGTGGGCGAGTAGCCCATCAGGTACAGGCCGCCGCCCGCGCTGTCCGACTGGTTGGCGACCACGAGTACGTTGGTGAGCGTGGGCTCGGAGTACATCACCGACAGCAGCCCCCCGCCGCCACCGCTGGCGACGTTGCCGGCGATCGCGCAGTTGGTCATCACCAGGTCCGAGTCGTACACGTACAGGCCGCCCGCGTCCGTGGCGGTGTTGGTGGCCACGACCACGTGGTTCATGACCGCGTCGGAGTCCGCGTTCACGTACAGGCCACCCCCGTACGGGGCGTCGTTGGCCATGATCCACACGTGCTCGAAGGTGGCCGGTGCCTCGTACAGGACCACGCCGCCGCCGAAGTAGCTGCTGGTGTTGCCGGTGATGGTCACGCGTTGCACCAGGGGGGAGCCCTGGTAGACGTACAGGCCGCCCCCCTCCAGCCCGGCGGTGTTGCCGGAGATGACGAGGTTGCGCAGGGTGGGCGAGGCGCCGCTGATCGACACGCCGCCCCCGGACGACCAGGAGCTGCCGCCGGTGATGGTGAACCCCTCCAGCACGCTGTCCGGGCCCTCACCGCTGCCGATGCCCACCACCGGCCCGCCCCCGCTGATGGTGGTGTACGTCGGCCCTTGCAGGCCGAGCACGCGGATCGCCCGACCGCCGAAGGTGAGGCTGCCGGTGTGCGTGCCCGGCTCCACGCAGATCACGTCCCCGTCCGTGGACGCGGCGATGGCATCGCCGATGGTGACGTGATCCGTGGGTACGTGGACGGTGCAGGTGGCGCAGTCCTCGTCCGCGGCGCCGTCGCAGTCGTTGTCCGCGCCATCGCACAGCTCGGCCGCGCCCGGGTGGATCGCGGGATCGTTGTCCTCGCACTCGCCCGTGCAGACGGAGTAGCCGTCGCCGTCGGCGTCCGCATCCTCGTCCGTGCCTGGATCACAGTCGTTGTCCAGACCGTCGCAGACCTCGGTCGCGTCGGGGTGGACGGTCGCGTCGGTGTCGTCGCAGTCTCCCTGGTCGACCGTCCAGCCGTCGCCGTCAGCGTCCTCGGCGGCCGTGGTGTCGTCGTCGTCGCCGGTGTCGTCGTCGTCGGCGGTGTCGTCGTCGTCGGCGGTGTCGTCGTCGTCGGCGGTGTCGTCGTCGTCGTCGGCCGTGTCGTCATCGGCCGTGTCGTCGTCGCAGTCGGGAGCGCCCGTGCAGTCGGGATCGTCGCAGTCGAACAGGCCGTCGCGGTCGTTGTCCGCGCTGTCGGAGCACTCGCCGGGCTGGTCTCCCTCGATGTCGGTGCAGCCGACGGCGAGCAGTCCGACGGCTGCCAGGGGGATCGCGAGGTGGGCCAGGCGCATGGGGGTGTCCTCCCGGATCGAGGATATCAGATCGCGCGTGGTTTCCTTTTCGGCTGGACGCGATATGCTCCGGCCGTCGTTGAAGGAGGGACCGAGGTGTCACAGCGGCCTGAAGTAGTCGTGGAGTTCGAAGAAGCGATCGCCCGCCTGGCCGGGCGGGTGGTGTCGATCCTCAAGACCGCGGACCGGCGCGAGCTGGTGTCGCTGATCGGCGAGGACAAGGCCGCGGTGTTCACGCGGGAGCACCGCATCGCCCAGGTGGCCGCGGTCAAGCCGGCCCGGCGCAGGACCCGGTCGTGGCCTCGCTGCTCGGTGGAGGGGTGCGGCCGCAACGTGTACATGCCGTCGGGCAAGGCCAAGCTGTGCTACCAGCACCACCTCGAGGCCGGCGGCGACGTGTCGCCCCTGGTCAAGAAGCACAAGGAGCGCTACGCGGAGCCGCCCAAGCCCGAACCGCCGAAGAAGAAGGCGAAGCCGCGCACCGTGCTGCGCAAGGCGGGCCAGAGCCTGGTCGAGACCACGGGCCGCGACGACAGCTGAGTCCCCGCCGGTCCCCGGCGAGCCCCCTGCGATCCCCCTGATAGAATGATCCCGCGCGGTGCGTGGGGCCCGTGCGCTCCGAGGAGGCGGGCATGGATCAGGTCGTACGGTGGTGGTCGCGGATGCTGGCCGGCCTGCTCGCAGCTGTGCTCCTGGCCGCACCGGCCAGCGCCTGTGACGTGGTCGCCGGCGATGAGACCACGCTGTTCTCGGGATCGCCCATGGACGTGGTGCGGGTGGCGTGGGACCGATCGGACGACGTGCCGGCGGTGGTGTGGATCGACGGGGACACCAACGGGGTGTGGTATGCGCGCCACGCCGGGCCCACGGACGCGGACTGGGAGGACCCGGTCGAGGTGGACAAGGGCTCGGTGTTCGTGCGGTCGGAGTTCGACGTGGGCGGCTGGCGCATGGTCGACCTGGCGTTCGACATGGCGGGCGAACCCCACGCGCTGATCGCGGGCGAAGGCAGCGAGGGCGACGGCGACATGCAGCTGTGGTGGGTGCACCACGTGCCGGACGTGGGCTGGACCGAGCCCGAGTCGGTGTTCGACCTGCCCGACGACATCGGCGGGTACGAGCCGTTCGTGTTCGCGGACTTCGACGCGCAGGGCCGGCTGGTGGTGGCGAGCCACAACTACGGCGGCGAGTACGAGGTTCGGGTGCGGATCCACGAGCACGGGGACTGGACCATCCCCGAGACCGTGCTCACGGACGCGCACGGCGCGGCCGTGGCCGTGGGCGCGGACGACCGGATCCACGCGCTCACGGCGCGGCGTACGCTCACGGGCAGCGAGAACCAGTACCAGGCGTTCTACAAGGCCAGCGAGACCGACGGCACGTGGGGCGCGGACAACGGCACGCAGATCACCTTCGAGCCGGAGATCGACTGCATCGCCGGGCCGGTGTCGTGCTGGCCTGCGATCAGCACGGATCGTCGGGGCGTGGCCCACGTGGCGTACGGGGTGGATCCGGACCCCTGCTGCGAGAACCCGCCCTGCGACTGGGATACGCCCGAGGACGAGTGGCTCGATGGCGGCGGTCCGGCCGTGTACATGCAGGAGTCGGATACGGGCTGGTACGAGCCGGTGGAGGTGGTGCAGGACATCGCCCTGCACGGATCCCTGCCCGAGGTGATGGTGGATCCCAGCAACACCCGGATGGTGGTGGCGCCCAACTTCGGCCGCAAGCTGGCCTACGACACGGCGGGCGAGGACTGGCGGGAGCTG
This sequence comes from uncultured Rickettsiales bacterium, assembly GCA_964639985.1. Taxonomy (GTDB): domain Bacteria; phylum Myxococcota_A; class UBA796; order UBA9615; family CAYRNR01; genus CAZXHG01. The sequence goes on from CAZXHG010000046.1 coordinate 32,099, forward strand.
ACCTGGCACACGTCGTCGAGCCGGCTGCTGGTGCTGGACTCGGTGGCCACCGGGGAGGGCGGCTGGCTGGCGTACATGCTCAGCAACGAGGTGCGGGTGGTGCACTTCGCGCGCACGGTGGAGTGCGGCGCGACCGAGTACTGCGAGCCGGGGTACACGCGGGCGTGCGGCCACTGCGGGAGCCAGCAGTGCCAGATGGACGCGGTGTGGGGGCCGTGCGAGGACGAGGGGGAGTGCTACCCGGACACGGTGGGTGCGTGCGGGGACGGGGGCATGGCCGAGTGCGGTCCCAACTGCCAGTGGGGCACCTGCTACGGCGAGTGCGAGCCGGGCCAGGCGCGGGACTGCGGCAAGTGCGGCACGCAGATCTGTGGGGACGACACGGCCTGGGGCGAGTGCCTGGACGAGGGCGAGTGCACGCCGGGCGCGCACCAGGGATGCGGCGAGTGCGGCACGACGATCTGCAACGTGCAGTGCGAGTGGGATCCGTGCCTGGAGGGGGAGGAGTGCGGCGGCGGCGGGGGCGGCGGGGGTGGCGGCTGCGACTGCTCGCTGGCGGCGGAGTCCCGCGCCGTGGGAGTGGCCGCGGCGGGGCTGCTGGCCATCGGCCTCGTCGCGCGGCGCCGGATGCGCTGACGTGACGCGGCGGTCCACCGAGCCCGAACTGGCCGACCTGTTCGACGAGCGGCTGCTGTCCGAGTACGAGAAGCGCACGATCCGGCGGCGGCTGCGCATGATGCGTCGCTACGCCGACCAGCTGGTGGACTCGGCGCGATCGATGGAGCGGCCCCGGGGCTGGACCGCGCCGCCCGGGACGGACGTGCCCGACCGGGAGGGCGCGCTGCGGGCCGTGGCCGGCGAGGCGCTGCACGACAGCAAGCCGGAGCTGAAGCGGGGGGTGCTGCGGCGTATGGTCGACAAGGCGGGGCGCCACTACCTGTACACGGACCTGTCGAGCATGCCGGTTTTCCACGAGCTGACCGTGCTGGGGCCCTGGGCTGCGATGCACCACACGCCGGACGGACCGCTGCGCTCGCTGGCGGACTACCTGCTCGGCGAGCTGTTCAACGGCATCGTGATCAGCCTGCAGCGAGCGCGGGCGGACGTGCTGGACGCGCGCGAGGTGTACCTGGCCCATTGCGCGTGCCGCTCGGCCGGGGTGGTGGACGATCTGGAGCAGGACGGGGAGGTGTTCACCTTGCTGGGCGAGCGGTCCAACCGGGTGCTGCTGGACCGGGTGGTGGACCGCTACGAGGCGCTGGGGGCCGAGCGGCTGGCGCGGACCACGGATCCGCGCTACCGGGAGCTGTTAGGGCGGCTGGCCGCGGCGCGGCAGCAGGGGTCGGAGGACTACCGCATCCAGAACCTGCTGCGCTGGACCTACCCGGACTGGGAGCTGATCCCGGTGCACCCGGGGTACACGGCGCGCTGGGCGCGGTCCATGAGCTCCAACCACAAGGCCCACCCCATCGATCCGCTGCTGGCCTTCGAGCTGCTCAACGTGTTCTTCTTCAGCCGCGGCGCGGTGTTCAACTCCATGAAGGCCGTGGACTCGCCGTACTGCATCTGCACCTGCCCCACGCCGGAGAACGACGCGGGCTGCGTGCTGACCAACTGGTACTACTACGGCCGGCTGAACCACTCGATGATCCCGGCGGAGGACCACCACGGCCGGCGCCGCGACGTCCGCGGCGAGGTGCAGTCCTGCCGCTACTTCCCGGTGAAGGGGCGGCGGGATTGCATCGGCTGCGGGTGCCTGCATGGAGAGGACCGGCCGCGGGGGCTGGAGGGTGCGCTGGCCGAGGCAGATCGGCAGCTCGAAGCTCGGGGTGTCGGCTCCGTCGGACCGCGGAGCGGTCCTCCTTGAGCCGACCTACGCCGCGGGATCGGGTCATAGATCCCCGAGCTGCTCGCTGATCTCCCACAACCTGCGCGCCTGATCCATGTCCGCGGCCTGCTTCGAGGTGCCGGTCTCCCGGCTCTTCGCCCAGTACCTGCCGGTGATGCCCTCCACGTCGGGGGAGGTGGCCAGGTGCAGCTGGGTGCGGGCGCCCTTCTCTGCGGAGATGAGGAAGAGGCGGATCAGGGGGGTGATGGCCTCCATCAGGCCGGAGGAGTGGGCGTAGAACGAGGTGTCCACGCCGCCGGGGTGGATGGCGTTGGCCGTGACGCCGGTGCCGTCGAGCTGCCGGGCGAGCTCGCGGGTGAACAGGATGTTGGCGGTCTTGGAGGCAGCGTAGGCGGGGAAGCCGCGGTACGTCCGGCGTTCCCAGTCGAGGTCGTCGAGGTCGAGGCCGCCGGCGCGGTGGGCGGTGGAGGCCACGTTGACGATGCGGGCGGGGGCGCTGGCCACCAGCCGCTCCCGCAGGTGGTGGGTGAGCAGGAAGTAGCCCATGTGGTTCAGGCCGAAGGTGTACTCCAGGCCGTCGGCGGTCTCGTTGCGCTGCTCGAACATGCCGCCGGCGTTGTTGACCAGCACGTCGAGGCGGTCCCAGGTGGCCAGGATCTCCTCGGCCGCGCGGGCGACTTCGGCGCGGGCGGACAGGTCGGCGAGGATCAGGGTCACGGATTCGTTGCCGGTCTCCTGCACGATGGCGTCGCGGGCCTCCTGGCCGCGGCCCGCGTCGCGACAGACCATGCCCACGTGGGCGCCTGCGCGGGCCAGCTCCAGGGCGGTGATGCGGCCGACGCCGGAGTTGGCGCCGGTGACCACGCAGACCTTGTCCTTCATGGGGATCTCCTCAGCCGCCGCGCAGCGACAGCAGCAGCACGGCCACGGTGACAGTCGCGGCGACCACGGCCAGGGCCAGGATCGTCCAGGGGGCGAGCTGGCGGATCAGCGACGTGGGCTCCACGCGCAGGTCGGTGTCGTCGAACGGTACGCCCGGACCGCTGATGCGGAACTCCGACCGCTTCTTGCAGTCGTCGAGGAACACGCACACCAGGTCGACGATGTCGTACGGCGGCGGGCCCTCGAGCGCGGCCGATGCCGAGCCGGTGACCGTGCCGTGGTCCAGGGGGAAGTTGAAGGTGATCGCCAGCTCGGTGCCGCCCATGGAGTGGGGGGTGGGCGGCACGGACAGGTACTTCTCCAGCTGGCGCATCAGCTTGTTGAAGCGCTTGACCGACAGGGGGCCCTGCAGGCGGTAGAAGTCGTCTGGGTTGGCCGACCAGTGCACGTCCGCGCGCATGCGGATGGGGCTGGCACCCCCCTGCGGCACGCACTCGATGTGGATCGTGCCCGGCGTGCGCCGGGCGCGGTACACGTCGATGGTGCCCCGCGAGACCAGCTGGCGGGTGTGGGGCTTGCGCGCCGGGCGGGACTGCGGAATGGCTGCCTCCTCGCGCCGTCAGCGCACCTGCACGGCAGGTGGCTCGTCTCCGTCGACCACCAGCGTGACGGTGACCGTCTGCTCGGCAGTCAGGACGAAGGGTTCGGACTCCATGACCACGTCGCTGGCGCTGGCGCCGAAGCGGACGCGGTACGTACCCGTGGACACGCGCACCACGGACTGGGTCAAGTTTCCCATGTACACCATACGCCCCTGGTCGTCGACGACCTGGTAGAAGACCTGCACCGCCCGGGCGAGGGCGTCGGCCAGGCCCTCGGCATCGTCCGCGTCCACGTACAGCCCGCCGGTGGCGTCGGCGATGCAGTGCAGGGAGGAGCGGTCCGTGTCCGTGCCCAGGGCGAACCCGACCACGTTGGCGCGCACGCGGCGGCCGTCGTCGGCCAGCGCGCCTGCCACGGCGCAGGGATCGCCCCCGCAGGTCTCGATGCCGTCGGTGACCAGCACGACCATGCGCTCGCCCAGCCAGCCGCCGGTGCCGGCCGTGGCCAGGTCGGCCGCGGCGAGCTCCAGGGAGTGGGCGATGGGGGTGCGGCCGTGGGGGGTGAGGTCGTGCACGGCCTCGGTCAGCGCGGCGGATTCCAGGACCGCCGGTGGGATCAGCAGCTCACTGTCGTCGCAGCGCCTGGAGCGGTGGCCGTAGGCGCGCAGGCCGGCGAGCGTGTCGGGGGGGAGGGTGGGCACCACGTCGTCGAGGACCGCGCGGGCGATCTCGACCTTGGTGCCGTCCCCGGCCCAGCCCCACATGGACCCGGAGCTGTCCACCACGAACTCGATGGCGCGGGGCAGCTGGTCCACGGCCTGGCCGTCGCGGACCAGCTCGATGGCGAGGTTGCCGAAGGTGAGCAGGGCCTGGACCCCGGCCTCGTCGTGGTCGGTCGCGCCGCTGGCGGTGGTGCCCACGGCGCGCACCCGGTGGGGGCCCTCGTCCAGGGCCTCGTAGGTCCATTGCGTGGCAAAGGGCGGCTCGGTGGCCGTGGCCACGGCCAGGCCGTCCACCTCGTAGCGGACCTCGACCACCGGATCGTCGGGATCGAACTGCTGCAGGTCGACGGCCAGGGGCAGGGGCACGCCCGGGCCGGTGGGCACGGGGGCGCCCGCGGCCGGTTCGGTGAGCTCGACGATCAGCGGGGTGGCGTGGAACGCGACGCGGTACAGGCCGCGCCGGGCGACGAAGTTGTTCAGCGCGTACCCGGTCATGTCGCTGTAGGTGTACGGGCCACGGCCCACGGGGTAGGACCCCACGATGCCGCCCCGCTGGGGCTCCACACGCACGGCCAGGTCCGATCCCTGGTTGACGATCCACACCAGCTGCTCGTTGTCGATGGCCACGCCCACCGGGCCCACGCCGCCGGAGTCGTAGGCCCCGGTCAGCTCGCCGCCGGCCGCGTCGAAGCGCATCAGCCGGTGGCGCCGTGAGTCCGCCACCCAGATGTTGCCGGCCGTGTCCGCGGCTACGCCGCGGGCCTCGCCCTCGCCGAGGCCGAACTGCGTCCAGGCCTCGGCCTCGGGGTCGAAGCGAAGCACGCCGCCCTCGCTGTTGTTGGCGACCCACACGCGGCCGCGCTCGTCCACGGCGATGCCGTACAGGGTGGCGCCGTCCGGCGGGGTGAAGGTGCGGATGTCGCGGCCGGAGCGGTCCACGCGGACCAGGGCGTTGCCCGGGTTGAGCACGCCCCACACGCGGCCGCGGGCGTCCAGGGCCAGGCCGTAGATGCGGCCGTCGAGGTCGTGCCACTCGCCGAGCAGCGCGCCGTCGTGGGGATCGTGCAGGTGCAGGCACCCGGAGGTGCGGCCGTCGTCGTCGGTCCACTCGCCGCCGACCCAGACCCGGTTGAGCGCGTCCACGGCCACGCCCCGGGGGCCCTCGCAGGTGGGCGCGGTGAAGGCCACGCAGGACGGGCCCTCGCAACCGGCGGCGTGGATCTTGGTGAGCGTGGCCGCGCCGCGGCTGGCCACGTACACGTGGCCCTCGAGGTCGACGGCGGTGCGGGAGGGGTCCTCGGCCACGTCGTAGCGGCCGAGCTCCTCGCCGGTGCGGGTGGAGAGCTTGCTGACCGTGGACTCGGCCGAGTTGGCGATCCAGATGTACGGCGGCGCGAACGAGGGCGGGGTCTCCAGGGCCACGGCGTCGAACGTGAAGCGGCCGAGGCGGCGGTCGCCGTGAGCGACCTCCAGGTCGTCGGGGCCCAGGCCCTGCACGGTGCGGCCGCGCTCGTCCAGCACGGTCAGCCACAGGGAGGTGGGCTGGGCCGGGTCCGCGGGCCGGTGGCCGCGGGCGAGGATCCGCCAGGCGGGCCGCTCGACGCGCTGCTCGTCGGTGAGGTCGTGGTAGCCCGCTGTGCTCAGCGTCACGGTGGAGCCGTCGGACAGGATCGTGGTGGTGGTGCCCACGCCGGGCGCTGCCGGGACCAGCAGGTCGATCGGGGTCGGCACGTGGTTGAGCCGCAGCACGTGCCAGCCCAGGGCCCAGGCGGGCACCAGCAGCGCCAGCCACAGCAGGCCAGTGAGCCAGACCGGGGTGGCGCCCTGGCGGGGTTCGGCCGCGTCCTCGGCGCGGCCCGCGCGCTGCTTCACCACGGTGGCCGCGATCACCCCGGCTGCGGCCAGGGGGAAGTAGAGGAAGACCGTGACGTACAGCGGGTGCAGCCACGCGGGCAGCCAGGTCCAGGCCGCGAGGTCGACGGGCAGGTCCTCCAGGGGGATGTCCAGCGCCAGGCCGGCGGCGAAGGCCAGACCGCACCACAGGCCCAGGGGCAGCGCCACCCAGCGGGCCCACCGGAAGGCGCGCAGGATGGGCAGCAGGGGCAGGGCCATGGATAGCAGCAGCAGCAGGTGCGCGACCTGGCCGGCGCCCATGCCCCCGAACCGGGCGCCACCCGCGCCGAGGGTGGGCCACAGCACGAACGACAGGGCGAGCGTGCCCAGCAGCGCACCCGCGGACAGGCCGATGATGGCGCCGAAGGGCCAGCGTCGCTTCATGCCCACGAACGACAGCGCCAACGATGGCACCAGCACGCCCAGCAGCAGCCAACGCGACGCCGCGCCTTCCACCCAGGTGTCGCGCAGGGCGATGAACCACGCCACGTGGATGCCGAGGAACAGCGCCACGCTGCCCAGCCAGGTGAGCAGGCGCGTGGTCTTGTCGCGGATGTCGATGCGCACGGCCCGATTCTACCCCCACTCCCCCTTTGCCCGCCGCGCGATGCGCGAGACAATGAGCCCACCGGGAGGATCCATGCCCACGCGCTGCACGTTGCCCGTCTTCGTCGGTCTGCTGCTGGCCGGCGTCCTGCTGAGCGGCTGCCCCTCGGGGAGCGAGCCCGAACCGCGGTTCGAGATCGGCGCCACGCTGCTGTCGTGGGAGCCCGCGCCCATCGGTTGCGCGGACACGGTCAGGGACTTCACCATCCACAACGCGGGCAACGGCGACCTGGAGGTCGTGGTGGGCGAGATCCTGCCGGCGGACGGCGCGTTCACCTTCGAGGGGCCCATCGACGACGGGGACTACACGCTGGCCGCAGGCCTGGGACAGAACTTCACGGTGCTGTATGCGCCGTGGGAGACGGTGCACGTGGCCACCATCGACATCGCGCCGCTGAACGACCCCGAGGCGCCGGCCCTGGTGCAGATCCGGCTGGAGGGGTGGGGCACGGGGGACGTGGATCACGACGGGCTGGCCGCGGAGTGCGGGGACTGCGACGACACCGAGAACACCGTGTACCCAGGCGCCGAGGAGCTGTGCGACGGCCTGGACAACGACTGCGACGGCGACGTGGACGAGGGGTGCGGCGACGACGACGACAGCGCCGGGGACGATGACGACACCGGGGACGATGACGACACCGGCGACGACGATACGGGCGACGACGACGACTCGGCGGGGGACGACGACGACTCCGCAGCGGGGGACGACGACGACAGCGCGCAGCCCTGATCGGGGATAGAATCCGGTCCCGCACGGAGAGGAGCTCTTGCACGTACCGCGCAGCCGCGCCTGGGACCTGGTCACCGCCGCGCTGATCGCGGCGATGCTGGTCGCGCACGCTCGCTTCGTCGCCCTGGACCTGCGCCTGCCCCAGGACCCGAACCACTGCCACGGCGCGCTGCCGCAGATCTTCGCCCACCTGTGGCCCCTACAGGTGGGCGAGACCCTGAGACACCTGCTGCTGGAGACCACGGGCTGGTACAACGTGCTGCTGGCCGCGGTGCTGCACGTGTTCGACCGCTCGCCGGCCGTGTTCGGGGTGTTCTACGGGCTGTGGCTGGCGGTGATCCTGGTCACGGTGGCGTGGCTGGCGCGGCGCCTGTGGGGATCGCGGGCCGCGGCCCTGGCCATCGCGCTGATCCCGCCGACCAGCGAGTCGATCGTGCTGGTGGGGCGGATGGGGTGGATCCATGTCACGGAGCTGGCGCTGTTCCTGGTGGTGCTGGCGTTGCTGGTGGCCGACCCGGCCCTGGTGAAACGGCGGACCCCGGCGCTGGCCGCGCTGGTTGGGGCCATGGGCATCGCGATCCGGCCGTCGGGCATGATCTGGGGGGCGGTGGCCGCGCTGTTGCTGCTGTCAGGGGTGCTCGAGGCGGAGAAGCGCAAGCGGTTCCTCGTGTGGGCGGGGGCGGTGCTGGTGGTGTGGGCCCTGGCGCTGGTGCCGGTGATCCTGGACCTGCGGCGGTACGCGCAGGACAAGCTGGAGTCGAGGGACAAGTACGAGTTCCTGGCCGATCCGCAGGTGCTGCTGGCGGGTGTGCGCGGAGACGTGGGGCCGGTCGCGGGGGCGATGGCGCTGGCCGGGGTGGTGGTCCTGCTGGTGCGGCTGCCGCGGGCGCGGTGGCGGGTGGTGGCGCTGCTGCTGCTGTGGCTCGTGCTGCCGTTCGTACTGTACGCGGTGTTCCACGCGGGCCTGCCCAACTTCCCGGCGTACGTGCCCGCGCTGGCCGTGCTGGGCGCGGCCGGGCTGGCGCGGCTGCCGTGGCCGGTGGCGCTGGTGCCGTTGCTGGCGTGGCTGCCGCTGTATACGGCCCAGTGGATGCCGGCAGGGGCGGCGGACGCGGTGTATGGCCGGGCGCCGTTCCCGCTGCCGGGCACGATGTACGTGCAGGACCCGCTCAACTACTACCGGGTGGACCGCACGCTGGATCCGCAGACCGTGGTGGCGCTGATCGAGACCACCTGCCCCAACCGCGTGTCGCGGCAGTGCACCATCCACGTGGACCGCTGCCTGACCAGGCCCCATGGGGTGGACCCGGGGCGCATCGACCTGTTCCTGCTGGGTGTGGACAACGTGCTGGTGGCGCCTGTGTGGGATCCGAAGGTGAAGCTCGACGCGCACGCCGGTGACGGGCTGTCGAGCTACATCTGCCGGCAGTCCGAGGAGGATTGGCATCACCGTTTCCGGGACCTCGAGGGGCGCCGGGACCGGGTGATCCGCAGCCACGACTACCAGCCGGTGTGGTCGCGGCAGTACACGGACTGGTGCCGGTACACCTGGTACACGCGAGGGGGGGAGACCCACGGGCGGCTGCCGGACGGGGGGGCGATCGAGG
>CAZXHG010000046.1:41002-45081 GCA_964639985.1 uncultured Rickettsiales bacterium
CCCCCCCCCCCGCCCCCCCCCCCCCCGCCCCCCACCGCGGCGATGAAGAAGCTCGACGTGCCGGGCATGGAGGCGTGGGACAAGGCCAAACGCTGACCGCCGATCGAGAAATCCCTTGACCCGGGCGGTTTCGTTGAGTAGAAACTCAGTGAGTTGATGCTCAGTGAAACGAGGTCGCCCCGTGGTCACCCGCAAGCAACAGAAGGAACGGACCCGCCGCAAGCTGCTGGCCGCGGCCCGCTCCCTGTTCGCACAGCAGGGCATCGGCGCCACGCGCACGGTGGACGTGGCGCGCGCCGCGGGCGTGGCCCACGGCACGGTGTTCACCCACTTCCCCACCCGCGAGGACCTGGTCGAGGTCGTGGTCGGCGAGTTCGCGGCCGCGGTGGCCATGCGGATCCACGCGGTCGTGGAGCAGGGGGCGGGGTTGCGGGCCGTGCTGGAGGCACACCTCGACGGCCTGGCCGAGGACGAGGCGCTGTACGCGCGCATGGTGATGGAGGGGCCGCTGCTGCCCCAGGACGCACGTGTGACGCTCACCGGGATCCAGTCCGTGATCTCGTTCCACATGGCCGCGGCCGCGGAGCGGGAGCGCGCCGAGGACCGGATACGGCCCGTGGCCCAGCACCTGCTGTTCAACACCTGGCTGGGGCTGGTGCACCACTACGTGGGCAACCGTGACCAGTTCGCGCCGGACGGGTCCGTGCTGGAGCGGTGCGGCCCGGAGCTGATCGACCACTACCTGGGGCTGCTGGCCCCGTGAACCGGAGGGACCGAACCATGACCGACGCCAAGTACTGCATCGCCTGTGGCATGCCGTTGACGAAGCCTGAGGACTTCTCGCTGGGGGATGCGACCAAGGACTGGTGCCTGCACTGCGCCAACGAGGACGGCTCGATGAAGGGCTACGACGAGGTGCTCGTGGGCATGACGTGGTTCCTGACGCAGTCCCAGGGGCTGGACCAGGGCGCGGCGCGGGAGGCCGCGGCCTCGATGATGGCCCAGCTGCCCGCCTGGAAGGACCGCTGAGCCTGGGGAGGAGGACACCATGAAGCCGATCACCGCCGATCCCGACGCGATCGCCTGCTGTGGGCTGTACTGTGGAGCCTGCCGCAAGTACCGCACGGACAAGTGCCCGGGCTGCGCGGGCAACGACAAGGCCAGCTGGTGCAAGGTGCGCACCTGCTGCATGGAGCACGGCTACGGCAGCTGCGCGGAGTGCACCGAGGTCGCGGACTTCCGCGACTGCAAGCACCTCAACAACTTCATGGCCTCGGTGTTCGCGTTCATCTTCCGGTCCGACCGGATGGCGTCCCTGGACCTGCTCAAGGACAAGGGCCGCGAGGAGTACGCCACCTACATGGCCGAGCACGAGCGCCAGTCCCTGCCGCGGTGACCGGCAAGAAAAAGGGACGCTCATGAGTTCATGAGAAACTCCCTGTGCTCGGACGCTTTGCGGTGGCGTATCTTCGAGCAGAACTTATGAACTTATGAGCGTCCCTTTTTCTCCATCCGCTAGGATGGCGCGGTGCCGGAGTCGCGTTCGAGGGCGATCGTCGCCGCTGTCTTCGTCCTGCTGACCCTGATCTGGGGGACGACCTGGTCCGCGATCGTGGTGAGCTTGCAGGGGATCCCGCCGGTGGGCGGGGTGGCGCTGCGGTTCGGGCTGGCCGGGCTGGCGCTGCTGGGGGTGGCGCGGCTGCGGGGGATCGTGCTGGGCCGGCGGCCCATGGAGCGGCGGCTGTGGGTGGTCAACGGGGTGTTCTCGTTCTGCATCTCCTATGGCGTGGTGTACTGGGCGGAGCAGTACGTGCCCTCCGGGCTGACGTCGGTGCTGTTCGCCACGTTCCCGCTGTTCACGGTGCTGCTGGCGCACTTCCTGCTGCCCGAGGAGCGGCTGGGGGCGATGGCCGCGCTGGGCATGCTGGTGGGGTTCGGCGGGGTGGCGGTGATCTTCTCGGAGGATTTCTCCAGGCTCGGCGGGCCCAAGGTGGCCGCGGCCTCGGTGGTGATGCTGGTGTCGCCGTTCGCCGCGGCCATCGGCAACGTGCTGGTGAAGCGCTGGGGTGAGGGGATCCACCCGATATCGCTGACGTCGGTGCCCATGCTGATGACCGGGGTTGTGATGGGCGGGATCAGCGCGGGGGTGGAGAGCCGTGCGCAGTTCACGTTCGAGGGGTGGTCGGTGGCGGCGGTGCTGTACCTGGCGCTGGTGGGCACGGCGGTGACGTTCACCCTGTACTTCTGGTTGCTGGCGCGCATGGCCGCGTCGCGGCTGGCGCTGCTGGGCTACTCGGTGCCGGTGGTGGCGGTCACGGTGGGTGTGCTGTTGCTGGACGAGCCACTGACCGCGCGCATGGTCGCCGGGTCGGTGCTGGTGCTGGCGGGGGTGGGGCTGGCGTCACGCTGATCGGCTACCGGATCCTCCTGTGCAGCAGGAACCCCAGGCCCAGCAGGGCCAGGGGGGTGAGCGCGGGCAGGGGGCCCGCTCCCGAGGCGGAGCAGCCGCACTCCCAGGTGGGTTCGTCCTCGTTGGGGCCACCCTCGGGCGGACCCAGGGTGCCGTCCTCGTCGCCGGCGGTGTCGTCATCGTCGTCATCCGCCGCGTCGTCGTCGTCATCCCCCGGCGTGTAGCCCACGGACACCACCTTGAGCGCGTCGAAGACCACGGTGCGGCCCTGGTCGCCGGCGGCCGCGTAGTTGTCCCCCAGCCGAACCCACTGGTCGCCCCCGGGCTGGAAGGCGAAGGCGCCGAGGTACACCCAGGTGCCGGTCGCGTCCGCCTGCGAGACCCAGGCGTGGGAGGAGGTGCCGGCGTAGAACACCTTGTAGTCGGCCTCGGCGGTGAGGTCGGTGAGCCCGGCGGTGACGTAGGCCCAGATGTCGTACTCGCCGGAGGACGGGAAATCCATCATCCAGTTGACGCCCGTGGCGTAGTCCGGGTCCTCGGAGTCCTTGACGGCCCAGTAGGCGTGGCCGCCGTTGCCGCCCGTGTCGCTCAGCAGGTCCGCGCCGACCAGGGAGGCGCAGGGGCCGTCCTCCTCGATGATGTTGATGTCGTTCGGATCGATCAGGCAGTCGTCGCCGGCCGCGTCGTCGTCGTCGGCCGCGTCGTCGTCGTCGTCGCCTCCGCCCCCGCCGTTGTTCGAGATGAGGTCGTCCCACTGGTCGATGCCGGAGTAGCCGTCGATGGGTTCGGGGATGACCGCGCGGCCGCCGTAGGAGCCACCGCTGCCCGTCCCGCCGAAGCCCGAGTCGCGGTGGATGGAGAAGTGCACGTGCGGGGTGGAGAAGCTGCCGCACTCCAGCGAGCCGTCGCAGGAGCGGCCCAGTTCGCCGAGCTGCTGGCCCTGGCTGACTACCTGGCCGTCGGAGACGTCGATGGTCTCGAGGTGGGCGTACATGCTGGAGTACTGGTGCCCGTCCCCCACGCCCTCGTGCAGGATGTACACCCGCTGGCCGTAGTTGGCCCACCCCTCCGAGCCCCAGCCCGCGTCCCACACCACGCCGTCGGCGATGGCCAGCACGGGCTGGCCGCGGCCGTGGTCGTTGTGGTCGGGCAGCACGAAGTCCAGGGCGTAGTAGTCGTTGGCGCACACCGAGTCCTGGGACCGGCAGTGCAGCGACGAACCCGCGTACGGGCCGTAGCCCGACAGGATCTGCACGGTCTCGCCCAGGGCGAACGGCAGCCGGATGTCCCAGCCCGCGGGCGCGGAGACCGCGCCGGTGGTGTGGCACTCGTCGTACTGGCAGGCCGGGGATGGGGTGGGGATCGCCATGCAGAAGGCGATGATGAACAACGTCACGGTGAACGGTCTGGTGTACATGGCATTTGATAGTCTACCCGTGGACCACTTTTCGCCGCACGCCAAACCGAGGGGTGAACGATGCGTACGCTGACCGTGATGCTCGCGATGGCCGGCCTGCTCGTGCTGGTGACGGGCTGTCCGGACAACGCGATATCGATCGACGACGATACCTACGAGGACCCGCCCGGGGACGACGACACCGGGGTGTCCACGGACGACGACGACGACACGACGCCTGGCGACGACGACGACAGCAGCTCCCCGGGCGAC
>CAZXHG010000047.1:0-44761 GCA_964639985.1 uncultured Rickettsiales bacterium
CGTGCTCGGCATCGAGTACATCGCCGCGGCCCAGGCCCTGGACTTCCGCGACTACACCGCCGGGGTCGGCAGCCGTGCCGCCCACGCCGCCGTGCGCGAGATCGTCGAGCACCTCGACGTGGACCGGCCGCTGTTCACCGACCACAACAACATGGCCGAGGCCGTCGAGCGGCTCGACATGCTGACGGCGGTGGAGGCGGCGGTCGGCGAACTGGACACCTATTGATCTGGACGGCGTCCGACAGGAGGGGTTCATGACGGAACACCACTACCGGCTCGGCTGCGACATCGGCGGCACGTTCACCGACTTCGTGTTGCTGGACGACGACACGGGCGAGGTGCGGGTGGAGAAGTGCCTGACCACGCCCGCCGATCCGTCCGACGCGGTGGAGCAGGGCATCGTCGAGCTCTCCCAGCAGGTGCCCGGTTTCATGACCGAGCTCGACGAGGTGATCCACGGCACGACCCTGGTGATCAACGCCATCATCGAACGCAAGGGCGCGCTCACCGGCCTGGTCACCACCCGGGGCTTCCGCGACGTGCTGGAGCTGGGCCGGGAGATCCGCTACGCGCCGTACGACATCTTCGCCGAGTTCCCCGCACCGTTGGTCGACCGCGAGCGGCGGCTGGAGGTGGACGAGCGGGTCCGCGCCGACGGCGTGGTGCTGAAGCCCCTGCACGACGACGAGGCGCGCGCCGCGCTGCAGCAGCTGGTCGACCAGGGCGTGGAGTCCGTGGCGATCTGCCTGCTCAACTCCTTCGAGAACCCGGACCACGAGCGCCGCATCAAGGCGCTCGCCGCGGAGGTGGCCCCGCACGTCGACGTGTCGATCTCCTACGATGTGCTGCCCCAGATCAGGGAGTACGAGCGCACCTCCACCACGGTCACCAACGCCTACGTCAAGCCACTCACCGGCCGCTACCTGACCAACCTGCGCGACCGGCTGGGCTCACTGGGCTTCGACGGCAGCCTGTTCATCATGCTGTCCAGCGGCGGCATCACCTCGGTGGAGACCGCGGCGGAGTTCCCCGTCCGCATCATCGAGTCCGGGCCGACCGCGGCCGTGATCGCGGGCGAGTACTGGGGTCGCCGGTTCGACATCTCCGAGATGTTCTGCTTCGACATGGGCGGCACCACGGCCAAGTCCTGCCTGATCCAGGACGGCGTGGCCGGGGTGGTGCCCACCTTCGAGGTGGGCCGCGTGCAGCGGTTCATGAAGGGCAGCGGCCTGACCATCCAGGTGCCGGTGGTGGACCTGATGGAGATCGGCGCGGGCGGGGGCAGCCTGGCCCACGTCAGCCGGATGGGCACCCTGCAGGTCGGCCCCCACAGCGCGGGCGCCGCGCCCGGTCCGATCTGCTACGGCCGTGGCGGTGACGTGCCCGCCGTGACCGACGCGGACCTGCTGCTGGGCTACCTGGACGCCGAGTACTTCCTCGGCGGCGAGATGCCCCTGGACGCGGACGCGGCCCGGCGCGGCGTGCTGGAGAAGATCGCCGGTCCGCTCGGCGTGACCTACGAGCAGGCGGTGTGGGGGATCCACGACCTGATCAACGAGACCATGGCCGCGGCCGCCAAGACCCACATCGCCGAGAAGGGGGGCAACCCCAGGGTGGTGACCGTGACCGCCTTTGGCGGCGCGGGCCCGGTGCACGCCTACGGCCTGGCCCGCAAGCTGGGCGCGCCCCGGCTGCTGGTGCCACCCAACGCGGGCGTGGGCTCGGCCCTGGGGTTCTTCACCGCGCCGCGCGCATTCGACCTGGTCCGCTCCCACAAGGTGGCGCTGGGACAGGCCGACTTCGGCGCGCTCGAGGCCATCTACCGCGAGCTGGAGGCCGAGGGCGCCCGCACCCTGCGCAGCGCCGGCGCCGGGGAGCAGGTCACGTACGAGCGCTCGGTGGACGCGCGCTTCGTGGGCCAGGGCTCGGAGACCAGCGTACCCCTGCCGCCGGGGAACGCCGCGACGCTGGACGCCGACGCCGTACGCGTGCGCTTCGACGGGATCTACGAGCGGCTCTACGGCCGCACCTACCCCGACTCGCCGCTGGAGTTCGTCAACTTCCGCGTGCGCGCCAGCCTGCCGGCGCGCCTGCTGCAGCTGCCCACCCTCGACCCGGGGGGCCGGGACCTGGACGCGGCCCGCAAGGGCCGGCGCCCGGCCTGGTCGGCGAGCGCCCGGGCGTTCGTCGAGCACGACGTGTACGACCGCTACCGGCTGTTCCCGGGCGCGACCTTCGACGGCCCGGCGATCATCGAGGAGCGGGAATCGACCGTGGTGGTGGGGGCGGCGGGCCACGTGACCGTGGACGAGCACGGGTTCCTCTGGATCGACCTCGACCAGGACGGGGGTGCGCCATGAGCATCGACCCGGTGACCCTCGAGATCCTGTGGCGGCGGCTGATCTCCATCGTGGACGAGGCGGACAGCGCCGTGGCGCGCACCGCATTCTCGTCGCTGCTGCGGGACGCCCACGACTACACCTGCATGTTCACCGACCGCCACGGCCGCGAGCTGGCCCAGGGCACGTTCGCCACGCCCGGCCAGTCCGGGGCCATGGCCCTGGGCATCCGGACCCTGGTGGGCAAGCTGCCCGCGGACAGCTTCCGCGACGGCGACGTGTACATCACCAACGATCCGTGGGCGCTGGCCGGCCACCTCAACGACGTGTGCGTGCTGTCCCCCATCTTCCACCGCGACCGGCTCACCGGCTTCACCGCCTGCGTGTTCCACCACTCGGACATCGGCGGCCGCGTGGCGTCGGACAACCACGACGTGTACGAGGACGGCCTGTTCATCCCGCTGGTCAAGCTGTACGACGCGGGCGAGCTCAACGAGGCCGTGCTGGAGATGATCCGCTGGAACGTGCGCACCCCCGACGAGGTGGTGGGGGACATCCGCTCGCAGATCGCGGCCAACCACGTGTGCGCGACCCAGGTAGCCCGGATGCTCGACGAGTACGGCCTCGACGACCTCGACGACCTCGCCGACGAGATCGTGGGCCGCACCGAGCGCAGCATGCGCGAGGCCATCGCCGCGATCCCCGACGGTGTCTACACCGCCCGCGGCGTGATCGAACAGGTGGAGGGCCGCGACGACATCGTCATCGAGGCGGCCGTACGAGTGCACGGGGACGACATCACCGTGGATCTCGACGGCTCGTCGCCCCAGGTCGACTGGGGCGGCAACGTGGTGCTGAACTTCACGTACGCCTACGTGTTCATGGCCATCAAGAGCATGCTCGATCCGGAGATCCCCAACAACGACGGCAGCGCAGCGCCCATCCACCTCGAGGCCCCCGCAGGGACCGTGGTGCACTGCGACTTCCCCGCAGCGGTGGCAGCGCGCATGCAGATCGGCCACTTCCTCACCGAGATCGTGTACCGCGCCCTGGCCGACGCCCTGCCGCACCGGGTGCTGGCCGCGTCCGGGGGCACGCCGGCCACGATGAACGTGTTCTACGGCCGCCGCCACGACGGCCGCCCCTGGCACTCGGTGCTCATCCGCGGGGGCGGCATGGGCGCATGCCGGGCGGCCGACGGCGAGCACTGCTACATCTTCCCGGCCAACGGCGCCAACACCCCGGTGGAGATCCTGGAGAGCGACACCCCGCTGATCGTGCAGCAGCGCGAGCTCCTCCCCGACTCGGGCGGCCCTGGCGAGATGCGGGGCGGCCTCGGCCGACGGGTCGTGTTCCGCGTGCCCGACGACGAGACCGCGCCGCAGCCCCCGGTCAACCTGGGGATCCAGTCCGGCCGCTTCCGCTACCCGCCCGAGGGCCTGTTCGGCGGTGCCACCGGCGCCCGGGCTCGCTTCGAGGTCAACGGCGAGTCTGGCGATCCCTACGGCCTGACGCAGCTGCAGCCCGGCGACGTGGTCACCATGGACGCGGCCGGCGGGGGCGGCTACGGCGACCCGCTGGAGCGGGATCCCTTCCTCGTGCGCCGCGACGTGCTGGCCGGGCGCGTGTCCGCAGAGGGTGCCCGCCGCGACTACGGCGTGGTGCTCGCCGGCGAGGCGCTGCGCATCGATCTGGAGGCCACCCGCGCGGAGCGTGATGCGAGGCAGCGGGACGGCGCCGAATCCGATACGCTGATCCCATGAGCATCCGCATTCCCATACCCACCCCACGCCTCGGCAGCGCGCTGCTGCTCGCCGCGGCCGTGCTCGGATCGATCAGCTGCCAGCGACCGGCTGGCTCGTCGGAGGCGACCATGCAACCCACCTTCGTCACCAACCCGGATCCGCTGCTGGTCGCGCAGGTACGCATCAGCTCCCGCCACGGGGGGACCAGCGGCTACCGCATCCTGTCGGACGGCCGGTACGAGAGCCTGCTCGCGCCTGCGAAGGCGCCGGAACGCTGGCAACCCCTGCGTCAGCTCGACGAGGCGGAGCTGGCCACGTTCCGCGCCACCATGGATGGCCTGGAGCTGGCACTGCTCGAGCCCCTGTACGAGCCCGAGCAGCCGGTGATGGACGGCGGCTCGACCACGTGGCTGCTGCGCGTGGAGGGCGGTGTGATCGAGGTGAAGGTGCGCAAGGGCGCCTCGGTGCCCGCCCTGGACAGCCTGTACGCGGCCCTCCCTCCGGCCGTGGTGGAGGAGGCGTTCACCACCGAGTGGACCATCCCGGGTCCGGACGGGGAACAGACCTGGCCGCTGCCGTGCGACACCTCCGAGGTCGCGGACATCGACGCCATCACGTGGATCCTGGCCACGGGCGAAGCCCGCGAGAGCGGTGATCCGGGCCCCGGAGCCACCCGGCTGATGGTGATGACCTGGAAGCAGGGAGACGCCGTGTCGTCCCGCCACGAGGTGTGGTCCGACGGCTGGCAGATGGTGTCGGGCGACTCCGGCGTGACCAGCCGCAAGCACCACGCCGAGGCCGACCTCGCGCGCCTGCGCGAACTGCTCGCGGCCGTGCCGTGGCACGACCTGGCCAGCCTCTGCCCCTGATCCACCGCCCTCTCGACGGGATTTGATGCACCGCAACATTCGGCGTACGGCACGCTGATCCTGCACCTGGCGCCCCGTCGCGCCTGTCTTCCCCGGTTGCCCGCTCGCATGCGCCCGCACACAATGAGCCCCGGAGCATGCACCGATGAGTTCGAGCAACACCAAGGTCCAGCGACTCGAGGGGGACGAGAGCCAGTCCCTCCCCACCACGCAGGCCTCCGGCGACATCAGCGATCCGCTGGAGGGCCAGGGGCTGTCCGATCCGCTCAGCGACCCGCTGGGCGCCACGCAGTTCTACGCCGGCGCGCCGGCGGCGGCCGGTGGCTCGGCAGGCGTGCCGGGGGGCCCGGGCGCGGGCAGCTTCGTGCAGGCCCAGACCTCGGGGGCGGTGCAGTTCGGCATCCTCGACTCCATCGGCGAGGGCCTGTCCGCGGCCTGGGACGCGGTCACGGGCGGCGGCAAGACCGAGGGCGAGAAGCAGTTCGCCAAGGCCGAGGAGTTCGCCTCCAAGCTCAAGTACGGCGACCCCTACAAGTACACGCCGTCCACCGGGATCGGTGGCTTCGACTGCGAGTACTGGCCGCTCAGCGGCCCGGACGGCTGGGAGAAGGTCATCATGCGGGTGGCCGTGGACTTCACCAACCCGGTCACCTTCGCCGGCGGCCAGGCCGTGCCCTACGACGCCTCCGACAAGGGCGCCAAGGGCATCGCCGACGGCATCAACGCCCTGCCCAAGCCGGCCGACCGCCAGGCCGAGGTGGCCAAGTACACCTGGGGCGGCGAGAAGAAGGGCTGGATGAAGAGCCTCGAGAGCGTGGTCTTCCAGGCCTGGAGCTTCGAGCACAGCTTCCGCATCGACAAGCCGGGCTGGAAGTGGCTCGGCGCCGACCCGTCCGTCGACATGACCGTCAAGGAGGGCGCGCCGGCCGCGGACGACCACGTCGAGGTCAAGGCCTTCAAGCTGCCCCCGGGCGTGGACTGGGCCTCGTACAACTCGGGCACGGGCCGCGACCAGTTCATGGAGCTGGGCTCCAACGACGTACAGACCTCCATGCCCAACAACGCGTTCGTGTTCTTCGAACCGGGTCAGTCCACCCTGACCGCGGACGGCCAGGACACGGTCGAGATGTTCACCCGGACCTACCAGGGTGATCCCACCCATGCGGCCAGCGTGAACAACAAGATCACCCTGATCGGGCGTTCCAGCGCGTCCGGCTCCGAGGAGAGCAACCGAACCCTGGCCCAGGCCCGCATCGACGCGGTCAAGGCCGAGCTGACCGGCCGCGGCTGGAGCGTGGCCACCCGGGTGGAGGAGAGCAACCTCGGCGAGTCCGAGGCGGACCAGACCAGCCCCAACAACCGCGACGACATGGCCGTGGAGATGGTGGTGCAGGGCGAGGGCCAGAACGTGGCCGTGCACGAGTTCGGCCACGCCTTCGGCCTGCTCGACGAGTACGCCAACAAGGACAAGAACGGCAACTTCGGCTGGATCAGCGGCACCGGCGGCCAGGCCGGCCAGGAGGCGGGCCACAGCCAGCTGGTCAAGGACATGGGCATCAAGGAAGGCGCCATCTTCGAGAACAGCGAGAACATCATGTCGGTCGGCGACAAGGTGAAGCCGCAGCACTACGCGACCTTCCACGAAGCGCTGACCAAGACCACGGGCAACAAGGACTGGAAGCTGGGCAAGGCCATCACCAAGGAGGCCGCCCGCGCCGAGATCACCCCGGCCGAGGACGAGAGCGGGTCGTAGCCGCTACAGCACCCCGAGCCGCCGCCACAGCGGCGCCTTCACCGTCAGGATCTCCTGCACGAACGCCGCGAAATCCTCGTCCTCGGATGGCTTGCCGTCGTGCATGGGCACGCGCCCGATGCGCTCCATGGCGCTGCGTATCCTCGCGGCGAGGCCGTCCGCGTCCAGATCCGGATCGTGCTTCAGGGCGTGGTGGCCGAGGCGCTCGAGGTCGGACGCGCCGATGCCGGAGGCACTCACCGGCGACACCAGGATGGGGATGGACTCGCCGTGCAGCGTGCGGCGATCGATGGCATCGTTCAGCCGCTCGCACGCCTCGCGAGCGTCCTGGGGCTCCCCCAGCGGCAGCGGTACGGCCGAGCCGTTCTGGATCAGGATCGAGCAGACCACCAGCACGTCGAAGAAGTTGAAGTCCGGCACGCGGTTGGCCAGGTCGCCCAGGGACTGGATCCCCTCGTCCAGGGCGTCGGCGATGGGATCCATCAGCTTGGGATCGATGGACGAATCCCCGATCGGCGTCTTCACGTCCGGGGTGACCGCCTTGCGCTCGCGGGTCAGGCAGATCCGCTGGGAGGCGAACAGCTGGAAGGCCTCGTCCTGGCTCCACGACGCCGATCCCCGCTTGTACACGTCCCGCCGCAGGCCCCAGTTGGAGACCAGGTCCTTGAACGTCTCGCTGATCCACGGATCGGCGAGACGCTCGGCCAGCTCCGCGGCCTTGCCGATCAGCACGTAGCGGTCGAAGTTGCGCAGCACGTCGGTCGAGCCGACGAACCCCAGCCGCGCATCCCGCAGCTGGCCGGCGACCTCCGCGTGGTAGTACGGCTGCCAGTGCTCGTTGAGGTACTCGTGGGCCAGGTAGCGCGGCGAGGCCTTGCGCGTGGCCTCCAGCCAGCCCTTCGCCACCTCGTTGTCCTTGAAGTAGCCGTTCCCCTCCTCGACCAGCTCGCCGATCACGAACATCGCGTGCTCGATCTGCTGCTGCAGGGTCCCCGGCGCCCGCTCTACCAGCTCCTTGAACAGGTGGCGCAGCGTGCGTCGACGCTCCCAGCCGACCGCGTCGTTGTAGCTGAGGTAGACCACGCCGCCGGTGGCCAGCCGGTCCTCCACGAAGGTCAGGATCGCGTTGCGAGCCTCCGGGCTGACCCAGGACCACACCCCGTGCAGACCCACGTAGTCGAACGGTGGCAGATCCCGATCCCCGAGATCCTCGAACGACCCCTCGATGAACTCGACGTTGTCGATGCCCGCCTCGTCGGCCAGCCGACGCGCCGTGACCACGTGGTTGGGGTTGAGGTCCACGGCCACGAACCGGCCGCGGGGATTGGCCGCGGCCAGGGCCAGCGAGGACAGGCCCAGCCCGCACCCCAGCTCGCAGTAGTGGTACTCGCCCCCGACCACGGGCGGGCGATGCCCCATCTGCAGACACACGTAGTCCATCAGCGAGGGCGCCAGGTCACCGAAATAGTAGTACTCGTACTCGATCTCGGTGACGTACCCGTCGGCCCAGGAAACGGTGTGCATCGGCGGCCTCCCTCGTGAGGAGCCGGGATCGTATCATCTCCCGGTGAGCATGGAGGAACGGTGACCGATCCGCCGAGCGACGCGCACGTACCGCTACGGATCGACCTCGCCGCCCTGCTACGGGCCATGCCGCGGCTCAAGGCCGAGGGCACCCCGGGGCGGGGGCACGGGCTCGCCTATTTCACCCACAAGCAACGCGCCCTGCGCGCCTACTACGGGCAATGCCTGACCGGGACCGCCGACCCGTCGGACAACCCCCTGCTGACCTGGATCGACCGGCGGCACGGGCACGAGCCCTACCGAGGCACCACCACACGTGCCCAGCGCGTGGCCCTGTGCCGGCGCTACCGCGACCTGTTCGAGACCATCCGCACCCACGGCGTGCGCGAACCGCTGATCCTGGAGGGACCGCTGCCCCTGCCCGGCGTGCTCGATGGCGGCAACCGCCTGGCCATGATGCGCGTGCTCGGCGTGCCCAGCGTGGTGTGCTCCCTCGACCGGGACACGGCCGCGCTTGCCCACCACCTGGGCCTGGTGTGCACGGACGACGGAGTCACGACATGAGGCTGCTGCTGATCCACCCCTACATGGCCGCCGGAGGCGCGGAGAGCCGCATCCGGACCCTGGTGCGCGCCCTGCTGCAGGGGGACGAGGTCGAGCAGGTCCACCTGCTGGTGCACGGCCAGGGATCCCGCCGCGCCGAGCCCGACGGCCGGTTGAACATGCACTACACGACCGCGGCCCGCGTGGCCGTGGACGTGGAGCGCCTGGTCCGTGACCACGGCGTGGACGTGGTCCAGCAGCACAACGAGCAGGAGCTCGGCGTGGCCGGCCTCGGCCGGGCCCAGGACCTGGGCCTGCCCACCGTGTGGGTGATGCACGACTTCTGGCCCATCTGCACGATGCGCTTCCTCACCGATCCCACGGCCCCCCGGCACGTGCCCAACTGCGAGCGGGTCGAGGCCGGGCGGTGCGACGAATGCGTGGGAGAGGACGCGCGCCGCCACACCGAGGCCATGGCCCAGGTGGTGGCCCGCTGCAACGCCGCCGTGGTGCCGTCACAGCGCGCCCGCGAGCTCCTGGTCACGGGGGGGCTCCCGCCCGAGCCGTTCCACGTCATCCACCCCTGGATCGACCTGGAGCGCTTCGCCCCGGTGCCGGACGTGATCCGGGATCCGAGGCAGGTCCTGTTCGCCTCCAACCTGCTGCCCCACAAGGGCGTCGACGTCCTGCTCGAGGCCTGGCCCACCGTGACCCGGTGGATTCCGGGCGCGAACCTGCAGGTGCTGACCGATCCCCGGCGCCTGGATCTCGTGATGGAGCGCTCGGCCGCGTTGACCGGGATCACCCTGCGCCCGGCGGTAGGCCAGGCCGCGCTGCAGGCTCTCTACGCACGATCCGCGCTCACGGTCTTCCCCTCCGTGTGGGAGGAGACCGTGGGCCTGGTCTGGGTCGAATCGCTGGCCTGCGGCACCCCGGTGATCGCTTCTCGCACCGGGGGCATCCCCGAGCTGCTGACCGCGGGCGGGGTGCTGTCCGCGCCCGGGGACGCACACGAGCTGGGCGACCACATCGTCCGCCTGCTCGGCCGCCCCCGCGTCCGGAGGGCCATGTCCCGGGGCGGCCGCGATCTTGTATCAGCTAATTTCTCCCCCGACCGGGCCGCGCGGCGCTTCGAGGCGCTGTACAGGTCCCTCTCCTTGACAGTGGAAACAGGCCAACCCTAAGGTGGTTCCGAGGGCCTCCACAGCGGCAGGTGGGTGACCATGACGAACGGGAAGATCAAGGTACTCCTCTACGGGGACTCCCCCACCGCCTGCACCGGCTTCGGCACGGTCGCGCGGGAGCTGATCCTGCGGCTGCAGCGAACCGGCCGCTTCGAGTTCATGATCCTCGGTATCAACTATTTTGGGGATCCTCACGAGTTCGAGGGCACGCTGCGCATCTTCCCCGTGGCCCAGGACGACATGCAGGGACGGTCCCGGATCGGCCCGATGATGGTGCAGTTCCAGCCCGACGTGCTGTTCACGGTCGGGGACTACGACGACCTCGACTGGTTTCCCAACGTCTACCTGGACGCCTGCCGTCAGATCGGCCGCACCGTGCCATGGGTGATGTACACCCCGGTCGACGGCAGCCCCCTGCACGCCCAGCACGCCCTGCTGTTCCGCGACCTGATCACCCACCCCGTGACCTGCTCGCAGTTCGGCGCGGGGCTGATCCACGAGGCCGTGCCGGTGGTGGACGTGCCGGTCATCTACCACGGCGTGGACACGCGGACCTTCTACCGGATGGACGACCCCATCCGCGCCGAGCTGCGCTCGGCAACCGGCCTGGGGGACCACTTCGTGGTGCTGAGCGTGGGCGTCAACCAGCTGCGCAAGCAGTACGGCACCCTGCTCGAGGCGTTCGCCGAGTTCCGTCGGGGCAAGGAGGACGCGGTGCGGCTGGTGCTGCACACCGATCCCTTCACCCCCTTCGGGTACGACATCCGGCTGATCGCGAGACACCACGGCTTCGCCGACGAGATCCTGTTCACCAACCCCCAGAGCCACCCCGGCGGCGTGCTCACCAGCCAGATGGGCTTCGTGTACAACCTCGCGGACGTGGCCGTGTTCCCCCACTGCGGCGAGGGGTTCGGCCTGTGCCACCTCGAGGCCCTGGCCTGCCAGGTCCCGGTGATCGCCCACGGCGTGGCCGCCACCCCCGAGATCGTGCGCGACGACGCAGGCGTGCTGGTGCCCACCGAGCAGGTGCGGTCGCCCGACGGCAAGGGCACGGTCGACCTGACCCTGTACTTCCCGGGCGATGACCGGGGCAAGCGCCGCCCGCTGATCAGCATGTCCAGGCTCGTGGAGGCCATGGAGCTGCTGTACGGCGACGCCGAGCTACGCCAGCGCATGGGGCGCGCCGGTCGCCGCGTGGCCACCCAGCCCGACTTCTCCTGGGATTCCGCGGCGCGACGCTTCGAGGGGATCCTGGTGAACGCTGCCGGCGGCGAGGGGTAGCAACCCCCGCCCTCGGTCCCATGCTCAGCATGGAACCCTCGAGCCGTCCGGCAATTCAGGGCGGCGTCGCCTGCCCCGCCCCGTCCGCCCCCCAGCACACGACCCGCCCGTTGAACGCGACGCCGCACGCGTGGTTCGTTCCCACCGCGATCTCGCGGTACGAGGCCACGAACGAGTCACACTGCCCCGTGTCGCTGGCCGGGTCGCACCCCCAGCAGTACGCCGCGTCGTCGGTCTGCAGCCCGCAGGTGTAGCGCTCGCCCGCCCACACCGCGCTGTACGTGCCCTCCGCGGGCGTGCCCTGCCCCACGTCGTTGGCGCCCCAGCACTCCACCTGGTCGTCGGCCCGCACACCGCAGGTGTGGTCCAGCCCCGCGCTCACCTGCAGGTAGCTGTCCTCGGGCGCGTCGGCCTGACCCCGATCGTTGTCGCCCCAGCAGATCACCGCGCCGATGGTGTCCACCGCGCACGCGTGCGACCCCGGTCCGGCGCTGACCTGGGCGAAGGTGCCGTCCGGTGGCTCGGACTGGCCCGCGTCATCGAGCCCCCAGCACTGCAGGGACTCGGCCTCGGTCACGCCGCAGGCGAACCCGTTGCCCGCGCTCACCTCCAGGAACTCGACCCCGACCGGGTGGCCGAGCTGACCCGACGCGTTGCTGCCCCAGCAGTCCACCGTGCCGTCCCCGGCCAGGGCACAGCTGTGGTCCACCCCCGAGTCCAGGTCGTAGTAGTCCCCGTCCGGCGACAGGATCTGCCCGGACGCGTTGTTGCCCCAGCAGCGCACCGAGCCGTCCTGCCGCAGCCCGCAGCTGAACCCGTCCCCGGCTGCGATCTCGATCCAGGTGTCCGCGCTGCTCACGTGGGGGTTGCAGTCCTGATCGAACATGTCCTCGGCGTCGTCACAGTCGTTGTCCTGGCCGTCGTCGCAGATCTCGTCGAGCTCCGGCGAGATGTCCGCCCGCTCCGGCCCGCAGTCGAGCTCGTCGGGCACACCGTCGCCGTCCGTGTCCGGCAGGGTCTCCCCGTTGCCGTCACAGCCCACGAGCATCCATCCCCCCAGCACGATCGCCGTCGCCCATCTCCATTGCATGCGACAAATCTCCCGCAAAACGCTCCAGAACATGGCACATCGGCCTCGCGCGCGCACCCCCGTTCTTGACCCGGACCGCGCTGCGGCCCAGAATCGACGTCCCCTGAACCCGGGAGTCCGACCGATGAACGACCGCCCCATCCGAATCGTGATCGCCAAGCCGGGCCTCGACGGCCACGACCGCGGCGCCAAGGTCGTGGTCCGCGCCCTGCGTGACGCCGGCTTCGAGGTCATCTACACCGGCCTCAAGCAGACCACCGCGCAGATCGTGGCCGCCGCCGTGCAGGAGGACCCCGACCTGCTCGGCCTGTCCATCCTGTCCGGCGCCCACGAGCCGATCTGCCGCCGGCTGCTCGACGCCCTGGCTGCGGCCGGGGCGGGCGACGTACCCCTCGTGGTCGGGGGCAACATCCCCCCCCAGGACGTGCCGGCGCTGCTGGCGCTGGGCGTGAAGCAGGTCTTCCCCTTCGGCAGCTCGCTGACCGAGATGCCCGCACAGCTGAGGGAGCTGGTTCGATGACTGACAAGCCCAGGCGACGTGGCCCGCCGCCCCTTCGAGACGTGACCCTGGAGTCGGGGATCCAGCCCAGGCCGATCTACGGCCCCGAGGATCTCGCCGACCGGGATCAGGCCGCGGACATCGGCGAGCCGGGTGCCTACCCGTTCACCCGCGGCATCCACCGCGAGATGTACCGCCGCCGCGTGTGGACCATGCGCCAGTACGCGGGCTTCGGCAACGCCACCGAGACCAACGCCCGCTTCAAGTGGCTGATCGACAACGGCCAGACCGGGCTCAACGTGGCCTTCGACCTGCCCACCCAGCTGGGCCTGGACTCGGACGACCCCCGCGCCGAGGGCGAGGTGGGCCGCGTGGGCATGGCCATCGACACGCTGGAGGACTTCGAGGACGCCTTCCGCGACATCCCCATGGACCGCATCAGCGTGTCGCTGACCATCAACTCGATGGCGCCCGTGGCCATCGCCATGGTGGCGGCCCTGGTGGAGAAGCGCGGGTTCGACGTGTCGCGCATGCCGGGCAACGCCCAGAACGACATCCTCAAGGAGTTCGTCGGCCGCGGCACCTGGATCTACCCGGTGGAGGACTCGGTGCGGCTGGTGGGCGACACCCTCGAGTGGTGCGCGCACAACATGCCCCGCTACAACCCGGTCAGCGTGTGCGGCTACCACATCCGTGAATCGGGAGCGAACCCGCAGCAGGAGATGGGCTACGCCTTCGAGATCGCGCGGGCCTACATCGACCACGTGATGGCTCGCGGCCTGGACGCGGACGAGGTGGCC
This sequence comes from uncultured Rickettsiales bacterium, assembly GCA_964639985.1. GTDB lineage: Bacteria > Myxococcota_A > UBA796 > UBA9615 > CAYRNR01 > CAZXHG01. The sequence goes on from CAZXHG010000047.1 coordinate 13,628, forward strand.
TCGCGGCTGAGCTTCAACTTCGACATCCACGGCAACCTGTTCGAGCAGGTGGCCAAGTTCCGCGCCGGCCGCCGCGTGTGGGCCCGGCTGATGAAGGAGGAGTACGGCTGCACCAACCCCCGGTCCATGTGGATGCGCATGATCGCCGGCGGCGGCGGCGGCGGCCTGACCATCGAGCAGCCCGAGAACAACATCGTGCGTAGCGCCTACTACGCCCTGATCTCGGCGCTGAGCGGCACCCAGACGATGGCCCTGTGCTCCTACGACGAGGCGTACACCATCCCCAGCAAGAAGGCGGCCCAGATCTCCCTGCGCACCATGCAGATCATGGCCGAGGAGATCGGCGTGGCCGACACGGTCGACCCGCTGGCGGGTTCGTACTACGTGGAGAGCCTGACCAACGAGCTGGACGACCTGATCTGCGGCGTGATGGCCGACGTGCGCGCCTCGGGTGGCATCGTGCAGGGCATCGCCGACGGCACCGTGCAGAACGCGGTCTCCCGCCAGGCCTACGACACCGAGCTGAAGATGCAGTCCGGCGAGATCCGCAAGGTGGGCGTCAACTGCTACGAGGTCGAGGAGGAGGCCCACGAGGTCGAGATGCACCCCTACGAGCCCACGAAGGTGGCGGTGCAGGTCGACCGGCTGAACCGGGTGCGCGAGCTGCGGGACGACGACGCCGTGGCCGCGGCCCTGGACCGGCTGCGATCGGACGCGCGGTCGAAGGTGAACGTGATGCCCGCGCTGGTCGAGGCGGTCAAGGCCTACGCCAGCGTGGGCGAGATGGCCCAGGTCTTCCGCGACGAGTTCGGCGAGTTCCGCGAGCCCGAGGTGGTCTGATGCTCGACGGGGTCAAGGTCCTCGACCTGACGCGCATGCTGTCCGGCCCCTACGCGGGCATGCTGCTGACCGACCTGGGCGCGGACGTGGTCAAGGTCGAGCCGCCCGGCGGCGACCCCATGCGCAGCCTGCCGCCGTGGTCGTACGCGGGCATGAGCGCGTACTTCCTGTCCATCAACCGCGGCAAGCGCAGCATCGTGATCGACCTGGAGAGCGAGCAGGGCCGGGGATTGCTGCACGACCTGGCCGCCGAGGCGGACGTGGTGCTGTACAACTACCGGCCCGGCGTGTCGACGCGGCTGGGGGTGGACGCCGACACGCTGCACTCGATCAACCCGCGCCTGATCGTGTGCTCGCTCACCGGGTTCGGCGAGGACGGCCCCTGGGCCAGCCGGCCCAGCTACGACCTGGTGATCCAGGCGCTCAGCGGGGCCATGAGCCTCACCGGCGAGCCGGACCGGCCGCCGGTGCGCATGGGCATCCCCATGGGCGACCTGGCCGGCGGGGGCAACTGTGTGACCGCGATCGCGGCCGCGCTGTACCAGCGGGAGCGGACCGGCAAGGGTGCCTTCGTGGCCGTGTCCCTGCTGGACAGCCTGGTGGGCATGCTGACCTACATCACCCAGATGTACGAGGCGACCGGCTTGATCCCGCCCCCCGCGGGTTCGGGTCACCAGGTCGTGATCCCCTACATGGTGGTGGACACCGCGGACCAGCCCATCGTGCTGGCCATCTTCGTGGAGAAGTTCTGGGGCCACCTGTGCCGGGCGATCGACCGGGAGGAGTGGGCCACGGATCCCCGGTTCGCGAAGAACGAGGACCGCGTGGCGCACCGGGACGTGCTCGAGCCCGCCCTGCGGGCCCGCTTCCGCGAGAAGACCATGCACGAGTGGATGGAGCGGCTCGTGCAGCACGAGGTCCCGTCCGCGCCCGTGCACAACATCGGCCAGGTGTGGAGCAACCCCCAGCTGCAGCACCAGCAGATGGTGGTGGAGATCCCGGACGGTCAGGGGGGCGCGGTCAAGACGCTCGGGCGGCCGATCAAGACGCCGGGGCGCGAGGAGGCCACCATCGGTCCGGCGCCCGAGCTCGATCAGCACGCCGACGACGTGATCCAGCAGTGGCTGGGGCTGGGCGAGGACGAGGCCGCAGGGCGGCTGTCCGCCGCACGGAGCGGGGCCTCTTGAATCCGGGTCGAACCGACGCGCCGCTGGTGGTCGTACGCGGCGGCGGCGACATCGCCACCGGCGCGGCCCGGCGGCTGTTCCTGGCCGGGTTCCGCGTGCTGGTGACCGAGCGGCGGGACCCGTGGTGCGTGCGGCGGCTCACCTCGTTCGCCACCGCGGTACGCGAGGGGCAGATCACGGTCGAAGGTGTCACGGCGAGGTGTATCGAGGAATTCGGAGACTGGTCCGACGTGGCCGTGGCGGTCTGCCCGGACCGCCCCATCCCCGAGGGCATGCGGGCCGACGTGCTGGTCGACGCCCGCGTGCTCAAGCGCGGCCACGACACGCACCTCGACCACGCACCCCTCGTGATCGGCGTGGGCCCGGGGTTCGAGGTGGGCCGCGACTGTCACGCCGCCGTGGAGACCGGCCGGGGTCACGACCTGGGCCGCGTGGTCTACGGGGGCGCGACCCGGCCCTTCGACGGAGAGCCCGCCAGGGTCGCCGGTTTCGGCACCGAGCGCGTGCTCCGGAGCCCGACATCCGGCTTTTTTTCTGCTACAGCGTCGATAGGCGACATCGTCGATGCTGGCGATAAAATAGGCCGGGTCGCATCCACCGACATCACCGCCGCCATCCACGGCATCATCCGCGGCCTCGTCGCCGACGCTTCCCGCGTCACCACCGGCCAGAAGCTCGGCGACATCGACCCCCGCGGCACCACCATCGACTGTCACAAGATATCCGACAAGTCCAACGCCGTCGGCGGCGCCGTCGTCGAAGCCATCCACGTCCTCCTCGCTCGGTGACCGGTAGGTCGGCTCGAGCGAAGCGGAGCCGACACCTCCTTCCCCTCTCCCCCACCCCCGGAATACCCCACCCCCACCCCCGTACCCCAGACAGCGCACCCCAGACGAACTGGCCACCCGGAGTCACCCATGGGCATCAGCCTGCAACCCGGCGCCGAGGTCTTCGCCCGCCAGCTCGCGGCCGATCAACGCGACCTGACTCGCCGCGGCCATGCGATCCGGACCCGTATCCTGTTTCACGAACCCGGCCACCGGCGCCCGCCGGAACCACCCCGCCACCTCGATTTCCTCGCCTGTCCCACCTGCGGCCGCAGCTACACCTTCGGCAACGCCTGCATCCACTGCGCCGACACGCCCCTGGTCTGCGAGACCTTTGCCCACATCCCCCACCGACCGCGCTGGCACCCGCTGTACGGCGCCCTGCTGGTCGTGGCCCTCAAGGTCGACGCGATCGGCGGCGCGCTCCTGCTGATCCTGGCCTGGCTGATGGCGATGACGCTGGTGCCATGCACGATCCTCTACGAGATCCAGCGCGCGCACCGGGTGGAGTACGAACCACCCGTGCAGTTCGTCGACCGATCCCGCGTGCACGACCGGCTGGTCAGACACACCTGGGAGGCCACCCGGGCCACGGGGCTTCGCATCACCCTGCGCGCGTACGATCCCGATCCCTGCGGTACGCTCTACCTGAAGAGCCCCGACACCCCACGCTTCAGCACCCACGACTGCACCCTGCACACCTGCACCCGATACGCGCGACCGCTGTACTGGGGGCATCCCGCGGCACGCTGGGACGACCCACGGATGGACCGGGGGCTGGTTCCCGGCGGGTACGGTCAGTGGATCGTCATCGACGTGCCCGCGCACGGGTCGTACGACCTGTTGCTGGTACGCACCAGCGAACCCGACGATTGCGCGGGGGTCCCGCTCGAGGTGGACGTAGAGTTCAGGGGCCAGCTGATCCACGAGAGCGACGCCCCCGCGGTACGCCCTGGCGAGATGTGCTGGCTGGGCACGATCCAGGTTCCCGCGGGCACGATCGAGACGCATCACCCGCAGTGGCCGTCGGCCTGATCCCACCGCCGCCAACGGAACCCGGCTCCCCCCTCGACAGTGGTATCCTCGGACGATACGGAGGGTCCCGTGCACGGAAACGACCATCGGATGATCGCGCTGGGCATCCTGCTCATGCTCGCGGGCTGTCCATCGAGTGACGACGACGACAGCCACGTCAACGGAGACGACGACGTCGCCGACGACGACGCGGTGGATGACGACTCGGCCGACGACGACGACAGTGCGGACGACGACGACTCGGCCGGTGACGACGACAGCGCGGGTGACGACGACACCACCGGTGACTGCGCAGCTGCCGCGGCCTGCGCGGGGAGCTACGTCGTCGAGACCAAGGCCGACCTGGCAACGGTCGCCCAGTGCGGGAGCATCTCGGGCGATCTGACCTTCGATGGCCAGCCCTGGCTCACGAGCATCGACCTGCCGTGTCTGGCGAGCGTGGGAGTCCTGTACGTCGGGTACAACGGCGACCTGACCACCATCGACATGCCGGCCCTGGCGGACGTGGGCGACCTGACCATCACGAACAACCACGCCCTGGTCACCGCGCACCTGCCGGCGGTCGCATCGACCCACATCGACCTGCTGATCCAGGAGAACGCCAGCCTGACCGGTGTGGACCTGCCCGCCCTCACCGAGCTGGGCAGGGACCTGTGGATCGGTAGCAACCCCAGCGTGACCAGCATCACCATGGCCGCGCTCACCCTGTCCCAGGGCGAGATCCGGATCTACGACAGCGCTGCCCTGACCAGCGTCGACATGCCCTCCCTGGCCGCGGTTGCCAGCGACATCTACATCAACGAGAACGACTCCCTGACCAGCGTCGACATGCCCTCGCTCGCCCACGCCCTCGGATGCCTGGAGTTCTGGACGAATCCAGCCCTGACCAGCATCGACATGCCCGCGCTCACGACCCTGGGGAACATCCTGTACATCGACGACAACGTCGGCCTGACCAGCATCGCTCTGCCCGTGCTCTCCGACGTGGGTGGGTTCCTGTGGATCACGTCCAGCAGTGCCCTGACCGGCATCGACATGCCCGCCCTCGCGACCGTGAGCGACTACCTGACCATCAGCCACTGTGACGCCCTGACCGATCTCGACCTGACCGCGCTGATGGTCGTGGGCGGTGACGGCGACATCACGTACGACGGGGTGTACATCTGGGACAACGCCTCCCTGCCCGGCATCGAGCTCCCCGGCCTGGCCCAGGTGGTCGAGGGTCTCGCGCTGTCCGACAACGCCTCCGTGACCGCCATCGACGTGTCCGGTCTCGGGTCGGTGGACGGCTACCTGACGGTCTCGGGAAACACCTCGTTGCGCACCCTCGATCTCCCCACCCTCGGCTCCGTGGGTGACGACCTCACCATCCGGGACAACGCCGCGCTGACCGGCCTCTCCGGCCTGGCCGGTCTCGCGACCGTGGGCGACGACCTGGACATCCGCGAGAACGATTGCCTGGATCAGGCCGAGGCCGAGGCATTCGCGGCCGGGCTCACCGTGATCGGCTTCGTGGACGTGCAGGACAACGGCGCCAGCTACCCCTGTCCGTGAAGGGGCCCGGACGTGGAGAGAGTCCCATGCAATCGAACCTGGCAACGCTGCTCTCGCTCGCACTCGTACTGGCCCTGGGCTGCTCGACCGGCGCCGACGACGACACCTCGGACGACGACGTGGGCGACGACGACGCGGGCGACGACGACACGGCGGATGTGGTCTACGCGATCCCTGCCAGGGAAGACTGGGTGGAACAGGGCGTTGCCATAGAGGCCGGCGAGGAGGGCTCCTGGGACGCGCGCCTGTACGGCCAGATCAGCCCGGCCACGGTGGTCGAGCACGACGGCACCTACCTGCTGTACTACGTGGGCGCGGACGGCGACCGCTCCACGGACGACGGCCCGCGCCACCGCGCCCTGGGCGTGGCCACCTCGACGGACGGTATCCACTTCGACAAGCACGCGGGCAATCCCATCCTGACCCACCTGCCCCACGACAACGAGGAGGAGGGCATCTTCTCGGCCGGCGCCACCGAGCTCGACGACGGCACGATCGCGCTGATGTACGGCGCCATCTGGGCCCAGGATCCGACGACCGAGTCGGTACAGGGCTACCTGGCGCTGGCCATGTCCAGCGACGGCCTGTCGTTCACCGACCAGGGCTACGTGCTCGACTGGTCGGATCCCTCGGTGTGGGGCTACGGAGACGAGCTGTTCCCCCTGGGCGTGCTGGAGTCGGACGGTGACTGGTCGGTCTACTACGTGGCCAAGGGCAACGCCGCGTCATGGGACCTGGCCATCGCCCGGGGACCGGCCAGCACGGACCTGTCGGACACGGCACCGGTGCTGACCACCAACGACGTGATCGGCGGGTGCGATCCCGTGCCCATCGGGCCGGAGGAGATCGCCCTGTTCGTCGTTCGCAGCTTCGACGACAACCTCATCGAGGTGCGCACCGCCGCAGTGGACGATCCTGGCGCGCTCGGCGAGCCGGTTGAGGTGTACGCCGAGTTCGAACCGGGCTACCGGCACACCACCGTCTTTCTCGACCGCGAGGCCGCCACGTGGTTCATGTACCAGTCCACGGACCGCGAGGAGGACGGCAACCACGTGATCGTACGCACGGCCGAGGCCGTTCCGGTCGAACCCACGGACGAGCTGGTGATCGGTGCCGAGGAGGTGGCCGGCACGTTCGTGGGCGCCCGGCCGACCATCGCCCTGGACGCGTCCGGCCAGCCGCACATCATCGCGGACGAGCCGGGTTGGACTGACGTGCTCTACGCGTTCCACAAGCTGGGCGGTGACTGGCAGGAGGAGGTCTTCGCCCAGGACAACTGGGGCTCGGACCGCAACTACCTGCCGCACATGGAGATCGACGACCAGGACCGCGCCTGGATCTCGTCGTGGTACGCCACGACCAACGTGGAGGAGGAGTGCGGCCAGGGGGTGTGGCTGCTGGAGGACATGTCCTCGGCACCCAGCGAGGTGTTCCACACCAAGATCTACATCACCTGGGCCAACGGCAACCTGTCCGTCGACCCGTACCATCCGGACCGGGCCGTGGTGATGGCCCGCGACGGGGCCTGGCAGATGGTGGACGAGAGCGGAGCGGTGATCGACTCCGGTCAGATGGACCTGGGGTCCACCGGGGAGAAGCTGCGGTTCCTGATCGCTCCGCAGTCGAACGCCGACGGGGTGTGGCACGGGGTGATGAGCGGCTGGACCGAATCCCACAGCGCATACCGCAACTCGCTGATGGCCAGCCCCGTCACGTGGGCCAGCTACGACGTGTACCCGATCCAGGGCGAGGACGTGCGCCACCCGAGCCTCGGCCTGGACGGCGCGGATCCCGCGGTGGCGTACATGGCGGCCGCCTACGAACCCGGGGTGGTGATCAACGTATGGGACGGCACGCAACTGGTGTTCGACCCCGCAGCCCTGCCGGTGATCGACGCCAGCCCGGCCACCCACGGCAACGGCATCGACCGCTTCGGCCCCCAGTGGGCGCCGGCAGCGGGTGGCGGAGCCTGGCTGTGCTGGTCCTCCAGTGACGGCCGCGTCCACCTGAAGAAGGTGGAGCCGGACGGCTCCCTCGGCCCGGACGTCGACGTGACCGCAGGAAACAACTGCGCCATGGCCACGGACGCGGATGGCACGATCCACATGGCGTACGTCGACGGGGGAATGCGGTATCGGGAGATCACGGTAGGAGCAGGTGCCGGTCGGTGACCGGCACCTTTTCTTTTTTTTCTCCAGATCGCGTGCACCAACACGTCTAATCGACCAGTGGACCACAGGACTGACGCCCAGCTGCTGAAGGCCTTCACCCGGGGCCAGGAGGCGGCCTTCACCGCGATCGTCGACCGCCACGGGGCGGCGGTGAAGTCGTACGCCCTGCGTTTGCTGAGCAGCCCCGAGGAGGCCGAGGAGGTCTTCGAGGAGACCTTCATCCGCCTGATCCGGGCGAAGGGCAGGTGGGAGGGCCGGGCCAAGCTGCGCACCTGGCTGTTCACCGTCGCCCACCGGATGTGCATCGACATCCTGCGCCGGCGGCAGGTGGAGCTCCGGGCGCAGCCGAGCCTGATCGCGATGGCCGACAGCCGTCAGGTGAGCCCCTCGCCGGAGGCCCGTGCGGCTCTCGGCGAGGAGGCGGAACGCCTGGAGGCGGCGATCGGAAGGCTTCCCGACCGCCACCGCCAGGTGCTCCTGCTGCGCGCGATCCACGGCCTGAGCGGCGCCGAGACGGCAGCGGTCCTCGGCGGCGACGAGGATCAGGTCCACAGCCAGCTGTCCTACGCCCGCAAGCGGCTGGCCCAGCTCCTCGATGAGGGGCTGGAAGCGGGAAGGAAGCGAGGCCGATCATGAGCCACGATCCCCTCGATCCGACCACCGATCCCCTGCTGTCCAAGCTCGGTCAGCTGGGGGTGCCGGCCGGCGGCGCGCCGTCGGCGACGGCGGCCGGATTGCTGACCAAGGCGGCGGTGGCCGCGCCGGTGGTCTTCGGGCTGGCCGGCGCCAGGCTGTACTGCGTCATCGCCACCGCTGTGGCCACCGGGCTGGGCGGCGGCGTGGTGATCACCGTGCTGGCTGGCGGTGGAACACCGCGTCCCACCGGGGCCCTGGCGCTGATCGAACAGGCCCAGGGTATCGAAGAAGGCGAGCAGCTGATCGCAGAGAACGAGGTTCCCGTCCCCGAGCCCGAGGTGATCGTCGAACGTGTTGTCGAGACCGTCTACGTACACGTCCCGCAGCCCGCTACGCCCGCGCCGGTCTGCCCCGAACCGCCGGCGCTCGACGCCTCTGCCCACGACGATCTCGCCCCCTCGTCGGAGCCTCGCGTCGAAACGGACGACGAGGGTGACTGGATCCCCGACCCCGTCTACGAAGAGAGGTCCCATACGCCACGGGAGATCGAGCCCGATGCGAGGGCCGACGCCAGCGCCTCGGCCGAGGTCGTCCCACGCGCCCGCCCGAACATGGCGCCGATCCAGCCGGCGGAAGGACACCTGCGCATCGGCGCCGACAGCGGCGCAATCGTCTTCCCCGAGGTTGGGCTGGGAAACCTCTCGGTCGCCTTCGGCCTGGAGCTGCTCGGGCCCGGCGCGGTGCGCGCCGCGCCACTCCTGGCGGTCGACTTCGACGCGGGATTGATGGGCAACCAGCGATTGGGCATGCTGACCGTCGACGGCGAGGCGGGCCTGGCCGTCCGTCCGAAGCCGGACGTGCGCATTCAGATCAGTGGACTGGGGGGAATCCGCCTGCTCGAGGGCCTCGGCTGGGGCGCGTACATCGACCGCCCCTCGGCTACAGACGAGGAATCACGGAGCTCCCCCGGGACATACGACGCCCTGGACCGGACCCGGATCCAGGCCTTCCCCATCTTTGGCGGACGGTTCGGCCTGGTCATCGGCGATCCCCTGAAGAGCCCGCTGGCCTTCCGCGCGTCGATTTCCGGCCAGGGGATGGTCTACCGCGACTCTTCCGGCACGACCCCGACGACGGTGTTGCCGCGCGTCGGCGGCACGGTCGGGCTCGACATCCTGTTGCCCAGGCCGTGATTTTTCTGGTCCAGATCCGAGCCACCTCCTCGTCCAAGTCGACAGAAACCCACGGCGTCAGTGGCGCCCCCCTTGGAGGACACGATGAAAAACCTGCTCTTCACGCCAATCCTGGTCCTGGTTGCTGCCTTCACCGGCTGTTCGCCGTTCGTCACCCAGTGCGATGGTCTCAGCGAGAAGGACGAGCAGATCGAGTGCCTGGATACCGCCTTCGAGGAGCTTCGGCTCGACGCGGACGAGTGCCACGCCCGCCAGTATGATGGGGGCGGGGAGTACTACTCCTGCACCGAAGGCGAGGAGTTCGAGCGGGCTGGCGCGGTCTTCGAGTGCCAGGACGGCGAGTGGGTCTGGATCGACGGTGAGCCGGTGGAGGAGCGGCCGGACGACAGCGACTGGCGCGACTACTGCGAGGGCCTGGAGCCGGGCGACGAGGGATGGGAGCGTTGCCAGGGAGCCCACGACGAGCTTCGGGGCGTGCACGAGCGGACCCGCGGCGAGGTGGAGCGCGGTGAACGAGCCGAGGAGCGTAGGCGTTCGATCCGCCGCGGGCTGCGCGACGGCCGGGACATCGCCGCCTGCGAATCCGGCAGAGGAGGGTATGTCGAGGAAGGTCCCTGCGACAGCGAGTACGAGGTCCACCGCGAGGGTAGCGTCTACGTCTGCGAGGACGGGGAGTGGGTGGAGCAATAGCGGTCTTCGATTCCGAACCTGCGATCCAAGGATTCGTAGGCTGGGAACGTGCGAAAACCCAAGTAGCCGTGCTGACAGGGTTTTCCCAGGCAGAGCGCAGAGGGTGAGGCGCTGGCGCTGCTGCTGGATGTGCCAGCACGTTGCGCATCCCCTTCATCAGATGCCAGAGGATGTCCGGAGGGTGTGCCATTCAATGGCACCGCTGACTCCCCGGTCGTCAACAACCGGCGTCTGTCTTCTTTCTTCGCCGCCGCCGGCGCCGCCTCTTCTTCGGGGCGTCGGTCGAGACCGCGGCCTGCTGGGGCGGAGCCGGGGTATCCGCACCTGCGGCCGATCCGCCGCTCGGCTTCTTCCGCCGCCGTCGCCGCCTCTTCTTCGGGGCGTCGGTCGAGAGCGCGGCCTGCTGGACCGGAGTCGGGGCATGCGCACCTTTGGCGGATGCGTCTGCCGGCTTCTTCCGCCGCCGGCGCTTCTTGGGCCGTGGTCGGGGTTCCTCGGGCTCCTCGCGGACGATCGGGCGACGTGCGGGCCGCGGCGGGGGCAGCCCCAGGGCCTTGCGCCGCTCCCGGGCCTCCCGCTCCATCTCGAGGATCTCCTCGAGCATGCCGTGCACATCGGCTTTCTTCTGGCGTGGCTGGTACCGCCCGGTCAGCGGGGTGTCCGGTTGCAGCTCGCTGCGTTCGTACAGGTCCCACATCTCCGGGCCGTAGCGCGTCTTGCGCAGCTTCGGGGCGAAGCGCCCCAGGGAGCCGGTGAGGTTCTTCAAGTCGCGCAGCAGCAGCCGACGGGCATTGCCGTTGTGGGCGGGATCGACGACCTGCGGGAAGTCGATCAGGACCGGGCCGTCGACCCCCATCAGCACGTTGAAGTCCGACAGGTCGGCGTGCACGATGCCGGCGCAGAGCATCTTGACGACCTCGCGGAGGACCACCTGGAACACCTCGGTCGCCTCGCTGGTGGAGAACGCCAGGTCCACCAACCGGGGCGCGGGCTCACCGCTGTGATCGCGGATCAACTCCATCACCAGCACGCCCTCGAAGAAGGCCAGCGGTTCGGGCACGCGCACGCCGGACGCGTGCAGCCGCTGGATGGCGTCGGCTTCTGCTGTGCGCCAGGCATCCTCGGTCTCGCGCCGTCCGTGGCGCGACTTCTTGTCCATCGCCCGCTGCCCGCGGCTGCTGCGGACGCGGCGGCCCTCGATGTACTCGGCCCGGTGCTGGAAGCTGCGGAACTGGGCGTCCTTGTAGACCTTGGCGACGCACTCCTCACCGTCAGCCCAGACCAGGTAGACCTCGGCCTCCTTGCCACTCATCAGCGGGCGCACCACCTCGTCGATGATGCCGACGTCCAGGAGCGGTTCGAGGCGGTCGGGAACCCTCAAGCGTTCGCCCTTCTCCCACCGTACGGGAGCGAAGGCTGCGGGTTGTAGCAGGTTCTCGGCCTCGCCGACAGGGGAGACAGGTGTCGGCCACTCGGGGCAGGTACCAGGAGTTTCCTCTTCGCTCTTCTCGAAATCTCTCCGCCCGCGACCTACGGATTCGTGGGCTGGGACCGTGCGAAAACCCAAGTAGCCGTGCTGACAGGGTTTTTCCTGGCGGATCGCAGAAGTCGAGGCGCTGGTGGAGTTGCTGGAGTCACCTCGAGTCGGCTGGAATCGGGTGGAGTTTGGCACCGGGGTGTCACCGGTGCGTGGTTGTCCTCGTGATCAGTCGGATTCGTTGTCGACGAGGTCTCCGAGAGCCTCCACCAGCGAAGGTAGGTCTTCCGTCGCGGTCTGCCAGATGACCTCCGCCTCCGCGGCGTAGTACCTGTGCGCCAGGACGTTGCGCATCCCTCTCATCAGGGGCCAGGGGATGTCGCGGTAGCGGCTGACGAAGTCCTCGGGAAGCGCGGCAGCAGCCTCGCCGATGATGATGAGGTTGTGGAGACGGCTTCCTGCAGCATCGAGTCCGCGGAGAACTCGTCCCGGGTCAGGTCCGAGGTGTAGGACCTGATGCGGTCCGCGGCATCGAGGATGTCCCGGATGCGGAATCGCCAGTCACGCGGCGTCAAGGACCTGCTCCGCCTCGGCGAGGATCGAATCCCGGAGAGCCCGGTGCAGGGAGTTGCGCGGGACCAGGTCCACCTTCCGGCCCAGGATCTCCTCGAGGTCGAGCTGGACCTGGACCAGGGTGAACAGTCCGATGGGACGATCGAACTCGACCAGCAGGTCCACGTCGCTGTCCGGCCCGGCCTCGCCGCGCACGAACGAGCCGAACATGGCCAGCGACTTCACGCCCTGGGCGCGGAGCTTCGCCTCGGCGGCGCGAATGGCTTGCTCGACCTCGCTCTTGCTCATGGGGGCCTCTCGGGTTCGATTATAGCCGCGTCGCGAAGGGGGCGTCCGGTGGGAAGGGCTGGCCCGTGACCTTGGCTGGACCACTGGGAAGCGCCTACACTCCGTTGATCTGGAATTGGGTGGAGAGGGGGATAGATGCCTCTGGATTTGAGATCGAATAGACCTCGCCACCACGGTGGCGTGTGGGCGGCCGGGGTGGTGTCCTGGGCGACCGTGCTGTTGATCGGCGGGTGCGCGCTCGGTACGGCCGTGACGAAGAAGACGACACCCCGCGAACCCGATGTCCTGCTGGCTGAGATCAGCCCCCACGGCAATGTCCAGGCCGTGGTCGAGGTCGACGGGCACACGTGCTTCTTCTACCTGACAGGGGCGGAAGGAGAAGGCTTCGGCGTCCGCTCGGTGTGGGTCCGCAATCTGGTGGAGGCGCCGGCGTCGCTTGATGTCGACTCCATTCAGCGGGGTCATGCGCCCATGAACCCGTTGGCGTACTGCCGGTCGCCCTCCACGACGACACCCCCGGACGCCGAGGAGCTCGAGGTCGTCTGGCTGCCCGAGGGCAATGGCGCTGCCTTGTTCGAGGGGCAGGACATGCTCGCCGTCATTCCCCCGTGGAGCGGCTACAAAGGGTTCAACGGCTACTCACGGGACGCCCTGGGCCAGGGGCCGCTGGCGTGGGAGTTCGACAGCGACAACGTACTCCTCGGGAGGTTCGAGGAGGCCAGGGCCTACTGGAAGGCGTGGCAGGAGGGCGATCCCTGGGAAAGCGCCTGGCAGGGAATCCTCGATGCCTGCGAGGCTGCCCTCGGCCCCAGTGACTCCCCAGCCGCGTTCGACGACGGGCTCTGGCCCCCTCTCTCGTTCGTGTACATCGCGTCCGAAGATGCCCACTATCTCATTACCGCTGGCGTTTCACTCCTGCCGCAGCCCAACGTGGAGTCGGCCATCGAGGACTACGAAGCGCACCGTCGCATCGAGCTCGGCGTGGTTCTCCCTGCTACCTGGGACGACGACGCTGTCGTACGGGCCATCGCAGCTCTCGTGAGGACGGGCAGCTATCCGTGGGAGAATTTCACGTGGTTCGGACCCGGTCACACCGTCGATTTCGACGCGTGGAAGAACCCGATGTACACCGGGGCCATGCTCGTCCGCGACCACCCGGCGGTGCCGGAGGTGGAACTCCCTGACCAGTTCGGCGATCCCGTCCGCGTACTCTGGCTCATCCCGCTCAGCGAGGCCGAGCGCGACCGCGCGATGGAGGAGGGCTCGGACGCGGTACTCGAGACGCTACCGGCGGATCGCTGGGGGGACGCGTAGCCTCGGAAGCCAATCCGACGGGAGCCGCCGTGTCGGCTCCGCTTCGCTTGAGCCGACCTACGGATTCGTAGGCTGGGAACGTGCGAAACCCCAAGTGGCCGTGCTGACAGGGTTTTTCCAGTGATGACGTTGGTTGGGGGCTGTTGAGGGAGTGGCTGGAGCAGCTCCGAGTCGGCCTGGTTGAGGTGGAGTTTGGCACCGGGGTGTCACCGGAGGTGAGGTCCGTACCGGTCTATGAGGGTTCGGATTGGGATAGAAGCGTGATGCCATGACTCCCCGATCCAGCGCCAACCGACGTTGTTTCGTTTCAGCACGGATTGTGACATTTGTCACGTTTCGTGAATTATGTCATGATCGCTGCATGAACGAAGTGATGAACTGGCAGGGTGCTTTCGGTTCGCGGTTCAAACGCCTCCGACAGCTTGCTGGCCTGAGCCAGCAACGCGTTGCGGATGCTCTATCCGTCGATCGTTCACTCATCTCGCTCTGGGAATCCGGAAAACGTGAACCGGGATTGTGGGAGGCGGTTCGGGTAGCCAGGGTGCTTGGTGTCCCGGTCTCCGAACTCGCTGTCGGCACGGTTGGGTTGCCCTACGGGCCCAGGGTCATCTGGCAGGAGATCGCGTACCGGGGAGCGTCGTTGACGGCCGCTGGAACGAGTCCTCTGTGGGCCATCAGACCGGTCCAGGAATCCGTGGCAGATGCACTCTTGCATCCCGAGCCCCGTCTGGTAGACCGACTCCCAGGTCTGCTTCTCGTCGAGGACTTCCCTCCACTGGCACTGTGGGGGCTTTGCGCCGACTACGGGGTGGATCGCCGCCTGGGCTGGATCGCCGATATCGCGAGGACTGTGGCAGGATCTGGCTCCGTACCCACCCGTCCCCTCACAGCCCGCGCTCTCGACGTGTTGCTCGAGCGGTCGCAGAGACCCTCGCCAGGCACCGCATACGACACGCTGGGTTTCGGTGCTGGACGGACAGATCATCTACCCCCACCCTCCAAGCGCTGGAGGATCTCTTACGACCAGACGCTCACTGGTTTCGAATCCGCGGCCGAAGAGCTGTTCACCGGACTTCGAAGGCGGGGCACTTCGTGACGATGCAAGACGACCTGACGCGGCTCCTGTCGGACATGGCAGAGCTGCTCACCAAGCAGGAGCTCGGAACCGCCGATCTGTACCTGCTGGGTGGTGCTCCTCTGGTTCTTTTTGAGGGACGAGCTGGTGCGACCAAGGACCTGGACGTGGTCAAAGACCAGATCGAGCTATCGAATCGTGAGGCGGCAGAGGCTCTGTTCCGGGCTTTCGGCGAGGCGACGGAACGAAGCCCATACCTGGATCCCGTGGTCGGTGGACTCCCGCCGCTTCCACTGGGGTGGCCAGGTCGCGCCACACGTCGACCTTTCAATTCGAGGGCGCTTCGGATCTGGTCCCTGGCCCCTTCCGACATGATCGCTTCCAAGCTCCGCCGTTGGCTCCCGCGTGACAGAGCTGACGTACGGTTCATCTGTGATCGCCACCCTGAGGTCAGGAATCGCCTGGCACAGCTGTCGGAAACCGACTTCTTCGAGGTGGATTGGTGGGAGGAGATGGAACCCAGGCGGGATCAGGTGCTCAAGTATCTCGATGGGCACACCGAGGAGCTGTGAATCTGGTTTCACTGCGGCGCGCCCTACACGACATGAACGGGGCAGCTCTCCGCCCACGACCTACGAATTCGTAGCTCGTAGGTCAGATCCAGGGAGGAACGGAAGGCCGGGCTGTCAGCCGTTCGGCCCCGCCGGGGTGGAGGTGTCGTCCTCCACCCACTCCTCGGCGCCGTCGGTGGTGCGCGAGGCGGAGATGTCGGTCTCCTGCGGTCCGTAGCTCATCTCGTCCAGGGCGGTGCCGGCCGGGTCGTAGATGCCGATCTGCTCGCCACCCCGGTTCAGGCGGAAGGGCAGGTGGTCGTCGCCCTGGTCGATGTCGCCGTCCACCCACAGGATCAGGTGGCCGCCCGCGGGTACGACCAGGCCACCGGCCATCACGTGCTTGTCGGTCCAGGCGAGGTCGTCGCTGACGAAGTACCCATCCAACGCGATGTCCGCGCCGGTCGGGTTGTACAGCTCCAGCCAGTCCGGGAAGGCGCCGGTGGCGTCCTGGGCGCCGGTCGCGTTGCTGGCCATGAACTCGTTGACGCACAGCTCGCTGCAGGGGCCGGGATCGTGGTCCTCGACCCCGTCGATGTCGCTGAAGTCGTCGTCGTCGTCGCCGGTGTCGTCATCGTCGTCGGTCACGTCGTCGTCGTCGTCGCCGGTGTCGTCGTCGCCGCAGTTGGAGGCGTTGGCGCAGTCCGTGTCCGCGCAGTCGACGAAGGTGTCGCCGTCGTTGTCGATCTCGTCGGAGCACTCACCGATGTTCGTGCCCTCGGCCTCGCTCGACGTCTGGCCATCGCACCCCACCACGAACAAGGCCAGCAGTCCCACACTTACCGCGATCCAGAACCTCGTCATCGATCTTCCTTCCCTGTACCTCGCGCTCGCCAGGCGGCCTGTTCGCCGCTGTAGCCGGAACATCCTACTACGTTGCTCGCCATCGGGCGCGATCGGGCCTGGAACAGCAGCGCAAAAAGGGTATGGACTCCGTTCAGTACCCCAGGTCGCGGAGCCGCCATCCCTCGGCCGTGAACACCAGCAGGGACGCGACATCCGAGGAGGTGCACCACAGGGCATCACCGAGGGCTGCACCCCGCGGGACCGGTACGGGCCGCCCCAGGACCGACACCTCGAAGATCTCACCGGTCCGGGGCAGGACATGCCAGGCCAGCAACCAGGAGAAGTCCTCCACCTCGCCCTGGACCTGACCCTCGACCTCCACGGCCACCGAGGAGAGCACGGTGTCCCCACCGCGACCCCAGCGTACGGCCAGTCCAGTGCGGCCGTCGGCGTGCACGAACCGGAGCTGGTCGGGTTTGCCGTCCCCGTCGAGATCGGCGGTCAGGGAGCAGGGGAGCGAGTCGCTCGTCCGGCTCTCCGTCGAGCCGTATTCTGTCTGGATCGCTGCTCGGTGATGCTCACACGCCTCGACGTCGGAGAGGATCGTCGGGCTCGCCGCGAGCAACAGCGAGATCAGGGAGGCAATGCACATCGGCTCGAGGCTCCGTTCATGGTCGCTCCGTCCGGACGATCCCACGACGACGGTGGGCCGTCTCCAGGCTCTGCCACGACACCGCCGCCAGCACGCCGATTCCCAGCCCGATCCGCAGCAACCGCAGCAACACCAGCAGCAATGGCGACGTGAGGGGGGGCACGTCCAGCTCCCACACGCCGTCGATGGGCTCCTCCACCACCGGCCGCGCCTTCCAGGCGGCCGTGGGGCGGCGGTAGGGGGCGGCCAGGGCCTCGGGCAGCGGCTTGCTCCAGACCGGCTCGGCCGGCCGCACGCGCACCAGCACCTCGGCGCCGACCAGCACGCTGAAGTCCAGGGCCGGGAGCCAGGGGCGGGTGCGGCTGGTACGGTACCCGGTGCCGAGCTGCCGCTCGTCCACCTCCACGGCCGAGGTGCGCACGCCGGACAGGGCGGCCGGGTGGACGCGCAGGTCCAGGATCGAGCGGGGAGCGCGGCCCGGATCGCGGCCCCGCTCCAGCAGCGCGACCACCACCCCCTCGATGAACGAGCTCGAACCCCGCTCGACCAGGGGCGGGCTGCGCGCCTCCCACAGCCGCAGGCGGTACCCGCCCGCGTCGAGCAACCGGCGTCCCCTCCCCTCGCAGTCCTGGATCTCGAGGGACTGCCAGCCGTCGCCCGCGTCGAGGTACCACAGCCGGTCGGGCAGCTCGGATGGATCCCCGACGCAGCCGTCGTGGGCGCGGATGTCCCGGCTCGAGGTGCGGAAGGCCAGGCGCTGGCGCAGCCCGGGGTCGGCCACGATGCCATCCCCGTCCTGCCACAGGTCCTCGATCCGCTCGACCGCCCCACGATGGGTGTCGCTGATGTCCGTCACCAGGCGCGCGGTCGCCACCCCCTGCAATGTCAGCAGCCCGCCCAGCAGCACGTGCCCCAGCCGCGGTCCGAGCTGCCGCGCGCCGCAGGCCCACACCACCGCCACCAGCGGCAGCGCCGCGACCAGGCTGCGGGGGCCGGACACGAAGTCCCGGTCCCAGACCTGCACGAACACCAGGTGCGCGATCACGTGCAACAGCACGAACGCGGCCAGGGCCGCGGCCGCGAGTCGGGCCAGGGGGTCTGCGCGACGCCACAGCAGAACGCCGAGCAGCACGCCGCCCGCCACGACCAGGGCCACGGTTCCCCAGCGATCCCGCACCACCTCGGCGGCGTAGCCGCCGGACGGCGCCACGAACACGCCGCGAAGCACTCCGGCCACGGACTGCACCCAGGTGTGGGTGCCCGCCGGGTCGGCGTGGGGCGTGATCACGTCGCCCAGCGGGTTGCGCAGCACGTTCCAGGTCAGCACGACCGCGGGCACGGCGAGCACGACGGCACAAGCCGTGGCGGCGCGGGCGAGTGGGCGGGCCATGGCCGGGCGGTCCTCGGCGCGCCAGACCACCAGGCCGTACGGCGCGACGGCGGCCGCGACCATGAAGGCGAACAGGAAGTCGTTGGCCAGGCCCAGGACCACGCCACCGGCCAGCCACAGCCACGCGCGGGGTGTGCCGCGGGCGAGCCCGACCAGCCCCCCCAGCAGGACCACGGTCAGCAGCGGCGTGAGCGCGTAGTTGCTGGACTCGCGGGCGTGGAACGCCAGCAAAGGGCTGGTGGCGAGCAGCAGGCCGGCGAGCAGGCCCTCCCGGGGGCGGCCATGGCGCGCTGCGACCCACCAGGTGACCATCGCGGTCGCGATGGCGGCGAGCACGGCGTGCAGCCGCCACGGCAGCACGTGGTCGCGGCCCAGCACGGCCAGCGCGACCCATCGCGCCAGCCACGACAGCGGGGCGTGGGCGGTGAAGCGCTCGGGATCCCCGGCGTCCAGGCTGGCCGCCACGATGCCGAACGGGCCCGCCTCCGGGCCGGGGCCGCCCCACAGCTCGTCGCCCGCCAGGTCGCGCAGGCCGAGGCCCGGCGCCATGCATAGGGCCGCGGCCCCGGCGACGAGCAGCAGCGCTGGCGCGGTGCGGGACACGGGGAGGGGCTACTCGACCTCGACCTGCTTGCCACCGGCCGACGCGCCGGGTTCGAGGATCATCATGCGCACGCGGCCCGAGGCCACGAGCCGACCCTGGTCGTCGGTGATGTCGGCCAGCCACACGTGGGAGCGCGCGCCGGTCACCAGCGGGCGGGCCGTGCAGCGCAGGGTGCCTCCCCGCACGGCCTTGAGGAAGGAGGTGCTGTTCTCCAGGCCGACCGCGGACTTCCCCTCCGGGAACACGGTCACGGCCGCGCCCGTGCTGCAGGTGGTCTCGACCATGGACGTGTACACGCCTCCGTGCACCAGGCCGTAGGGCTGGAGGTGGTGATCCTCCACGTCGATCTCCGACACGAACGCGTCCTTGGCCGCGGACACGAAGCGCAGGCCCACGTGGTGGTTGAACCCGCCGAGGCGGGTGTTGATCAGCTCGACCACACCGGGGGGCAGGTCCATCAGGGTTCCTTCCGGGCAGCCTGGGTGGCGGCCAGGCGGCCACGCAGGCGGATCAGGCTGAGCAGGCGACCGTAGCGCTGGAGCAGCTGGTGGTACTTGAGGTTGAGGAACACGAGGTTCATCGCCGCGAGCAGCAAGGCGATCAGGCCGATCGCGCCGAGGTCGCCCTGGGCGTACATCAGCAGGACCATGGCGAAGCAGGCCACGGAGGTGCCGATGAAGATCAGCGGGTTCTCGTTGGGGGCATTCTCGGGATCCATCATCCCTCCCGGGTCCGGCCCAGCTTGCGCAGCAGGGTGCTGCGACTGATCTCGAGCTGGCGGGCGGTGGCCGTGCGGTTGCCGTCGTTCAGCGCCAGCACGTGGTCGATGTAGTCGGACTCCACCTCCCGCAGGGGTCGCGGGTGGGTGCGGAACGCCCGCGGATCATCGGTGATCGGGTTCCGAGTCACCTCGCCGGGAGTCGCGGGCAGGTGCTCGGGCCGGATCCGCTCGCCCGGGCACATCACGACCGCGGCCTCGACCGCGTGCAGCAGCTCGCGCACGTTGCCCGGCCAGGGGTGGGCGTGCAGGGTGGCGCGGGTCGCCCCGGACAGGCTCAAGCCGGGGCGGTCGTGGCGTTGACACGAGACCACCAGCAGGTGGTCGATCAGCCGGTCGAGGTCGGCGTGGCCCCGCTGGCGGAGGGGCGGCACGTGGATCTCGACCACGCGGATTCGCCAGTACAGGTCCTCGCGGAACCTGCCCGAGGCCATGTCCGCCTCCAGGTCCCGGTGGGTGGCGAACACGAAGCGCACGTCCGCGTCCACCGGCCGGTCGCCGCCGACACGCAGGAACTGCCGGTCCTGCACCAGTCGCAGCAGCTTGCCCTGCACGGCCGGGTCGAGCTCCCCCACCTCGTCGAGCAGCAGGGTGCCGCCCGCGGCCGCGTCCACCAGGCCGGTGCGGGCACCGTCCGCCGAGGTGTACGCGCCCTTGCGGTGGCCGAACAGCTCGTTCTCGATCAGGGTGGCGGGCAGGGCCGCGCAGTCCACCTTCACGAACGGGCCGTCGCGGCGGGCGGAGTTGTCGTGCACGGCGCGCGCGAACAGCTCCTTGCCCGCGCCGCTCTCCCCGCGGATCAGGACCGTGGCCTCGGTGCGCGCCGCGCGCGCCGTGCGATCGAACGCGGCGCGCATCACCGGGGAAGCGCCCACGATGCCGTTGTAGTGGTACGACAGGCCGTGGCGCTGGTCCGGGTGGAGCTGGGGACCGAGGCTGGACGCGAGCAACAGCTCGGCGACCTCGGCGGCCAGCTCGGTCAGGTGCGCCTCGTCCGCGGCGTCGAACGGGCCGTCCCGGCGATTGAGCAGCTCGATCACGGCCACGACCCGGCCCCTTGCGTCGGTCACGGGCGCGCCGAGCAGGCTGCGGGTCTCGTACCCGGTGACCCGGTCCACGGTGCGAGCCTCGTCCGTGGTCCCCACCCGCACGGCCAGGCCGCTGGACGCGACGCGGCCGGCCACGCCCTGTCCGAGGGGCAACCGGATCTCCGCGATCTCGGGGAGATGGGCGGCGCGGCTGACCAGCTGGCCGGCCGCGTGGTCGACCAGGAACAGGGTACCCCGGTCTGCACGCAACGCATCCGCGACCCGGTCCACGATCCGGGCCAGCACCTCGTCGAGGTCGACCCGTCGCTCGCGCAGCAGGGTGTGCAGGTCCCCCAGCAGGGGCTGGCCGCGGCTCACGGTTCGCCGTCTTCCGATCCGGCCGGCCGCTCCCTGCGCAGCCCCTTGGGTCCTCGGCGTTCGCGGTCCAGTTCGTTGATCAGCGAGAACAGCCAGGTGCGGTGCTCGTCGTGGCCGTAGAAGCGCAGGTGATAGATGCGCTCGGCGAGCTCCTGGCTGGAGCCCACGATGGTCCCGCGCACGCCCACGGGCGGTTCCGCGTCCTCGGGCTCCTCGGGCGGCGGCAGCATCAGCAGCTCGCGCCGGTCCAGCTCCAGCTGCAGGGTCTCACCCGGATCGTGCCAGCTCGAGCAGCGCACGGCCGCGCCGCCCACGCTGAGGTCCACGAGCACGGCCCGCCGGATGGAGGTCTCCGGGTCGCCGGCCGCGCGGAAGCCGACCTTGCGGTTGACCGGCACGCGCTGGTCGGAGCGCACGTCCGCGTCCACGATCTCCAGGGAGTGGGTGGCCCGGATCGAGGCCGTGGCCTCGTCCAGGCCCATGATCTCGCTGTCGAAGCAGTAGCGCCGCTCGTCTCGTACCACCGAGAACACGACCCGCTCGCCCGGCCGCATCTTCAGCCCCTGCAGGTTGACGATCTCCAGGCTCTCCTCGCCCACCTCGCCGATGGCACCCTCGAGCTCGGCGCCGCCGGTGTCGTCCCGCGAGATGCGCACCATCAGCCCGGGGGCCAGCTGGCGGGTGCTGACGAAGTCCGCGCCCTGGGGCTCGGCAAAGCCCAGGGCCTCGCGGATCCGCCCGACGTGAGCGGCGGTACGGACCGCGCGGCCGGAGTCCTTCTCGGCGATGTGCTCCAGCGCGTCGTGCACGACCCGCTCGAACGTGGCCCGGTGTCTCAGCAGGGAGACCGGGGCGACCCCGACCTCGAGCTGGCCGGCCAGCGCCTCGAGCAGCCGCCGGTGCACGTCCTCCACGTCCAGCCGGGCGACCTCGGTGCGGAAGGTGGTCCAGCGGTCGGCCATGGCCCGTCGGCGGACATGGGCGCGGTGTAGCAGCGCGAGGATCGCGGCGACCACGGCCAGGACCGGAACCGCGGCCAGCGGGATGACCCAGTTGATCTCCACGTGCACCACTCCTCGAGGGCCCGTCAGGGCTCAGCGGGGGCGACGCAGCCAGGCTGCGCCGTGACCCGGGAGCGTACATCCGCGCTCGTGCCGGCTCGCCCCGTCCTCGAGGATATCCTGCCACACGCGGGCGCCGCCGGGGGATCCGGCCGCCCGAGCGGGGTCCACCTCGACCGGGGCCGGGCCGAGGTTGTGCAGGCACAGCAGGTCGGCGTCCGGGCCCGGCCGCAGCACGGCGAACACGGTGGGCCCCAGGTCCAGCACCTGCTGGCCCACGTCCGGGTGGAAGCAGGGTTCGGATGCGCGCACGCGCAGCCGTCGCACGAGCTCGTCGAACACCCACCCCGGCGTGCTGCCCGGCCGGTCGAGGCGGGCCACGAGCTCGTCGTGATCCCACGCCCGACGGTTGATCGTGCGGGCGCGACCGGTGGCGGCCACGCCCTCGCGCCAGTTGCGGGTGGCGAGCAGGCTGTGCACGTACAGCGCGGGCACCCCCTGCAGCGACAGGGGCAGGGTCTGGGAGACGAGGAAGCGCCTCACGTGCTGCTCGGTCGACGTGTCCGCGCCGTCACCCACCGCGTCGAACCACGAGACGTTCAGCTCGTAGGGGACGTCGGCGCCCCCGGCGCCGCAGCGCATCGAGACCTGGCCGCCGGCACGGCGGGTGTGCTCGACCAGGGCATCGACCGCAACGGCGGGGACCAGCCCCTCGAGCGGCCGCAGCCCGATGCCGTCGTGGGACGCGGTGAAGTTGAGCCAGGTGCAGTCCGGAGGCGGGGGGGCGAGGTCCGCGGCCCAGCGCGTCAACGGCCGCGCGTCCCCCTGGGTCAGGGCCAGCAGCAGCAGCGGCGGCAGGCTGAACTGGTAGACCATCTGCGCCTCGTCGCCGCGCCCGAAGTAGGCCACGTTCTCGGCGTGGGGCACGTTGGTCTCGGTCAGCAGCACCGTGCCGGGGGCGACCTCGTCGACCACGTCGCGCAGCAGCTTCACCACCTCGTGGGTCTGCTCGAGGTGGATGCAGCGACTGCCCACCCGTTTGCACAGGAACGCCACCGCGTCCAGGCGCAGGACCCGCGCGCCATGGCCCACGTAGCCCAGTACGATGTCCACGAACTCGCGCAACACGGCCGGGTTGCCGAAGTCCAGATCGACCTGGTCGGGGCTGAACGTCGTCCACGCGTGGCGCACGCCCCGCGCCGTGGTCACCGGGGTCAACAGGGGATGAGTGCGCGGCCTGACCACGGCGGACAGGTCGTCCGCGGGATCGGCGGTCACGAAGTAGTCCCGCCCGGGGGCCTCGTCCGCCACGAACTGTCGGAACCAGTCCCCATCGGCCGAGGCGTGGTTGAGCACCAGGTCGAATGCCAGGTCGAACCTGCCGGCGAGCGCCTCCACGTCCGCCCAGGTGCCCACGGCCGGATCGACACGGCGGTGATCCCGCACCGAGAAGCCGTCGTCCGACGACCAGGGGAAGAACGGCAGCAGGTGCACGGTGGACACGGCACCGCGCACGCGAGCGTCGAGGAACCGCCGCAGGGTGACCAGCGGGGGTTCGGCCGGGGTGCGGATGGTGTCAGCATAGGTGATCAGCACGCTGTCGCGCTGGTCCAGGGGCCGGCGGGCGCGCGCCAGCGCGGGGCGCCAGCCCTCCACCAGCTCCAGCAGGGCGCGGGTCTCGTCGCCGGCCCGGGCCAACCCGTACAGCCGGGTCAGCCGGGAGAGCAGGCGGTCGGCGAGGTCCGGGTCGGCGAGTCGCGTCACGGCGCGCACTGTAATGCCGCGCCCCCGGGGGTTCAAGGTGTTGACGATCGCGCGCGCCTGCGCGATGCTCGCGCCCGTCCGGCTTCAACCGAGGAGAGAACATGACACGGTGGATCGCGGTGGCGACGGCCCTGGGGATGCTCGCGGCGACGGCGGGGTGCAAGCGCGAGCCCACAGGGCCGACACACGACGACGTGAAGGCGACCTGCCTGGACGGAGAGGCGAGGGAGGGGCTGGTCCAGCTGGGGCTGATCGAGGGGGAGGCCCCCGACGAGGTGCTGGTGACCTGCACCCAGGCCGCGGCCCAGCGGGCGCTGGAGCACGACGAGTGGGACACGCTCGAGGACTGGCTGGAGCGGCTGCCCGGCGGGGACGACGTGGACCCGGACCTCTACCTGGCGCGGTACGCGGCCCGCTGCGGGCTCGCCTACGCGGCCATGACCGGCAAGACCTGCTGCGAGGGGGCGGGTGAGGCTGCGTTCGCCGAGCTGTCCTCCGTGATCGAGGGTGAGCCCACCCTGCGCGGCGTGTTCGAGGAGTGGTACGCCAAGACCCGCGACGAGAAGCTGGCCGCGGGTGAGCTGTTCGTGGAGGCCGACGGCCTGGTGTCATACGTGCAGGCGCTGCACGATCTCGCGGCCGCCGACCGCTACGAGGCTGCCACGGGTCAGCCGCTCGTGCTGCACAACGTGCTGCTGATGGCCGAGGACCGCTCCGAACCCAGGCGCCGGTCGGGAGACGCCCTGGAGAGCAGCGCCGTGCTCGGCGGGGACCTCGAGGTCACGGATCACCGGGTGCTGCTCGCACGCCGCCCCGGCGCCATGGAGCCCACGGCCGCGGCCCTGGCCTGGAACGACGACAACCGCGCCATGGTGGCCGCTATCCACCCGGGCGTGCTGCACACCTGCGAGGGCACGGTCGCCCCGATCATCCGTGGGGAGCACACGACCGGGATCCTGGTGCTGGCCACGTGCCGCGCGGAGACCGAGCGCACGGATGCGCTGTTCAGCAGGCGGTGGTGCGAGGTCTGCGGCGAGCGGGGCGAGCAGCGCGCATGCTACGAGGGCAGGGGCCGCAATGACGGCCAGGCCATCGAGCAGGTCAAGCCGAAGATCTGCGCCGACCTGCTGCAGGAGGGCGAGGATCCGGCCGACTGCCCGAAGCTGGTGCGCTGGTCGCGCAAGTGCGAGGACCACACCGGGGAGGAACAGGCGGAGTAGAATGCCGCCAGCGGGGGGACGGCCTCCCGGGAGGGCCCCATGGACAGAGATGCATTCGAGCGCGTGTGTCGCCGGCTGGACGGCATGACCGAGCGTATCGTCGAGCTGCAGACCGAGCTGGTGCGCCGCCCCGCGATCGGGCCGGGCAGTGGCGGCGTGGGCGAGGCAGCCAAGGCCGACTTCCTCAAGACCTGGTTCGGTGAGCACGGCCTGACCGACATCCGGGAGATCCGGGCCACGGACGAGGCCGCGCCGTCGGGCTACCGGCCCAACCTGATCGTGCGCATGCCAGGCCGGGACGACAGCCGGACGATCTGGCTGATGTCCCACATGGACGTGGTGCCGGCCGGGGACCTCGACGCCTGGAGCAGCGATCCGTTCACCCTGCGCCGCGACGGCGACAAGCTGTACGGCCGCGGCGTGGAGGACAACCACCAGGGCCTGGTGGCCTCGGCCATGGCCGTGCTGGCCCTGGCCGAGGAGGGGCTGACCCCGGCGCACGACGTGGCCCTGCTGCTCGTGGCGGACGAGGAGACCGGCAGCGAGTTCGGCGTGGCCCACGTGGTGGCCAAGGCGAACCCCTTCCGGCCCGAGGACATCGTGGTCGTGCCGGACAGTGGTGAACCGGACGGCTCCCTGATCGAGGTGGCCGAGAAGTCGATCCTGTGGCCGCGCTTCACGGTCACCGGCCAGACCGCGCACGGCTCCACACCCGAACGGGGCCGCAACGCCACGCGCGCCGCAGCCCACCTGGTCGTGCGGCTCGAGGAACTGGCACGCCGGTTCCCGGACCAGGACCCGCTGTTCGACCCACCCGGGTCCACGTTCGCGGCCACCAGGCGCGAGGCCAACGTGGACAACGTCAACACCATCCCCGACCGGGACGTGTTCTACTTCGACTGCCGGCTGCTGCCCCAGCATCCGCTGCACGAGGTGGAGGCCTTCCTGCGCGAGGCCGCGGACACGGTGGCCAACGACTTCGGCGTGACCGTGGACATCGACTTCGTGCAGAAGGAGGAGGCCGCGCCCCCCACGGATCCGGATGCGGACGTGGTGCTCGGGCTGAGGGAAGCCGTGTGGGACGTGTACGCCGTCGAGGCACGCCCGGGCGGCATCGGTGGCGGCACCGTGGCCGCCTTCCTGCGCCGGGCCGGGATCCCGGCCGCGGTGTGGGCGCGCATGGACGAGACCATGCACGGCCCGGACGAGTACTGCCGCATCTCCAACCTCGTGGGTGACGCCAAGGTGTTCGCCCACCTGATGCTGAACGAGGGGTGACCATGGCGCACAAGGTCAACCTCGGCCGGATCGCGCGCGACGCGACCGTGCCGTTCGCCCCCATCGAAGTCGCGGAGATCGACGACTACCACGCCTTCGTCGTGCTGTTCGAGGGCACGTTCCCCTGGCACGACCATGGCCGCGACGAGTTCTTCGTGGTGCTCGACGGCGAGCTGCGGGTGGAGTTCAAGGGCGGCCTGACCGCCACCACCCTGGGCCCGATGGACACACTGCTGGTCAAGGCCGGCACCGTGCACCAGACCGTGGCGCCCCGGCGCTCACGGGTGCTCGTGTTCGAGCGCCAGAGCGTGACCCAGGAGACCTTCAAGGACCGGTGACCCCATTGCCCAAGACCCTGCTGGCCCTGATCGGCATCACCGCCCTGGGCTTGTTGCCCGCGCGTGCCACCGCAGGCCCTGACCTGCCCTCCCTCAAGCCCGGACAGACCGAGGAGGGTCGCCTCCCGCACGGGGGCGAGCAGTACCGGACCTACCTGATCCGGGTGCCCCAGGGCGCGGACCGCATGGAGATCCACGTGGACGCCGACGGCGACGCCGACCTCTACCTGAAGCCCGGCGGGCCGATCCTGCGGGACTGGCACAAGGAATCCGTGGCCTTCGCCCGGACCACCTCGGGCAAGGAGCGCATCGTGCTGACCGCGGACGGGATCCCGCGGCTGCGCGCGTGCACGTACTACCTCGACGTGGTGCACGGTGGCGGCGCCGAGGCCGGGCCACTGCAGTACGAACTCACCGTGGATCTGATCACCGACCGCCCGGGCGGGGCCGAACCCCTGCCCGCGTCCGAGCGCGGCGGCGCGGACGGCCTCAAGGTCCACCTCGGCGTGACCGACGACTTCGACGGCCGCCTGCAGTTCACCGAGCAGGGCGACAGGTTCGTCACCGTGGCCATCGACGTGGCGCCGGACGTGGCGTCCCTGTCCATCGCCACCACCCGCGGAACCGCAGACATCGACCTGTACATGCGGTATGGCGCGCCCCTGGACAGCTGGGACCGGGCCGACTATCGAGCCACCTCCAGCCACCGCAAGAAGGAGAGCCTGGCGCTGGCCCGCACCGACATCGCGCCGCTGCGCAGCGGGGTGTACTACCTGGACGTGGCCAACCCGGGCGGCGGCAACGCGGCGTGCTCGCTGTCGATCCACTACGAGCGGGGCTACGAGGGGACGGAGCCCACCGAGCAGGCGCCCTTCCCGTCGTCCGTGGAGGGGGTTGATGGCGAGATCCGGGCGGACTCCACCTTCGAGCTGGAGTTCGGCGAGGGAGGCCTGGACTACAAGACGTTCATCATCCACGTGACCCAGGGTACGGCCAGCCTGCTGGTGCAGGTGATCGGCGCGCGCCGGGACGTGGACCTGCACCTGCGGCACGGCGCGCCCATGGAGGACTACAAGACCGACGCGCACCACAGCGCCAACGGGATCCGTGCCAACGAGCAGCTCCGGATCGACGTGAATTCGTCCCCCCCGCTGGTCGCGGGTACGTACTACCTGGACGTGTTCCGACCGTTCAACGGGCCGACCGGGCCGATGGAGGTCCAGGTGCGGTTCAACGCCCCGGTGCCCGAGCCGCTGTCCGCGTCCTCTGCGCCGATCCAGGCGCTG
Source organism: uncultured Rickettsiales bacterium (assembly GCA_964639985.1). Lineage (GTDB taxonomy): Bacteria > Myxococcota_A > UBA796 > UBA9615 > CAYRNR01 > CAZXHG01. The sequence goes on from CAZXHG010000047.1 coordinate 41,662, forward strand.
ACGCCCGGCGAGCGGGTCGCAGCCGAGGTGCCGCGGGGCGCCAAGACCGCGCGGTTCTCGGTGCAGGTCCCGCCCGGCGCCCGGAGGCTGCACCTGTGGGTGTTCCAGGCGACCCGCGACATCGACCTGGTGGTGCGGCACGGCGGGGAGGTGACCTCCTACGACGATCCGGCCGGGTACGACCACCGCAGCGCCTCCATGATGCTCAACGAGCGCATCGAGCTGGACTCGGAGTCCAGCCCGGCGCTGCTGCCAGGCGTGTACTACATCGACGCGGTCAGCCTGATCGGCAAGGACGAGCAGATCGCATTCGAGATCGTGGCCACCCTGGACGAGCCGCCACCCGTCTTCGACGAGGACGTGCCGTTCCCACCCTACGAGCGCGACCGCGACCCCACCGCGTTGACCCCCCTGCTGGAGGCCACGGTCGAGGTGCTCAGCGCCAACGGCGGGGGATCGGGCACCTGCGTCTCCCCCACCGGCTACGTGCTGACCAACCGACACGTGCTGGAGGAGAACGGCGAGGTGGCCTCCGACGACATCTACATCAGCTTCTCGGGGCGCTTCGACGCGCCGCCCCTGCAGGTGTTCGTGGCCAGGCTGATCGCCGAGGACGAGCTGCTCGACCTGGCGCTGGTGCGCATCGACCGCGACGTGTTCGACCGACCCCTGCCCGAGGGCCTGGCCCTGCCCTGGATGCGCATCGGCGACCCGGCGTCCCTGCGGCTGGGGGAACCCATGCACGTGATCGGGTTCCCGGGCGTGGGCGGATTCGAGAGCCGCACCAGCATCTCGGTGGCCCGCGGCATCGTCAGCGGGTTCGTCACGGACGCGGACGGCGACCTGGCCTGGATCAAGACCGACGCCCGCATCAACATGGGCAACTCCGGGGGCGCGGCCCTGGCTGGCGAGGACCTGCTGTTCGTGGGCGTGCCCAGCATGGAGGCGGTGATCGACGACGACACGCTGGGCTACTGCCGCCCCACCACCCGGATCCCGGCGGACTGGATGGATCTCATCTTGGATGAACTCCCGGATGACACCACCCCCGCGACGGAGTGACTTGACCCCGCCTTGACACGGTCCCCACGGGCACCGGTCTACGATCCGGATTGGAGATCTCTGCCGTCTCCGCTGGGAGGTACACGATGACCCGATCGTGGTGGGCGCTGCTCGCCCTGGGCCTGCTGCTGTGGGGCTGCCCCACCGAGGAGGGGAACAACCCTCCCGGACCGCGGCCGCCCCTGGACGACGACGACGCAACCGGCGACGACGACGATGACTCGCACGTGGGTGACGACGACGTGGCCGGCGACGACGACGTACAGGGCGACGACGACGACGACACGGCGGGCAACCACGATCCGGACGGCGACGGCCTGACCAACGACGAGGAGTCCCAGTTCGGCACCGACCCCAACGATCCGGACACGGACGGGGACGGCTGGGACGACGGCGAGGAGGCCGACCACGGCTCGGACCCGCTCAACGAGTGGTCCTACCCGTTCGCCTGCCACTGGGCCCCGGGGCCGGGCCCCCAGTGGCAGGGCCAGGGGTGGAACACGGGCCAGATCATGGCCGACGCCACGCTGATGGACCGCTGCGGCGAGCAGATCCACATGCACGGCCTCTCCGGCTGGGCGATCGCGCTGTTCTTCGGTGCCGGGTGGTGACCGGCTTGTGGAACCTACGCCGGTGCGGCGCAGGGATATGCGGAGAACTGGATCCACGACGGCATCGTGGTGGTGTACGTGCTCGCCGAGGACGCCTCGAGGCAGACACCCAACCAGGGTGACCTCAACCAGTACGCCAACCAGTACGGCATGGAGGACGTGATCCTGGTCTCGGATCCCAACTGGCAGTTCTCCAATCACTTCGAGGTCGACGGCTACATCCCCTCGGTGTCACTCGTGAAGTACGATGGCACCATCATGGTCAAGGACAACGACAACCAGGTGTTCAACCAGCTGGGCAGTGCCGCGCCCCCCTACGGCGGCCCCTGAGCCCGGCCCTTTACACCTCCTCGCCGAGGTCGTAGACCTCGGGACACGAGGAGGCCCCATGCACTTCACGGTCCAGCACTACGACTTCCTGCGCGAGCTCGCGGCCAACAACGAGCGGGACTGGTTCAACGCCCACAAGGCCGACTACGAGCGGCTGGTCAAGGAGCCGGCGCTGCAGTTCATCCGCGACTTCGCCCCGCGGCTGGAGGCGCTCACCCCCCACCTGCGGGCGATCCCGAAGATCGCGGGCGGGTCGTTGTTCCGCATCTACCGGGACACGCGGTTCTCCAAGGACAAGACGCCGTACAAGACCCACACCGGCATCCACTTCAACCACGAGATGTGCCGGGACGTGCACGCGCCGGGGTTCTACCTGCACCTCGAACCGGGGGAGGTGTTCATCGGTGGTGGCATCTGGCACCCGGACGGCCCCACCCTGTTCAGGCTGCGCGAGGCCATCGTCGACAACCCGGCGCGCTGGGCCGATCTCAAGGCGACCATCGGGGAGACGGGATTCACCTGGGCCGGGGATTCGCTCAAGCGGCCCCCTCGCGACTTCCCCAAGGACCACGAGTTCGTCGAGGACCTCAAGCGCAAGGACTTCATCGTCAGCACCACCCTCGCGGAGGGCGCGACGCTGAAGGAGAGCTTCGTGCAGGACTTCGCAGAGCTGTGCCGGCAGATCTCGCCGGTGAACGAGTGGATCTGTGATGCGCTGGAGCTGCCCTACTAGCGTCTAGCCCCGCCGGCGGATGGCCACGAGGCCCAGCAGCGCCAGCAGCGCGACCGCGGTGGTGGGCGCCACGGACGCCTGGTCGGACGTGCAGGAGCAGTCCGTGCCCGGGTCCTCGGTGTCGTCGTCGTCCGGCTCGCTCGTGTCGTCGTCACCCGCGGCGCTGTCGTCGTCGTCGCCCGCGCACTCCTCGTCGTCCTCGTCGGTCAGGCCGTCGCAGTCGTTGTCCACCAGGTCGTCGCAGATCTCGAGGTTGCCCGGGTAGGCCTGGTCGTCGTTGTCGTCGCAGTCACCGTCGCAGCTGGACACGCCGTCGCCGTCCACGTCCACGAGGTACACCGTCTCGTCGTTGTCGTCGCAATCG
>CAZXHG010000048.1:0-44592 GCA_964639985.1 uncultured Rickettsiales bacterium
GGGGCCACCGAGGTCGGCTGCTGGGCGCACACGCGGCGCAAGTTCTACGACGCGAGGTCCTTTGCTGCCGCGGAAGCGGCCGAGGCCCTGGCGCTGATCAAGAGGCTGTACCGCATCGAGCGCAAGGCCGGCAAACGGAAGATGTCGATGGATCAGCGGCTCGATCTACGCCAGCGCGAGTCCGCGCCCGTCGTCGAGGAGTTTCGCCAGTACCTCGAGCGGGTCCGGCCGCTCTACCCGCCGTCCAGCCCGCTGGGAAAGGCCATCACGTACGCCACCAACCAGTGGCCTGCGTTGAACACGTTCCTCGACTTCGGCCTGCTGCCGATGGACAACAACGCCGCGGAGCGCGCCTTGCGCGCGCCGGTCGTGGGTCGCAAGAACTGGATGTTTGCCGGCTCCGAAGACGGCGCACGGCGCGCGGCGACGCTGTTCTCGCTCGTCGCGTCGTGCAGGCTCCACGGAATCGATCCGTGGGCCTACTTCGACGACGTCCTGCGCCGCGTGCAAACCCACCCCGCCCGACGCGTCCACGAGCTCACGCCCAAGGCCTGGGCCGAGGCTCGAAAGAAGTCGGATGGATCGGGACCTGATCCGCCTGCGTGACGGCTGCAGGCTGCGGCCCGAATTCGTGACAGCTGAGCTCCGCAGACGCCGCGATCCGGCCGTGTGCTCACTCGCGCCACCGAGGCCGGCGACAACGACATCTCCCCAGCCCACCGTGCTTGCGCCGCGGCTACGTCGGCCTGCGCCACGTCGCGCGCCACGAACATGGGACCCCCGCCGCGCCACGAACATGGGACCGCCCCGCAGCCCCGCCACACCACGTCCTCACTGGTTCACCGAGTGGTTACAGACGGACGGCATCGCGAACACGGTGCCTGTACCGCACCGTTTCCAGCAGTCCTGGATCGTGGCCGGCCCCTCCTCCCTACGCGTAGTGCTGCGCGTAGCACGCCGGGCACACCTCCCCATCCCTCGTGAAGTAGGTCTCGGTCCGCGGCACCCCCCTGGCACAGAGCGCACACCTCACGCCGTCGGGGACCTCGCGCGGCTCGCCGCGCTCGGCCATGGCCACCACCAGCCCCGGCACCTCCTCGAGCTCGAACCGGATCCGGTCGGCCTGCTCGCGGCTCACACCGCGGCACAACAGGCCCCGATCCAGCACGAGCCGGAACGCGTCCCCGTGTTCCATGTCGAGCAGCCGCGAGATCTGCAGGGCCGCGTCCTGGGCGTGCTCGAGGTCCACCTCGTGGACCCGGACGTCGTACAGGGTCTCGCCCGGCTCCGGGACCCGGGGCGGTGGCTCGGTGCACACCTCCACGCGCGGCCAGCCACCGCCGAGGCCGATCGCCTGCTTGACGCGCTCGGCGTCGGCAAAGGTCACGTTGCTCGCGACCTTCACCGGCTTGACCTGGGTCACCAGGAAGAGCGGGCGCCCGAGGAGGCCGACCTCCTGCACGCCTTCGAGGGCGTGGGCGACCGGCATCTCCACGCGCTCGCACTCGTCGAGGTACACGTCGTGCCGCGTCGGCTCCTCGCCGGGTACCCTGGCACGGATGCGCTGGACGAAGCGCTCCGCGTCCGCCTTCCAGCTCTCGTCGTCCTCCACGAACCACTGGGCATGACCGCACCCAGGGCAGATGTACAGCGCGAGCCCACCGTGCACGGCTGCTACAGCGCACAGCCGCTGCCGCGACGAGCTCCCCCCGCTCCGATCCCGGTGGTGGGGAATGCTCCTCCACACCTCGGTGTGGCCACACACCGGGCACGCACCCTCTCGCATGTCCTCCACGCCCTCGCCTCCGCTGCCAGCCCCCAGGGGTCCACTCTACCACCCGCGAACGAAGTGGCGGATCATGGGCGCCCCTTCGTCCGCCACGATCCGAAGCTGCTGGGCCAGCTGAGCTCGATCACGGCATCGGTGCTCTCGGAGTTCTACCGCGAGACGGTGGACTGCGACGACCTCGGGCCCGGCATCTTGTCGGTGCTGCAGAGTGGCGTCAGGACCACCCCGGGGCGTACGGGGACGAGGAGGTGAATCCCCGGGGCATGCCGACGGGTGATCTGCAGGTTACGATGGGGGGAGCTGGCCGAGCGAACCCCGGGACGTGCGGATTGCCCGCAGGCTGATCCTGTCCCCGGGAACGAAGGAATGGAGCGTCGGGTTCCGTGTCGTGAGGTCGGCGGATTGAGCGGAAAGCCGGCCATCGACGAGACCGGCGTACCGTGAAGGAGCTTGGGCGTCGATATGCGCGGCCCAGGGTTGCTCGGTAGACGGATCTCGATCGCCGCCTCGGTCGCGACGGCAGCGGGCTGCAGCTTCGCTTTCTTGCACGACCTGCCGCGGTTGCGCGAGGTCCTGGCCGCCAGCGGTGACCCGATCACGTACACGCTGATCTCGATCGTCTTCCCCGTGCTGTACGCCCTCGGGATCACCGCTGCCGCGCTGTGGCTGGCCGTGGCCCTCGGTCTCTCGCGCGACCGAGGATGGACGCCGGCCGTGGTGGCGGCGGCGGCCGTGATCGGCGGGATCGCCACGTTCATGCCGATCCCTCCCACCGCGGCCCGCGGTCACCTGTTCCCGTCCACGGTCGCCCTGGCCCTGCCCGCGACCGTGGCGGCGTTCGTGGTCACGGCCCGCTGGTCCCTGCGATTGCCGTGGCACGCGGTCCTGGTCGGCGCGGCGGGCTCGTTCGCGGGCCTGCTGGCCTTCATCAACGGCGTTGCCGCCACCCACCGGCTGATGAACGGCCACGGCCTTGCCTACCTGCTGGCTCAGGGACCGCACTGGGCCCTGGTCTGCGGCTGGATCGGCTTCGTGGCCCTGCTGCTGTCGCGACGGCCCCGGGCCAGATCCGTGGGTGCCGGGATGGCCTGCGCGGCCGTGGTCGTGGGGCTGCCGGTGTTCGTGACCGACGTGCTCCACCTGGGTCGGTTCTCGATGTTCGGCGCCTCGCCCCTGTGGGCGGTGGTCGTGCTCGCGATGCTGCTGGCGGGGCGGCGCCAAGCCTAGGGAGGCGACCGAGCAGGCGGGCTCCCGCTCCCCCACCTACCCCTGCGTATCCACGTCACCGCCGCCGGTGCCGAATTCGTACTCGCTGCATCCCAGGGCGAGCAGCAGGGCCAGCAGGAACGTGGTGGCTACCCTTGTCGGGGACCTCCCGGAGGTCACCCTAGCGTGGGGGGGGAGCGGATGGGGACCGCTGTCCCCTGTTTGTCGCCATGGGCGTCAAAATTCGGGACCGGTACCATGGACCCGACATGGGCACTCGACATCTCCCACGTTCGTCCGGCCCCCAGTCACGCCGGGAGCGCCCGTGGCATCTCTTGATGTAGAGGTGACAGGATGAGTGTCATGCGTGTGCCGCGGCTCCCACTGATGGTCATGGCCGTCTTGCTCCAGGTAGCCTGTCCGGACACAGGTCCGATGGACGGCTTCACGAACGATGACGACGATGTCCCGTCGGACGACGATGCCACCGCCGACGACGACTCGGCCGAGCCGGTGCATCCCTGCCTGGACCAGGACTGGCCCGCGCATTCCGTGCAGTTGCTGCAGCAATGCGGAACGGAGCTGCCGGAGGCGCCGGAGCTGGTCCTCACGGCCAGCCTCGGGGTCAACGAAACGGGGACCAGTATCCACGCTGGCCGCTTCACCGACACCAACGGTGATGGGAACATCGACACCACCGATGACTCGCAGCTGTGGGTCAGCATCACGCAAGGGGCTGACTACGACAGCCACCAGCTGCTGCTGGGAATCGACGAGACGGAGCACGCTGCCATCCTCCACGACACCCGGATCATCTTCGGGACGATCGGCGAGATCGACCCGGACTTGCCCGGGATGGAGTTCCTGGCGTCGTACTTCTTCACGGGCGCGGACAAACAGCCTGGGCAGGTGTCGGCATTCAACGGGGCGACCGAGATCTGGACGACGCTGTTGCCCTCGGAGGGCGCGGTCACTCCCTGGCTCACCGATCTCGACGGAGACGGGGATGCCGAACTGCTCGTGGACCGCTACATCATCGATGCGACCACCGGGGCGATCGTGGCGTCTCTGGAGGGCAAGGGCCACATGGAAAAGACGATCTCCGCCGATCTGGATCTCGATGGTCTCGAGGAGATCATCGTGGCCTCTGGCAGGGATCTCGGGATCCACCTGTACTCCCACGACGGATCGATGCTCCAGATTTGCTGGAACGCCCCCTTGGGCGACTACTTCGCAGGGATCTCCTTCGCCGTCGGCAACCTCGACGGTGATCCGGAGGGAGAGGTGTTCGTCGCTGCTTCGACCAACACGGACGCGTACCACTCCTACGACGCCGTGCTCATCTGTGATACCGATGGCAGCCTGATCGCGTCGAGTACCTACGGTCTGTTCGCGCCCGACCTGGCCGGGCTGGGGGAGCTGGACGGCGATCCGCTTCCCGAGATCGTGCTCAGCGACGCTTCCGGGCTGGTGGCGCTGGACACCGATCTGTCGCTGCTGTGGAAGTTCAGTCGGGATGTCGAGCCAGGCACCTGGGAGTATTTCCCGTTCGCGCTGGCCGATCTCACCGGGGACGGATTTCACGAGGTCGTGTCCCATGCTGGTGAGCATCTCTACGTGGTCGATCGCCTCGGCTTCGAACTGGCCTCGGTCACCATGGCCGACATGAGCTTCAGCGGGCCGTTGCCCGCGCCCGCCGTCGTGGACGTCGATGCCGATGGGTTGGCCGAGATCGTGGTGCCCAACTGGCCCCTCTTCTCCATCATCGAGAGCCCGGAGGGGGGATGGCCGGTGGTCGACTCCGAGTATCCGTGGCCGAGCATCGACAAGTACCCGGGAGACCGCACCATCGACGGCAGCGTGACACCTCCGGCCGACGTGCACTGGTCCGATCCGCAGTCCAACGTGTGGCAGGGCGTCGCGCGAGGCACCTCGCCGATCGTCCCGGAGGCCGACCTGGCCGTGGAGATGATCGACGTGTGCACCGTCGAGGATGATCCCGACGCCTACATCACGGTCTACGTGGCCAACCAGGGGCACCTGTGGACGGTCGAGGACGTGGTCGTGTTCCTGCTGGCGGCCGATGGCACCTTCATCGCGGACGAGGTGGTGCCGCCGGTGCTGTCTCCGGGCACGGCGCTGCCAGTGCATTTCGTGGTCCCTCAGGTGGATGTCGAGGCTGGTTTCCAGATATCGATCGACCCGACCGAGGCGATCCTGGAATGTGACGAGGGCAACAACGGGGCCGAGGGCAGCCTGTAGCCAGATCCGCGCAGGACGCCGCTGTACCGGGTGTTCGTCGACCACTTCGAGACGTTGCTCGCACTCGAGCAGTCGTCCACGACAGCCTGGCTACTCGGGGGAGGGTTCGGGTTTCCGGCGGGTCTCGGCTCGTCCCCGCCGAGCGAGCGCGTCGATCGCCTTCAGCGTCTCCCTGCCGTAGGGCACGGAGCGGCCAGCGCGGAAGTGGGCTTTCAGCCCCTGGATCAGGCTCTGCGCAGGGGAGAGGTCGATGTCCGACCGGGACGCGTGCCACAGGACCTTGACGCTGTAGTAGTCCACCGGGCAGGCGCCGAGCGCCTGCATCAGGTCCGCACCGCCAGCGCGGACCATGGCCTGGTCGTCGAACGCGCAGAGCGCGGCCCGGACCACCTCGTCGTCCTCGTCGGACAGACACGTCAGCAGGTGAGCGAGGAAGGGAGGGGCGTCCAGGACGCGCACGCTGTGGACCGCCAGCTCGCGAACCCGCGGCGAGCGGTGCTCCAGCAGCGTCACGCCGATCCCGTGCTCGTCGCGGTCGAGGGCGTGGGAGACGAGCGCCCGTATCGCGAAGTGCCCGACCTCGCCATCGCGCTCGACATCGCCCCAGAGGTGCTCCACGACAGCGTCGAGGCGCTCGGCCAGCGCCTGCCGCTCTCGCTGCCAGGCCTGCTCGCCCAGGGGCTTGCGAGCCTCCTGCAGGGCTGCCATCGCCTCGACCGGCCCCAGCCGGCTCATCGCCTCGTCGTCCTCGCTGCCGCCCGCAAGGTAGGTGTACTCGTGCTCGTATCGGTACCAGGTACTGCACTCGGGACAGCGGTGGTACTGGGCCCAGATGTTCTCCAGCCGCGCGATGGTCGGCGGCAGGCTCTCGTCCTTCATCAGGTCGGCGTGCATGAACGGGGGCAACGCGCTGCAGATGCTGCAGTCGTGGAAGCTCGACGCCTGCCCACGCCCTCGCTCGGTGGCGCACAGGCGGCCGGTCGCGGCCTCGTCGAGCAGGCGGCGGATCTCGGTGCTGATGGCGTCACCGCTCAGCGCGTACCACCCCGGCCGGTTGCCGGCGTGGTCCACGACCCTGGGTCTCGCCCCGGCCAGCAGCAGGGATCTCACCATCGCCACCTCGCGCCGGCCCACCGCGTAGAACAGCGGTGTGGCGCCGTTTCGGGTGGCATGTTCCGTGGGAGCGCCCGCCTCCAGCAGCCTGGCGACGAGCTCGGCATCACAGCGGCATACGGCCCACAACAGGGCCGCGCGCGCTGGCTCGCTGTCGAGCCTGGCGCCCGCGTCGAGCAGCGCCCTCGCCGCTGCCGGCTTGCCGAAGAAGCAGGCGTGCACGAGGACCGCTTCGCCGTCCGGGCCGCGCGTGTCCGGGTGGGCTCCCCGGTCCAGCGCCACGCGGAGGCTGTGCACATCACCGCGGATCGCGGCGCGGAGCAGGCGCGCCTCGTTGGCGGGCAGTCTCGCGTCCGTGATGCGGGCCCGCACCAGGGCCAGCGCTGCCCTGGCATTCGTCAGATCGCAGGCGACGTCGTGAGCCGTGCGCCCCAGCGCATCGGTCGCGTCCAGCTGTGCGCCGGCGGCGAGGGCGGCGCGCACGGCGCGTCCGTCGTCGTCGAGCGCGGCCGCGAACAGGCTCCTGTCGGCGCGGGAGAGCCCGCTGCTCTCGACGGCGTGGCGGTCCAGCACGACGCGCGCCTCGCCCGAGTCGTAGTCCACGGCGCGGCAGCCGTGCCGGTCCACGGCCTCCATGTCCGCGCCCGCCTCCAGGAGCGCGGCCACGGAAGCGTCGATGGCGCGATAGCTCCGACCCTGGCGCTGCGCGCAGGCGTAGACCAGGGCGGTCCGTCCCTGCTTCTCGCGGCGCTCGAGGTCGGCGCCGCAGGCGACGAGGGCCGCGACGGCCTCGGCGCAGCCGCTGTCCGCCGCGTCCATCAGGGCAGTCACGTCCCGGTGGTCCCGGGCCTCCACGTCGGCGCCCTGGTCCAGCAACCGGTCGAAGAAGGGGCCGTAGCGATGCATGGCGGCGTGCATGAGCACGGTCTGGCCGGACTCGTCGCGGACCTCGAGCGCGGGCTTGCGGTCCATCAGCAGGTCGAGGATCTCGGCGATCTCGGAGCACCGGTGGTGCAGGCCCTCGAGGAAGGTGACGGTCAGCAGCGAACCCTCGCGCTCGTGGGCCTGGTCCACCTCGGCGCCCGCGTCGAGCAGGCAGCGGACCGCTCGCACGTCGCCGTCCTTGCAGGCGTCCCACAGCGCCGCGTCGAAGACCGCGGCTTCCACGCCACCGGTCCGCAGCCTGCGCAGGGCACCGGCGTCCTCGCGGCGACAGGCGGCCGCCACCTCGGCTGCGGGGGTCCTGGTGCGGCTCATCTGCGCTTCATCCGGGTCATCTCTCGTGAGACCTCCTGGGCCGCCGCCGCCATGAGACGTCGTCCCTCCGGGTGAGTGGACCTGGTCCAGCCTCCTACAAGCGATCCCGGCCGGCAAGGACTGGATCTCGATCTCGACGGCTGGGAGGAGACCACAAGACGTCACCGAGAACGAATATCCGCGCCCGTGCGTTTCCCGATGGTGGGAAGAGAACGCGACGAAGACCTGTGGACCACAGGTCATACGACGGCTGATCGGATGGCCCGCTTGAAGAGACCTCGACAGGGGCTGCTACGCAGGAGCGTCGAAGACCTGTACAACCTCGGCTCGGTCCGCCTGGCATCGTCGGCGATGCAGGGTGTGTGGCGGGCGGGTGTGGGAAGGGTGCCCGGGACGGGCCGGCTCCCGCAGCGCATCACGCCCTTCTGCGGAGACTTTCCTCACACCGGACTGGCCGAGGCCCTCGCCGCGAGCAAGGTGCTGCTCGGGCGCAGGTTGTCCGCCGCGCGTGGCCATCAGGTCGAGCGGTTCGAACGGGAGATGGCCCGGCTCCTCGGTGTCCCCCATGCAGTGGCCTGCTCGTCGGGGACATCGGCACTGACCCTGGCGTTCGCAGCCCTGGGCATCGGCCAGGGTGACGAGGTCATCGTCCCTGCGGTCAGCTATGTCTCCACTGCCATGTGTGTGCTGCACGTGGGCGCGCTGCCCGTGTTCGCGGACGTCACGTTGCCTTCGGGGAACCTGGACGTCTCGGATGCTGCGCGCCGTGTCAGCGACCGGACCCGGGCGATCGTCGCCGTGCACCTCGATGGCGTTCCCGCTGACCTGCCTGCCCTGAGGTCCCTGTGCGTTCAGCGTGACCTCCACCTGATCGAAGACGCTGCCCAGGCCCTCGGCTCGAGCCTCGGCGGGACTCCACTCGGCACATACGGGGACGTGGGCTGCTTCTCGTTCAACGCCGGCAAGCAGATGACCACGGGAGGTGAAGGGGGTCTGGTCGTCACCGGTGAACGCCCAACCCATCGGCGATGTCAGCTCGCCGTGCACGTGGGAGAGGCGTACCCCGACGGCACGCCGTTGTACGCAGACCGCGCCGGCCAGGATCCCGACCGCCTGATCGAGGGGCTGGGTTGGAACCTCAAGATGACCGAGGTGCAAGCTGCCATCGGGAGGGTTCAGGCGAGGCGTCTCGAACGGCTGGTGGAACGCCGCCGCCACAACGGCAACTACCTGGCGCATGCGCTCGCAGGCATCCAGGGAGTCGTCATCCCCTCTGTTCTTCCCGAGGCCGACGTGTCCTGGTGGCGTTTTCCTGTCCAGGTCCTGCCAGGGACGAGTCGTGACGTCGTCCTCGCGGGAATGCGACAGCACGGCATCACGGCCTATGCGCCAGACTACGGCGTCCTGGCTCTCCAGCCGGTCTTCGAAAGGACCGGCATCCCCTGTCCCAGGGCGGAGCAGTGGCACGAGCAGACCATCTTGCTGCCCACCCACCCCAGCCTCTCCCGGAGCGAACTCCGAGATGTCGCGCCAGCCCTGCGGCGCGTGCTGCGAGAGGAGCGCCGGGGATGAGACGCGCCCTCAAGCACGTCGTGCGCAACGCGCCGATGCTCCATCGGTGGGTCTCCACGGCGCAGCGCTCCGCGAGGTTGCAGGGCTCCGACTCGTTCAGGACACTGCGAAGGCGCTGGATCGATCACCGCCGGGAACAACTACGACTGCCCGACCTGCTCGACGTCGAGGTGACCACGAGGTGCAACAGCAACTGCATCATGTGCCCTCACGATCGGTCCAGCCGGACACCGAGCACCATGTCCGGAGCTGTCTTCGCCAATATCGTTCACCGCGCGGTGGAAGCGCCCGTGTCGCGGCTGAACCTGAACCACCTCGGAGAACCGCTGCTCGATCCAGGGCTGCTGGACAAGATCACGCTGGCCAAGTCGAGCGGCCTCTGGGTGCAGCTGAACACCAACGCTGCCGACCTCACCCACGAGCTGGCAGAGGGCCTCCTGCGTGCCGGTCTGGACCACATCGCGATCAGCTTCTCCGGTGCCAGTCGCGAGACCTACGAGGCCGTACATCGGGGTCTCTCGTTCGACCGAACGCTCCGCAACATCGAACAGCTGCTCTTGCTGCGTGAGAAGGTGGGCAGGATGTTCGTTTCCGTGACCTTCGTGAGACAACCCGTCAACGCCCACGAGGCGGCTGCCTTCCGACGTCTGTTCGGCGGCAAGGTCGACGACGTGATCGTGCGGGACGTGCGGGACTGGGCTGGCGCGGTACCCGAGATGGCCCGGTTCCGCGGTCGTGAGACCAGTCCCCATCTGCCGCGCTTCCCGTGCAAACTCCTCTGGAGCCGAATGGTCGTGCTCGCGGACGGCGGCGTCGCCCTGTGCGAGGTGGACTGGGATGGGCGCCACGTCCTGGGTGATCTCGAGACGCAGACCATCGAGGAGATCTGGTCCTGTGAGGCCATCGAGACGGTGCGGCTCGCACACCTCCACGATGCCTACGAGCGTGTGCTCCCGTGTCGAGAGTGTCGTGTCCGGGAGAGCTGGTGGTGAGACGGAGGGGTACCCATCGTCTCGCTTCTCGCCCTCGACGCCCGAGTGGATGCGAAAAGCGTACCGAATGGCACCTGGCCCCAGGCACGTTTTCGCCCCTCGGCTCCGCGCGGATCGGCGGTAGCTTCGTTCACCAGGAGAGCCCATGACGCCTGCCCTGTCCCGGTTCGGCCTGTGGTGCCTGCTCGTTCTGCTCCTGGGGATCGGCGGATGTCCCGAGGCCGATCCGGCGGACGACGACGTGGCGGGCGACGACGACGCCACGGACGACGACGACACCACGGACGACGACGACACCACGGACGACGACGACTCGGCCGGGCCGTACGACTCGTTCGCGCACACGGCCGCGACGATCGACGTGCGCGAGGTGCAGCCGTTCCAGGACACGGCCTGGGGTTCGAGTGTGTACGCGGTGCTGCAGGAGTCCCCCGAGCCCTCCGCCCACGTGGTGGAGATGGAGGAGGGCGGCTGCCAGCTGGTGGTGCACCGACCGGGGCTGTGCGATCCGCCCTGTCCGCTGGGTGAGGTGTGCACGTCCGAGGGGGACTGCGAACCGCGTCCCGAGCAGATCCCCGGGGGAACGTTGACCATCGACGGGCTGGTCGTGGAGGTCGTACTCGAGCCGGTGTGGGAGGGCATCTACGCGACCGGCGAGCTCGGCGAGGACCTGTTCGAGCCGGGCGCCGCAGTGGTGGCCAGCCTCTCGGGTGCGGAGTTCCCGGCGGTCCAGCTCGGCGCGACCGGGGTGGAGACCATGCGGGCCGATCTGCCGGCGGACGACCAGTGGGTCCTGGCCGCGGACCAGCCCGCGGAGATCGCGTGGACGCCCGGTACCGACGCGGACGCCAGCGTGCAGCTGCTGGTCCAGGGGCCGGGCCCCTGTCACGGGTGTCCGATCGCGGCCTACGTCCGCTGCGTGGTACCGGACAGCGGCAGCCTCATCCTGTCCCAGCCCATGGTCGCGGCCTTCCTGGCCGAGGCCGGGTACTGCAAGGACGCTGGCGTGGACTGCTACGTGTCGGAGCTCACCCGCTTCACGCGCGACACCACGTCCGTCGCGCAGGGACCGGTGGAGCTGGTCGTGCGCAGCACCAAGCAGTTCAACTACACGTATCCGTGAGGGCGCCGGGTCCCCGGGGCTTCACATGCGCCGCGTTCTGGTGATCGCGGCGGCGGACGAGGACCCCTCCCAACCACGACCACCCCGTCCCGAGGCAGACCAGCGCGGTCGTGGAGTACACGATCCGGGCGTATTGCCAGGGGGAGCGTTCGCTCATGCGCTCGTCGATTTCGGCGAGACACGCGGCCTCGTCGTCCACGCCGGCGCAGTGATCCTCCTGGGTGATGCCGATCCCGGTGAACAGCCCGACGGACGCCAGCAAGGCTGCGCAGGACAGGCCGAGCAGGATCAGACGAACCCTGCGGCCGTACGCGGTTCTCACGGCTGGCTGCCCTCCTCGCGACCTGCGCGTGCTGCTACGTCGGACCGAACACGCACGGGCGCGCAGGTGTTCCGCAGCAGGGCCCCTCCCTGCAGTCCGGTTCACGGTGGTGGTCAGCCGGGATGGGGCCTCTTCACTGTCCTGAGGCGGTCAGGGGTATCCGAGTGGTAGGATCCGCGGTGCTGATGAACACACTCGGTCTAGGGGGGGAAGACATGGACTCCAATCCCTGGTTCCTGGTTCTGCTGCTGTCGCTCCTCGCGCTCGGTGCCGGCTGCCCCGGCAGCGAGGGCCGCGGCGACGACGACGATGACACGGGCTCCGACACGGACGACGACGTGGCCGGAGACGACGACACCGGTCCGGACGAGGTCTGCGACCAGGGCGGGTGGTCGCCCAGCGCCGCCGCCTGGAGTCTACCCACGGCTCACGGCGGCATCTTCTGGCTCACCTACGACTGGGAGATGGCCGACGAGAACTGGGCCCTGTTCGACATCGACGGAGACGACGCGCCCGACATCGTGGTGGCCCGGGACGACGAGGTCAGCGACGACCTGGGCGACACCGAGTGGTGGGTCTACCGCAACACGGGCAGCGGCTTCGCCTCCAGTGCCACCCCCTGGAGCCTGCCCACGGCCCACGGCGGCATCTTCTGGAACACCTATGACTGGAGCCTGGCCGACGAGAACTGGACCCTCACCGACCTGACCGGCGACGGGCTGATCGACATCGTCGTGGCCAGGGACAGCGAGGCCAGCGAGGACCTGGGCGACACCGAGTGGTGGGTCTACCACAACACCGGCAGCGGTTTTGCGACGAGCGCCACCCCCTGGAGCCTGCCCACGGCCCACGGCAACATCTTCTGGGCCACCTACGACTGGGAGCTGGCCGACGAGAACTGGACCCTCACCGACCTGGACGGCGACGGGCTGATCGACATCGTGGTGGCCCGGGACGACGAGGTCAGCGAGGACCTGGGCGACACCGAGTGGTGGGTCTACCTGGGCGTGTGCGAGTGATCCGCGGATGGATCGGGAGCGCGGGATGGATCGGCTCCGCCAGCTCGTGCTGCTCGTGACGTTCAAGGGGGTCTCGTGGCTCGCCGTGCGGGTGGACCACGAGGTCGGCCACTGTGGGGGCGGGGGGAAGTCGTCGGCATGATGGAGCACGGTTCGCCGCAGTGGGTGCTCGGCCCGTTGGGCCTCGGACCGTGGCCGTGAAGACGGCCACGGCCAGGAGGGTCGGCGTGTTCGGCGCGGTCGCGGCCGCCGTGTTCCTCATCGCGATCGCGGGTCCTGCCCTGGTCAGGGGAGTCCGTGGCGATCCCGGTTCGACGCCACACCTCGATGTCACCGAGACGAACATGTTCAGCCTGATCAGGTGTCTGGAGGAGTATCGCGAGGCCAACGGGCACTACCCGGCCGAGGCTGGCGTCTTCGACGATCTGTTCGAGGCCACGAAGGTCTACGAGGAGTATCAGGGCTACGCGGATCCGGACGACCTATCCATGCTCGAGTTCCGCTACATGTCGCGTGAGGATTTCGAGGAGATCCTCCTCGATGGCTGGGGCAGACGGTTCATCTATCGGTCTCCGCCTCACTACTGCCACCTCTGGGCGGAAGGGAAGGAACCTTTCCCGGAGGAGTACTGCGACCTGGGGTACGAGCTCGTGTCGTTCGGCGCGGATGGGGAGGCAGACTGGTCGCGGTTGGACCCAACGGAGGTGCACAGCTTCCGGCGATTCCGCTGGGCCGGCGTGGTCGACCGTGTGGATGCGGGCCAATGAGCGCATCGCGAGGCAGGACGTCCAGCCGTGCTCGTGGCGGTCGGGTGCGGGGTTCGTGATAGGTTGGAGACGACGTATGCATCGAGGGGGATGGCAGTGGTCGACCTCGGGTTCTCGTCAGCCACGCCAGCACGAGCAAGGGTATCGTGGCTCTGAAACACATATACACGATCGACGGCCGAGACTTCGCAACTCTCGAGGAGTTCTTCGATGTCGTTGAACGCTCGCTGATCCCAGGTGCTTGGTGGGGCCGAAACCTGGATGCCTTCAACGACATCCTTCGAGGAGGTTTCGGCACGCCGGAAGAGGGATTCGTGCTCAGGTGGGAGAATTCCGACACCTCACGCCGCCGCCTGGGCTACCCGGAGACGATTCGCCAACTCGAGCTGCGCCTGGTTCGTTGCCACTCCGAGAATCGGGCACGTGTTGCCGGGGATCTGGCCGCCGCAAGAGCCCACGACGGCCCGGCTGTATTCGACTGGTTGGTGGAGATCGTCGAGGACCACTGCGAGGGCGGCGGCCAGGCAGAAGATGGACTGGAACTGGTTCTGGCCTGAAGGATACGGCCGAGCGGTCGACGTCCTCCGAGAAGCCCTGTCAGCCATCCCCCTCGTCCGCAACACGAAGTGGATCTCGGACGGTGATTTCGAAGCGGGTCGCCACGGCTGAGGCTCGAGTCACGGTGGACACGGCGCGTTCGAACCTTCACGTACAATGGCCACCACCACCATGACCACCCATGATCAGGACATCCGCCTGATGAAGGACGTGCTGCGCAAGGTCTGCGAACTCGAGGACACCCCTCTGCCACCGGTCCCGCGTGCCTGGCGTGTGTGACCACACCTCGTCAGCACCGGTCACGCTGAGAGTACAAGCGCGGCCGGAGGAATACGGCACCGCACGATAGGAGGACCGTCATGAGTACCATTCGAACGACCCTGGCAATCTGCATCGTCACCCTGCTCGGCGCCCTGGGCTGCGATCCCGGCGAGACCGGTGAGCCGCTCCCCGACGAGGTGGACGTGGCCCTGGAGGCGGCCGTGGACTCCCTCGACGCCGACGGACGCCTCCCGCTCCAGCGCGACGTGCTCGAGGCGCTGGTCCGCCAGGACGCGGCCGAGGCCATGGACGACGTCGAATGCCCCCACCACGGCCTGCTGGCCGGCTTCTGGGGTGACGACAATCACGGCGGTGCCATCGAAGGGTGGTACCTGGAGCTGCACGGTCCGGCCGAGGGTTCCCTGGATGGCAGGTACTCCCCGCTGGAGTGCGACGCCTGCCCCGAGGGCGGGTTCCAGGGTGACTGGCAGTCCGACCAGGGAGAGACCGGCGGTTTCGGTGGTCGCTACGACGACGGCCGCTTCCACGGACGCTACTACGAGAACGTGGTCCAAGAAGACGGCCAGGTCCGTCGTGAGCACCTCGGCGAGATGGCGGGCGTATACCACCGCCTGAGCGAGGAGGGCGGCTACTTCATCGGCGTGTGGAGCCACTGCGGCGTCGGCCCCGGCCCCCACACCTACCCGGACGATCCCGACACCAACGCCGACCGGTAGTCGGCGCCCGCCACGAGCTCGGCGACGGCTCGGGCTCCCCCCTACACCCCCTCCACCTTCGACGACGCGACCACCGTGGACACCAGCGCGATCTCGTCCGTGCCGGGGGCGGGTAGGGCCACGTTCCAGGTCATCGACTCAATCGGTCTTCGTGCTCGTCGTCGGACCCGAGCGACGGCTCCCCAGCAGTGGCAGACCGCGCGTGAACACGTAGCCCCCCTTGCGCATGTACACGATGAACGCCGCGACGGTCATGCCCGCGGCGAGGTACATCAGCGCGACCAGCAGACCGGTTCCGAGGGACAGCAGCGCCACCATGACCACGGCCCCCTGGGCCGGGTAGGTCGCCTTGGCCACCAGGGGCGGCGACGGGAACGGCACGTCGGGTTCGACGCGGCGCAGGCGGACGAAGGAGTAGATCCCGATCAAGGTCGTCAGATCCGCGGCCACCACGACGACGATGTAGGGGATCGGCGATCCCGGAATGAACCGCGCGGTGCCCGCGAACAGGCCGGTCAGTCCGGTCATCAGCAGCGTGGGGGTCATCAGGAGCCGATCTGCGAACAGATCGAACAGCGCGCCAAAGGTACTCTCCTGGCGCAGGCGCCGCGCCGCCAATCCGTCGAGGAAATCGGTGAACGCCGCGATGCCGAACAGCAACGCTGCGATGGCGAGATTCCGGTCTCCTCCCCGGGAGACGAAGATCAGGATCGGGGCGACGAGCAGGATACGAGTGGCGGTCAGCAGGTTCGGAATCACGCGATGGCCTCCCACGAGTTCCAATCCTACTCGAAGTCCGGGCCGGGAGGAGTCGCAACACCGTGCTGTGATCAGCGGGGTCGTCGTGGCCGAGGTAACGAGGGAGCCGAGCGGGGTGCTATCCTCGCTCCGAAGGGAGGCGACGGAGGTGGGCGGCGGCCACGGAAGCGGAGGATTCTCCTACTGTCCTGAGCTTGTGGTTTCTTCCAGCTGTCGCCCTTGCAACAGGCACCCTGCTCGCGCTCTACTCTGCCAGACGCTCCCGCCGGGGGATTCGAGTAGTTCTGGAGAGCACGCCGAATGAGTGACCCACACGAAAAACGGAGCCGACGATTCAGACAGCTCCGACAAGCTCTCCCCGCTGGAAGGCTCCGCTGGCTCTGGCTTCTCGGAATCGTCCCGATTGGTATGGCCGCCTACACCATCCTCGTGTGGTTGCCCGGGTCGTTCTTGATTCCGGCAGGGGTGTGGACGGCCTGGATCGTGAAGCGTGGTCGTGGGACTCGTGACCCGGTTTCCAGCACGTCGACGCATTCTGACAGCGAATAGTCTCGCGACCTTCACCGGACACTTTCGATACTCCGAACCTGTTCCAAGGAACCTATTGTAAACACTCGTGAATCTGACTTCGTAGCCCGTAGATGGCAGATTTCCCCAATGGAACCGGTTCGAGTGGGATCTTCTCTCCGCCTCCGGGCGTGGCCGAGGCTCAGCCCCCGAACTTCTTCTTGGCCGCGGCGTCGACGGCCAGACCCATCACGTCACACGACGTGTCGGTCAACCAGTTGACGAAGCCCTGGTTGGAGAAGTCGAGCGAGACCATGTCCTGCATGTCCTGCTGCTTGGCCGCGAGCGCCTGGCTCCAGGCCTTCGCGATCGACTCAGAGGAGGGGGCGAGGGTCGGCCCCCACTTGACGAACGCCAGATCGATCGTGGTCTTGATGATGTCACCGACCGCCGCCGCGCCGAGGGAGTTGGCCAGCGTCTTGGTCACGTCGTGTTCGAGGAACTGGCCGATGAACTTGTCGTGCGCCTCGTCCACGGCCAGCTTCATCAGCTGAGCGGCGTAGATCGCCTGCATCTGCTCCGGACTGGTCGGCTGGCCCTGGAGGATCCAGCGATCGCCGACAGCCACGTCCAGCGTGTCGAGGAACGTCCCGTACAGCTTGCTGATCCTGCCCGCCGTCTCGGCATCGCAGCCGAGCGTCCGTAGCCCGTACTGCAACACGGTGACCGAGCTCTTCTTGAGGATCTTCCGTGCCTGCTGGGCTGCCGCGATCGCGTCCTCGGCGTTCTCCCGATCCATGCGGTTGCGGTAGCGGGTCGGCGACATCTCCATGTCCGCCTCGATCGAGACCACGCGGCTGAGGATCTCGGAGTACTCCTGGCGGACGAAGTCGGGGTGGACATCGGGGCGCGGGTGGCCGCTGCCGTCACCGAGATGGATGAGCTTCTGGGCACAGTACGTGCGCGCACTCTCCACGTCGTGGAACATCTGGTCGTAGCTGGCCTCGTAGCGCTCCGAAGCATCCGAGGACGCTCCACCTGCGCGTGCGGCTGTCATGTGGTGGGTGCGCTGATCCCGGGCGTACTCCCTGTATCTCCCCAGCTTGCGGTACAGCCCCAGCAGCTTGTCGAACCACTCCTGGCCTGCTGCCTGCTCCTGCGTGTCCGTGCCAGCCTCGGTGCCCTCCTGAGGAGGGCTGCTCGCCGCGCCCTGGGGCTGCTCGCCGCCGGGATCCGCCGCCCCGTCGTCCGCCAGCTGGACGGCGGACTGGACGGCTGGGCTCGCGGCTGCCTCGAGGGGGTCGTGCAGCGGGTCGGACAGGGGGTCGGACAGCTGCTGAACTGCGAGCGGGTCCTCGGACTGGGACGTGATCGCGGCCGTATCGCTGTGAGTCCCGGTGGCCGTCCTGGTGTTCGTACCCATGATTCTGTCAGCCTACGGACATACTTCGCTCGAATCTAGCCGCATCCAGCTGGCTGGCACCTGATTCCGGCTACAACCCCTCCACCTTCGACGACGCGACCACCGTGTACACGAGCTTCATCTCTTCCGTGCCGTGGGCGGGGAGGTCCACGTCCCACGTCAGGATCCCGTCCGCGTCCGGTGAGGCCGCAGGCCGCGTCCTGCGGGAGTCCACCGCCACCTCGACCTTGTCGATCTCGGACACGGGGACGCGCTCCTGCACGGCGAACGTCGCGGGCCGATCGTCGAGGTTGCACAGGAACAGCTCCACGCGCGTCGTGTGGGTCTGCTTGCCGGTGATGCGGGCGGTCTCCAGCTCCTCGTGCACCTCGCGGCGCACGCGCAGGGCGTCGAGGCTGCCCCAGCCCAGGGCGAAGCGCTCGCCCGGCGCCACGAAGCCCACCTCGGTGCGGCCCACGTAGCCGCCATTGCTCACGAGGTCGACCGGGCCGGCGAGGATCGGATGGGGCGACGTGTTGGCCTGCCGGCTGCGCAGGTGGACCAGCGGCGCCTTCTCCGGGCAGCACAGGCGGTCGAGCTCGGCGGCGGCCTCGAAGGTCAGCACCGGGATGCGCCGCATGCGCCCGTCGGCCTCGACCGTGGAGCGCACGGCCGCCTCGAGCAGGCGTGTCTCGCCGCCGTCGGCCACGCCGGGCAGCCCGTCGGCCTCCTCGGCGCGGCCCTCGCCGGTGGTGGCGATGGCCTGCTCGCGCACCTCCACGGAGACCGTCTTGTCGGCCTTGCGGCGCGCGCTCAGCAGATCGTCGCTCAGCACAGGAGGCTCGGCGCGCAGCGTGGGCCGGGCGGTGGAGAAGCGCAGCTCCACGTCGGTCCAGTCCTCGCCCGTGGCCTGCCAGACCGCGGCCTCGCACTGCATGCGCACCGCGTCGGCCGCGCGGGTGGCGCGGTGGATCGGCCGCCACAGGGCGCACGGCACGGTGTACTCCACCTCCAGGCCCACCTCGCCCGCGGCCTGGGCGGTCAGGTCCACCAGCAGGTCGGCGGCGAGCAGGTGATCGACACGCAGCTCCTGGCCCTGGTGGATCTCGGCGGCGCGGAGCTCGCGCTGCAGGGCCTCGCGCTCGCGTCGGTGCCCCTGGAGGTCCCCGTCGACGCGTTGCAGTCCCTCCAACAGCGTCTCGAGATCCTCGGCCCACCGGGGCTCGAACAGCTCGGCGTACGGCAGGACCCGGTTGACGTTCTCCACGTACCGCTCGATGGCGGTCTCGCGCTGCTCCCGCTGGTGCTCGAGGCGCTCGATCTGCCGCTCCTTGCCGCCGTGGGCGCGAGTGAGGCGGCGGAGCTCCCGCTCCAGCTCGGCGGCCTGCGGGGGCTTCTCCTCGGCGCCCACACGCCACTGCCGGCGCACGCGGGTCTCGTCCAGCCGGGCGCTGCCACGGGTACGGGCGGTGATGGTGCGGTCGGCCAGCAGGGGCGTGACCGCCTCGATGCGCAGGGCGTGGGCGCCCGCGTCCAGGGTCAACGTCGTCCGACGGGTGACCTGGGCCCGGTCCTCGAGCAGGACCACGGTGCTCACGGGCGCGTCGATGATGCGTCGCTCGCTCATGGCTACCCCCTTCCCCTCTCCCGGCGATTGCCGCCGACGAGCTCGTGGCGGCCGTCGATCTGCACGACGTACTCGTAGTGCAGGGTCTGCTCGGCGCCCGGGGCCAGCTCGAACCGCCAGCGCCTGCCACCGCGGATGCGGGGGCCCGGGGTCTGGTCCCAGTCATCCCAGGCGGGGGTGACCTCACCCAGCTCGATCTTGATGTCGTCGTCGTCCTCGTCGCGGATCGGCACGCGCTCGCGCACCTCCACCTGGACCGGACGGGCGAGCCTGGAGCCCACCTCGATGTCCACGGCGTGGGCCAGGGCCAGGCTTCCCTTGAGCAGCCCGGCGGTCTGCTCCTCGTAGTGGGTGTTGCGCGCTACCTTGAGCGCCTCCTCCACCCCCAGGCCCACGTCCAGGTCGGCGCCCGCGGGCACGGTGGCCACGCGGGAGGTGACCAGGAACTCGCCGCCGAGGTAGATGTCGGCCGCGCCCTCGAGCAGGGGCGCATGCAGCGGATTGCGCAGGGTGGCCACGCGCACGGCCTGGTCGCTCTCCCGCGGGACCACGACCAGGGTCAGCTCGACCTGGGCATCCCGCGAGGTCAACGGCACGTTGTGGATCGCCCCGTCACCCGGCACGTCCACGGGACCGTCGGCCGTGTACACGTGGTCGTAGGCGCCGCTGGTGTCGGCCACGTCACGGGAGCGGGGCGGGAACGACGCCAGGTCGAAGCACGCTCGCCGGGACCGGCCCAGGCGGCGCTCCACCCGCCGGGCCTGGTGAGCGGACAGGCCGTCCAGGCTGTCGCGGAGCGACAGGTGGGTCAGCGTGCCCCGCTGACCCGAGCCCGCGTCCCAGGCAGCCAGGCGGAGGCTGGCATAGTCGACCATGTCGGAACGCACGGTCAGGTGGGTGGGTTCGTCCGCCCGGTCCTCGACCGCATCGTTGCTGGCCATGCCGCGGGCCACACCGCCGGGTGCGGCCCGCCGCTTGCTCTTCATCGCCGCCTCGACCGCGGGCATGGGCGCGCCCGCCGCGGGCGCGGACTGGGGCATGGGCATGGCCGGGGCGGGGGGAGCGGACATCGCCCGCTCCTCGTCCATGATCAAGTCCAGCGCGTCGTCCGCCGGTTCGTCCTCGCACTCGAACTCGGCGAACAGCATCTCCTCCAGCTTCGCCTCCGCCCGGGCCGACCCGGCCACGGGCGCAGGCTCCGGCGGCGGGGGCGGCGCGGGCTCGGCGGGCCGCGCAGCCAGGGCCTTGTCCAGATCCGCGAACAGGGTATCGGCGCCCGTTGGCGGCTCCCGCCAGGCCAGGGGCGCGTCGGCCGCCTGGCGACGGCCGATGCGGATCGAGGCCAGCTCGGGCAGGCGGATCTCGCGGCGCAGGTCGGCCGTGGACACGGCCAGTGACACGCGCTCCCACGGCTCACCGGACCGCTGACAGACGAGGGCCCGGACGGCGAGGGAGGCGGCCATGCCCGCCGGATCGACCCGCAGCACGTAGCCGGGCCGCCAGCACGCGCCAGGGACCTGGTACTCGATCTCCATGGCCGAGGGCCACGCGCCGCCACCCGCCTGCAGCCGCACCACGACCCGCTTGCACAGTGCGTCCTCGTCCACGCCCCGCTCCGCCCGGGCCAGCTCGGCCTGGCGCTGCAGGCGCTGCAGGCGTTCGCCCGCCCCCTCGATCTCGGCGATCACCTCGCCGCGCTGCGCATCGCGCTGCGCGGCCTGAGCGCTCGTCCAGTCCAGCGCGCCGGCCCAGGCCTGGGCAGACACCGCCTGGGGCGGCTTGCGCTCCAGCCGCGGCGGCAACTTCAGCTCCAGCTCATCGAGGTAGCCCTGCTCCTCGTCGAGCCGGGCCAGGTCGGCCTGCAGCCCCTGCAGTGCCTCCTCGCCCCGCCGGACCTCGGCCTCGGATGGCGGCTCGACCGGCTCGCCCAGGGGTGGCACCCACAGCTCGACCCGTACATCCGTGGCCTCGGGCCCGCCCCGGGTGAAGTCGGTGAACCGCACCCGCACGCTGCCGTCGTCGAGGGCGAGCGGGAGCCGGTCCACGACCACCACTTCGGGCCAGCCTCCGGCCGGGCAGGGGACCTCACGGGTGACCACGGCGCCGCTGCGGTACACGGTCACCTGACGGATCTGGGAGTCGAGCGCTTCCATGGGCGGGCCTCCTGGGCCGGGTCCGCGGGTGCGGACCGGCGGTCCATCTTACAGCCGGCGCGTCGAGCGGGCAGCGGTCCGATTCCATGGTTCCTCGGGCGGGCGCGACATGCGCCGAATTCGCAGGCGTGGTATTCACCTGACCATACTTGGAGACTAAGCCTGTGCCCGAAGACCTCTTCCGCGACATTCCCGCCGACCTGGTGAAGAACATCAAGCAGATCTGGGAGGAGGACGTCCGGGGCGGCGGGGCCCGTTTCCAGGCGTCCGGGGATCGCTCCGGACAGCAGGGGCAGCGGAAGATCAGCACCCTGCTGAAGAAAAACGGCGTCATGCCGGACACCGACGGTCGCTGGGAGGCCGTGATCGAGCACGGGAGGGGGCTCTACAAGGAGACGCCCGACGGAGCTGCGCCCCCCCGCCGCGCGAAGCCGAAGCCCCGCAAGGCCCGCAAGCCGAAGCGCAAGGCCGCCATGACCAAGAAGATGGAGGGGCGCATCTACACCCCTGGCTCCTCGTTCCGGGCCCGGGCCGAGGAGCGGCAGCGCCTGTATCGGGGGCGCACCCTGGGCGCGAAGCCCGGCCGGTGGGGGCACCTGCTGGACGACGACAGCAGGGACGCGGGCCGGACCTTCCTCGACCCGCGAGCGCTGGAGGCGGCGCAAGCCCGGATGGAGGACGGCAAGGGGGTCGTGTATCGACGCACCTTCGGCAACATGCTGTCCAGCCAGGCCCTGTGCTTCAACCTGTTCGGACCGCTGGCCAGCGACGACGACGGCAGGGCCATCGCCGCGGCGGCCCTGTCCGCCTACCTGCCCGACCTCGAATCCGTGGAGTCCATCGACATCGAGTACACCCCCTCGGCCAAGGTGTTCCGCGACCAGCGCGGGCCCGCCGGCGTGGACTGCGACGTCCTGCTGACCTATCGCACGAGCGGCGGGGGCGAGGGCGTGCTCGTGATCGAGACCAAGTACACGGAGACCGGATTCAGCCGCTGCGCCCACTGCAAGCCCGACCGGGAGGTCCCCTGCCCGCGGGACGTGGAGATCGGCGACGACTTCTCCGGCTGCATGTACTCCTCGAAGAACAAGTTCCTCTACTGGCAGCGCGCCAGCGAGTACGGGACGCTGGACATGTCCTCGTTCCCGGCGCAGGGCTGCCCGTTCCGTGGATCCGCCTGGCAGCTGTGGGTCAACCACACGCTGGCCCACGCGGTCGGCGCCGAGACCGGCGCGGAGCAGGCCCGGTTCGCCGTGTGCGCGCCGGCAGGCAACTCGGCGCTGCTGCGCAGCGGTGCCCGGCTGGCGGCGTTCCAGCAGCTGCTGACGTCCCCGGACAGCGCGCTGTTCATCCCGCTGGAGGAGCTGGTCGAACGCATCAAGGAAGCGGCCGCGGACCAGGGCGAGGCGTGGGTCGACTGGGCCAAGGCGCTCGACGAGCGCTACGTGCTCGAGATCGTCGACGACACCCCGCCGCCGCCGCCCCCCGAGCCCGAACCGGAGCCCGTGTTCACCCCGGTCAAGTCCGGTCACCACCGGATCGTCGAATGGATGGACTCGGACCCGTACCGCGAGATCGTGGCCGCCCACGACGAGGCCATCGGCCCCGGCCGCATCTACTTCCGCCCCACGGAGCGGGGTGTGGTGCGGATCGCGCTGCACGACGACGCGCGCGGCTACGTCGGCTTCCGCACGAAGGCAGGTGATCTGGGCTACCTGCTGTCTCCGAGCACCCCGATCCCGACCGTGGCCGAGCTCCGTGATCGCTGGGCTGCATTCGAACAGTGGCTGCCCACGGTACGACGGGTCTCGCTCGAGGAGCAGGGGGTCATCCCCTGGCTGCGGCGAGCCCTGAGCGAGCAGCTCACGTTGCCGGACCTCGGCAAGGGCTGGCTGTTCCTCCACAACGAGTGGCGCTTCCTCGACGGCGACGGTGACGCGCTCAAGAGCGACCTGCTGGCGGTCCACCTGCCCACGGGCAGGCTGGGCATCGTGGATTTCAAGTCGGCCCCGGATCAGCTCGACGCGGCTCGGATCCAGGTCCAGGCGTACGCCGCCTGCTGGAACCGCGACCGCGCCCAGCTCGCGCCGCTGTTCACCAACCTCCTCCATGCCATGGGCCAGGCGTACGGCAACCCCGAGGCAGCCGGGGCCAAGGTGACGACGCATGCGCCCGCCATGTTCGTGGGCGTGGCCGCCGGAGAGCGGGGGATCATCGAGCTCGAGTCCTGTCGGTGACGACGCGCCCCCGCTCGTGACGAGCATCGAGATCAGCGCCGCCGGCGCCACCGCGGAACGCGGACACCCGGGCATCCGGCAGCTCACTGGCGCGCCGGTGGCCAAGCCTTTCCGGACCGCGTATACAGTACCCGCCGATCCGAGAGGAGCAGACCGTTGAAGCGACTACTGGCGCTGGCCGGACAGGAAGAGGTGGCGGATTTCAGGGACCACGTGCGCAGTGGCGTGAGGGCGGGCCGCGAGGTCGACCTCGGCGACTGGGGCCGCATCACCGTGCACCGCAAGCCGGCCGCGGAGTCGCTGGACCCACGCACGGGTCGCACGCGGACGATCCCCGAGCGCTGGCACGTGGGCATGGCCAGCGGACCATTGACCAAGGACGTGATCGCAGGCCGCGGTGTCAGCGAGACGCGGTCCACGGGACGGGTGCTGGGCCTGATCGCCCGCGTCCTGCTGGATGGCGGCACCCTGGAGATGCCCGGCGTGGGTACGTTCGAGCTCGTGCACAAGGAGGGCTACCAGGGCCGGGCTCGCGGCCGGGTGGTGACCCGCCCGCCACGGACCGTGCTGATGTTCCGGCTCGACGACGGGCTGCGCGCGGACATGGAGTCACGCAGGCGTTAGCCCGGGTTCTGGAGCTGGCCACCTACCTGCAACCCGAAGATCTGCCTCCACTCCATCCGGCTTCCTCCGTCGCCCAGGCATCTCCCAGAAAAAATGCCGAAATCCCTGGAGAAAGGGACTGGGAGCAACCATGGGATTCGAGACGGGTGCATCGGACAGGGCGGTCGCGGGCGCAATCCGCTGGGCCACGTTCAAGGACAAAGTCCGGTGGGGGTGCGGCGCCCTCGTCGTCGGCGGGATCGTGCTGGTGTGCGGGGGCCCCTGCATCCTGTCGCTGCTGGCGGGCCTGCTCGGCTAGAGAGCCAGAGGGGTAACTTCAAGAGCGAGACTTCGGGGCAACGGTCTTGTGCGGCGATGAGCATCCGCGCCCGTGACATCGTCTGGTGACGGGCTCTATGGCGGGCAGTGCTATCCTCGTGCCGTAGGGAGACGAAGAAGATGCACCTCGACCGCTTCCACCTGGCCCTGCTCGCCGCCATGCTCGGACTCGTGCTCGCCGGCTGCGCCGACGACCACGACGACGACGACGTGGCCGACGACGACGTGGCCGACGACGACATGGCCGACGACGACAGCGCGACCGACGACGACGACGACACGCTGCAGGAGACCAACCACCCGCCCACCGCGCCCGAGGTCAGCATCGATCCCGAGTCGCCACGGCCGGGTGACACGCTCACCTGCGTGATCGACGTGGCCTCCACGGACGCCAACAACGATCCCATCGCCTACGACTTCCGGTGGCTGCGGGACGGCGCCGATACCGGCCTCACCGGCGAGACCGTGCCCCCCCAGGAGACCCTGGACATGGGGGAGTGGACCGCCGTGGCGCGCGGCTTCGACGGCGAGCTGTTCTCGGACGAGGCCACCGCGTCGGCGTTCGTCGGCCCGGACGGGTTCCGGTTCACGACCACGGCGCAGGTCACGGGCGGCCTCGGCCCGGGCACGGCCAACGTGACCTACGAGTGGATCATGGTGGACGACACCCAGGCCGAGGAGCCCGACGAGCTGTGCTCCTACACCTATGACCTCAGCGGTACCCTGCGCGAGGTGCACACCGAGCAGGGGGACGACTTCTACGTCTCCATCGACACCATCATCGAGTTCGACACGGTGCAGGCCACGGTCTCCACCTGTCCGGTCAGCCTCGACGACGAGTTCGCGCCGGTCTCCGACCCGCTGGGCTACATGGAGTGGTGGCTGAGCCCGCTCGCGGTCATCTCCTGCGACCAGATCTGGGCCGACCCCGCGCTGGCCGCGACCCAGTTCCTGAACGACGCGTGGAGCCTGGGCCTGACCGACGGCACCATGCTCAGCTGGTGCGACGACTATGGACCGCTGATGCAGAGCTACGGGTACTACGGCGCGCTCGAGGGCCTGTGGGTCAGGCCGTCGGACTCGGCCACCGGCGACTACGGGCTCGGCCTGAACTACCTGCCCGCGCCCAACGGCGACATCGGCGGGCTGGGCACCTTCGACTCGTGGTCGGTGATGGGCTTCTTCCACGCCGCGCTGAACAACGCGGAGGAGCCCACGGACGGCCTCGAGGGGCCGTACGAGCCGTTCATGATGTGGATCTGGAGCTACTGAGCCGGATCAGCCACCGAAGATCTTGGGATCGTCACGGCCCGGCACCACGATGCGGGAGGCCTCCTGGCGGCGGTACTCCTCGGCCTGCTTGACCAGCTCCTGCACGGCCTGCTGCATGGCGGCCGGGAACCGCTCGATGGCCTCCGAGAGGTTCGACGCCGGGATCTCACCCTGGATCGGGAGCGGACCCTGCGGAGACATGATCTGCGCGCTACCGACGTAGATCGCAGGCCGGCCGGGATCGCGCGAGCCATCCTCCTTGATCGGGATCAGGTGCCGGATGGTGGCCGCGCGCAGGTCGGTGACGACCTCCTCGCGGTACAGGTTGGTGCGATCGACCTGCATCTGCTCGAGCAGCTGTTGCATATCGTCGGTCATGGGAGCTCCGGGGGTTCGGCGGTTCCGACCGCGGGATGGCGGGCGTCATGGGCCGAGCGCCGAGTCTCGTATGCGTCCAAACGGTGAGAAAGGCAAGCGCCCTGGCGACGGACCCCGGTGGGGAGAGGGCTAGTCGATCACCATCAGGAAGAGGACGAACAGGAAGAACAAGGCGAACACGCCGACGAAGAACGCCGCACCCATGGCCTTGCGCCGCTCCGGTGTGCCGGGCGCCCCGATGATCTCGTACAGCCGTGCCTTACGTGCATCCGCGGGCAGCTCCCCGTCGCACTCTCCGGTGAGGCCGTTGACCACTGCCCGCCAGGTCTCGCCCCCATGGGTGAATGTGGTGAACCACAGCGGGACGAGCCCCAGGAAACAGGTCTCGTCGGACCACGTCGGCTCCGCGGACAGGTCCACCACGCGGATGCCCACCTCCCCGAACTCGGCCTCCATGCGGCAGTCCTCCTCGAACTCCTCGGTGAACTGCCCCTTGCAGACCGACCACGTGTCCCCGACCGTGGTCTGCGCGCGTTCGGCCGGGAAACCGGCGAGGTACCGCGGGTCGTAGGCCACCAGTTCTCGAGTGTCGTAGAAGAACTCCTCGAGGTGGTCGGCATAGGAGGACGCGAAGAACAGCCGATCGATGAACTCCCGGTCGTGCGGACCAGCCCGCTCCTCCCGGCGCACGGAGTTCTCGCTCTTGGGAATCTCGACCTTCGCCTCCCACTGCGTCCTCGCCGTGGCCTGGAAGATCCAGGCGGGCAGGTAGACGCCCTGGGCGCCGGTCAGCTCGATCCCCGCGGCCACGTCCGCCGGTGTCCGGGGAGCCTCGTCGGCCCAGGCGCGGATACGTTCCTCCAGCGCACTGTGGTCCACGCGGAACGGGATGATGCCATCGGGCCGCATCGGATCCTCGGCCGCGTAGTCGCGCAGCTGGTCGCTACCGCAGAACGCACACTGGGTGAGCCCGATGTGCGGCTCCATGTCGATGCTCGCCCCGCACCGGCCGCACTGCACCGCCTGGGTCGTCACGCCGTAGGCCCGCCCCGACCGCAGCGCGCGCTCGGTCACCGGCCGGCGCTGGACGACCGTCGCTTCCGGGCGCTCCAGACCGGCCGTGGTCCCGCAGTGCGAGCACACCGCCTCGCGCGCCGCAGGTGACCACTCCAACTCGCCGCCGCACCCCTGGCAGGTGAGATCCCCGCTCATCACCCCTCCTTCGCTCCAGGGCCGACCACGTGGGACAGCTCGACCCTGCTGCGGGGATGATCCCACAAAGGCGCCCGCTCGGGCAGCTCGACCACGAGACCTTGTCCTGGTGATCTACCTCGAGCTGTTCCGAGATCCCCGGCACCGCACGAGCCACAGCAACGGCAGCACCAGGACGACGAGGCCTCCGGCGCCAGCGTCGTGCCCGCACGTGCACCCGCCCGCCTCGATCGGCGGGGACTCTCCATCACCGTCGCCCGACCCGTCCGGACCGAACTCCTCGCCCCCGCCGTCGTCCTGTTCCGGGGTGACCATCTCGTACAGGCACACGTCGTCGATGGTCCAGCCGCCGAACTGCAGGTGCTGGTCCGACTCGATCTCCCAGCGCACCTGGACCGCGGACTGGCCTGCCCACGCGCTGAGGTCGAGGTCGACCAGGATCCACTCGTGGTCCTCGTGGTGCACCTCGCCGTCGGCCGGCGCGTTGGCCCATACCTCGGTGTCGCCGACGTACACGCGGGCGCGGTCGTAGATGCCGTCCTCCACCCCCAGCCAGCGGCGGAAGTGCAGGCGCACCCCCTCGTAGCCGGTCAGGTCCCAGGTGGGGCCGTACAGCACGTTGCGCCGCTCGTTCTGGTACAGGCCGTCCCAGTCCGACTCCAGGGCCAGGTCGTTGCCCCAGGCGAACGTGCCGCTGTGGGCGCCCACCGGATCCCCGCCGCCGCCCGCGGGCTCGCCACGCATCCAGTCGTCCGCTCCCTCGACGGCCTCCCCCACCAGCAGCGCGTGGGTCCACTCGCCCGTGTCGGTCTCGAAGTCGTCGCACACGATCTCGGACAGCCCACCCACGTACGTGTACCAGGCCGGGTCGGCGGGATTCGCCGGCAGGGTGTACACCACGCCGTTGCCCCCGTCCTCGGCCTCGATCCGGTAGCGGACCTGCGTGCGGTCCGGTACGGGCGGCAGGTCGTCGGTGTACAGCCCGTCGCCGGCCGGGTGCATCACGCGGGCATTCCAGGTGACACCCCCGTCCGTGGAGTACACCAGCCGCACCTCGCCGAGGTCGGCGATGGAGCAGTCGGGCACGGTGACCTGCACCTCGATCGGGACCGGCACCATGGGCGTGGCCACCCGGGTGACCGGCTCGTGCTGCAGGGACAGGGCCGCGAATCCCGTGCCCGACGCCAGCCCGTGGTTGTCGAAGGCGCGCTCGATGGCGCACACGTGGGGGGTTCCGTCGGCGAGGTTGCCGTTGTCGTCGTCCGCGGCCAGCGCCGCGTCGTAGGTGGACGGGATGTCGGTGGCGACCTTCACCATGCCCGTGTAGATCTCGCCGGCCACGTCCTCGCCCATGCCCTGGCCGCACTCCGCGATCAACTCGGTGCGCAGGTCCCACACCGCGCCGCCCACGATCAGGCCGTCGTGGTGGGACTCACCGATGGTGTCCTGGGGGTAGACCTGGTCGGGCTCCACGTCCCGCAGGGCGCTGCCGCTGGAGTAGAAGTACGGCCCGATGCGGCTGTCCCCGGTCTGCAGGCTGGACATGGAGTCGGCGAAGCCCTCGGTGGTGGACGAGTAGAAGTCGCCCACCCCCCAGATGATGCTCTCGTAGTGAAAGCCGTGGCCGAACTCGTGGTACACGATGTCGGCCACCAGGGCCGTGTTGTTGCAACCCGACCCGCCCTGCAGGAAGGTGATGTCGCCGTCCCACCAGGCGTTGCAGCTGCTCCAGTAGTTGGCGTAGACCTTCAGCGACTGGTCCAGCCACCCCACGTCGTGCACGAAGGACTTCGCGTAGTCGCGGGCGTCCGTCGCGAACAGGTAGGCGTGCAGCTGGGCCTCGGCGTACTCGCCGCTGGCCGACCAGGTGGCCGAGCCCCCGTCCGAGATCGTGCCCGCGCTCCAGGTCAGGTCGCCGCCGGCGAGGTTGTCCACGTTGGCGTAGCGGCCACGGATCTCGGCGGAGAGGCTGGTGGAGGAGCCGGACGAGGTGAACTCGCCGTCGCCGTCCGTGTAGCCCGAACCATCGCCGGTGGTGATCGCCAGGTACGGCGCGGCGCTCTCCACGTCCGCACCGCCGGGGTTGCGGTCGTGGTGGCGGATCCGTGTGGTGCCGGTCATGAACTGCCGGTCGTCCCGCAGCGCGAGCAGGGCACCGTCGGCCGAGTCCACGAACGCGGTCCAGCGCCCCTCGGCAGGGGCGTGCAGGCCCACGACCCATGCGAGGTGCAGGTCGATGCGGTCCGGGTAGGTCAGCGGCACGAAGGCGAGCTCCGTGGACTCGGGGTCGGCCTCGATCCCCCAGGCCTGCAGCTCGTCCAGCGCGGCCTTGTCGGCCGCGCCTGGAGGCAACGCCGGCTCGGCCGCGACCGGGTCCGGCGCGAAGCAGCGCACCCCCAGCCAGAACAAGCGTCCGTCGCGGATGGCCACGAACACGCTGGCCCGCCACACGGGCACGCCGTCGATCCGTTGCTGGTGGCTGACGTAGCGAACGCCACGGCTGGACACGTTGGACCACGGCTCGAGGTCCTCGACCTCGACCCCGTCGGGTAGCAGGTAGGCGTTCTCGCGCCAGAAGGCCTCGGCCACGGCCAGGGCCGCGGCCTCGTCGTGGTCCGCGGCGGGATCCACCTCGATGCCATGGCCGCGGATGTGACGGAACCGGCCACTGGGCCCGGACAGCCGCTGGACCCAGACGCCAGGGTACAGGTCAGCGAAGGCGCGGGGCACCGCCGTGACATGGTGTGTCGCGTCGGGATCCCCGTGACCCGCGATCCAGGTGGCCTCCGGAGGCACGTGCTCGACGCGCACTTCGGGCTCGACCGCGGCCCTCGCCGCGGGGGTGACGACCAGCAACCACACCAGCACCGAACCACCCAGGAAACGACCCATGGTCCCTCCCGTGGAGCGCCTGCCAGGGACAGACCTCCACCCCTACATCCATGCCATGGGTCGAGTGGGTTCGATGTCCTGGGCAATGACCGGCGGGGTGGTCGACAGGGTCTACCGTGCGGCCGCGCGCTCCTTGCGCAACCGCTTCAGCGCCTTCTTGGCGTCCCCCGCCCGGGGATTCTCCGCCAGCGCGGCTTCGAGGTGGCCGATGGCCCCGTCGAGGTCGCCGTCGTCCGCGGCCATCTCCGCCAGGGTCTCCAGGGTGATCACCCGGTAGCGCAGGGGGATGCCGGACAGCTCGAGGTAGGCCAGGTAGTGCTGCCGGGCCGTGGCGTGGTCCTCGCCCGCGACCCGGTACGCCTCGCCCAGGTAGAACGGCAGGCGTTTGTTGCCCGGGTCCACCCGCTCGATGGTGGCCAACGTGGCCAGGGCGTCCTCCAGGTCACCGGCCTCGGTCTGCACCCGGGCCTGCAGGGAGTTGGCCAGCACGTTGTCGGGGTACATCGACAGCATCACCCGGCACTCGACCATGGCCTCGTCATAGGCGTCGTGGTCCAGGTAGCAGTAGGCCAGGGCGAAGCGGGAGGCGATGGGGGTCAGCAACCCCTCGTCGCGGGCGCGCTCCATCTGGGCGAAGCCCTCGTCGCGCCGGTCGGTGAACGACGGCAGCCCCCGGTAGCGGCGGGTGATGGCCGACAGGTAGTAGTTGAAGATCCCCAGGAAGAGGTCGGGATCCGCGAACGTCGGGGCGGCGCGGCTGGCCTTGCGCATCGCCTCGATGGCCTCCCAGCCGAGGTTCACGGCCGCGAGGTGGTCGTTGTCGTGCAGCCGGTCCAGGGCCTCGAAGGTGGCGATGATCGCGGCCTGGAAGTGGTTCCACGCCACCGTATCGGTGGCCAGCCGATCCATGCGCTCCCGCGCCACGCCGATCTCGTGGGCGTAGGTGTCGTCGTAGGACTCGTCCCAGTCCTCGAACATCATCACCTGGTAGACGATGGCGCGGCAGATCGGCCCGACCGGGGACCACGGGTGGCGCTCGCTCACCGCGCGGAAGTGCTTGAGCGCCTCGGAGTACTCCCGGGCGTAGATCATCGTGAACCCGTCCTGGATGGCGCACAGCATCTCGGGCTCGATGCCCAGGGTGTTGTCGCCGTCACACGGTTCGGCGGATTCTGCGGACGCGGGGCCCTCGGTGAGGGTCAGGGCGAACAGGACGAGCACGAGCAGGCGCAGCGGCATGGGCACAGTGTACCCCGTACGCCTCGCCGAGCGGGGCGGCTACCCCTGCGCACGCTCCCATTCGGAGAACGACCGCAGGATGCAGTCCTCGATGGCGAGCCCCTCGAAGTAGTTGCCCGTGACCGCCAGTGGCGTGCCGGTGATGACCTCGTCGATCGCTTCGACCACCTCGGCCTGCCCCAGCGCCGGCACCGGCAGGGTGAGGATCTGCTCCACCGGCTCGCCCAGCTCCTCCACCGGAACCCGCAGCACCTCGGCCATGCGCGCCAGCTTGGCCTCGCGGGCTATCCCCGGGCGGAAGTGGAAGGCGAACGCGCGCAGCTCCTCGTGCGGGAACGGATCGCGGGTGACCGCGGAGAAGAACACGTCGTCCACCGGCACCACGAACGCGCAGTCCGGCATCCAGCACCGCTCCCGGGGCAGGACCACGCCCAGGCTCTCGACCACCACGGTGTCGAACCGGGCGACCGCGGCAGCCAGCGCGGGCAGGTCATCGGCCACGAGGCGACCGGCCACGTCCGGGGGCACGGCGAGTGCGGCCAGCGGGGCGTCGATCTCTCGGCCGTCCGCGGTGGTCACGCGCACGCCGTCTCCGTGGCGTGCAACCGTCTGCACGTCCACGCCGGTCTCGACCTCCACGCCGTCCATGGCCGCGACCGCGTCACACACGGACTGCAGCCCGCCATCGAGGCCGAAGCTGCGGGGGTGGTCCTCCCTGCGCGCGCGCTTCTTGAACAGCGATCCTGCTCCCTCCACAGGGAAGGCGTCCGCGCTCTGGGACGGCACGGCCGCGAAGAACGGCGACAGCACACCGCTGAAGTTGCGCGGGCCAATCAGGCCCGAGTAGTACGACTCCACGGTCTGGCCCGCCTTGTTGCGGAAGTACCCGAACGGGAAGTGCAGCGCGGCCTCGATCCAGCTGAGCTGCAGCAGGATCCTGGGCGGCGTCAGCCACGAGACCTCGCCGTCCCGCAGCAGGCCGAAGTGCTTGCGCGCCACGCCGCGTTGCACCATCTGGGGTACCAGGCCCACGCCCTCGACGATGTCGATCAGCCCGCCGTAGGAGTTGTAGACCGTGTGCGCCCCCATCTCGAACCAGAAGCCGCCGGCGCTGCGGCGGGAGTGCAGGCAACCGCCCACCCGGCCCCGCTGTTCCAGCACGAGCACCTGTCGGCCGGAGGACGCCGCCTTCCAGGCGAATGCCAGCCCGCTGATCCCGGCTCCGATGACCACGACGTCCATCAGGTCTGTACCTCCCTGGCCCCGCACAGGGATCGCACCTGATGCCGGATGGCCTGCGCCCGGGCCTCGACGCGGACCGAGCCGGCGCGGCGTGGGTCGGGTCGGGTCGGGTCGGGTCGGGTCGAGGGCATGATGCCGTCATCCTAGCGGATCGCCGCGTCGAGGTTCGCGCGCTGCACGGCTCGAATGCCTGGATGCGGGCTCCATGCCGGACATGCTGGCGCTTCGAGCGCCCAGGCCGTACATATGGGGAGGCTCGGGGAGATCCATGTCCGCACCACTCCAGCGACTCGGCCTCGCGACCAGCATCACGATCACCATCGCCGCGCTCGGCGCGGGCGCGTGCAGCCACGGTGGGCAGGCAGCTCCGGACGGATCCACGCCAGTGGCAGCCGTCACGGAGCCGACGGATGCCGAGCTGCTGCCCCTCGATGCCTCCGTCGAGGCGATCGCCGACGCGGCCCGCGAGGCGGCCACCGCCCGCGAGGCGTGGCTCGACGGACGGCTGTTGCGGGCGACCACGGAGCGCGTGCACTCCGACTCCAGCGGGGGCACCTACGACAGCGAACTCCTGCAGTACCGGGGCCAGCGCCTGCTGCGTGCCTGGTCGACGCGCACCACCGAGGGCCGGGCCGTGGTCTGGGAGTTCGCCGAACTGTTCACTGGAAGCGATGTGCGGCGCTGGTTCCTCGTCGGCCACAACCTGCAGATCGCCGCCCACAAGGGCACGCCCCAGCACGTGCGGTTCGACAGGTGGTTCGACCACGGCGCCGTTGCGCTGGACGGGATCCGACAGGAGCCCATGGCCGAGGTGGACGGACGCAGCTGTTTCGTCTTCGCATTCGATGTCAAGGACTCCCCCGAGGGGCCTGTGTACCTGTTCGAGGGGCCGCTGGAGCGTGGGCACATCGTCGAGTGGTTGCCGCGTTCCGGGCTGCGTATCGCTGGCGCCCGGGTGGACGACGGCGAGCAACAGGCGCTGACAGCGTTGAAGGCCAACCGCTGGCTCGAGGGCGCGGATCCGACCGCGCTGGCCTGGCGGGTCAAGGCGACGCCGTTTCGACCTCGCCTGAGGCCGGTGACCGACCACGCGCCGGTCGTGCCGGGTCTGCCCGACCGAAACACCCGCACCTTCCAGTCGACCGATGCATTCGACCTGTGCCAGCGCCTCTGGCTCGACCGGGCCACGTTGCTGCCGGCGCGCATCGACGGCATCGGGATCACCGAGGACGGAACCCGCGAGGTCTCCCTGCGCTGGTCCGACTGGCGCGAGATCGGGGATTCGCCAACGATGGCGTCGCGGCTGGAGACCTGGATCGACGACGTGCACTACGCCACCACCGAGGTGAGGTCGTACGAGCCGATCGAGATCGGCGCCGCGCTGTTCGATCCCCGCGCCCTCCAGGTCGACATGGAACAGCACGCCCAGGCCAACAACCGCGCCGAGTACGAGGTGCTGATCGCCCGCACCGACGTCAAGCAGGCCGAACCCGATCCGGCCCGGGACGAGGTCTTCCACCCGGATCGCGTGGTGGCGGAGCTGGGCCTCGACGGGGACATGGTGGTGGCCGACGTCGGCGCGGGGACCGGGTACTTCACCCCACATCTGGCCCGCGCGGTGGGACCGACGGGCCGGGTGATCGCCACGGAGATCAACCCCGCCCTGGTGGCCTACCTGGAAGAGCGCATGAGCGACCCGCGGCACGACCCCCACGGCGTCGTGCAGGGCCACCTCAACACCTTCGAGGACCTGGGACTGCCCGCGCAGAGCCTGGACGTGGCATTCCTCGCGGGGGTGGGCCTGGGCCGCTTCGTGAACCTCGCCGAGGACAACCGCCGCATGCTGACCAGCGTGTACGAGGCCGTCCGCCCCGGGGGACGGCTCGCGGTCATCGAGAACCGCTCCCAGGGCAGCCGGCTGCCGCTGCTCTCGCTCCCCTGGGTCCTGCTGGACGACGACCTGGTCCTGGACTGCACCGACCTGGGCTGCAAGGACATTCCGGCGATGTTCGGGCCGATGGACGCGGTCCTGATCACGTCATGGGAGTCGGTGGGCTTCGAGTTCGAGCGCTCGATCGACCTGATCGAGGGCCAGGCCTTCCTGATCTTCCGCCGCCCCGCCCCCTGAGGGGCCGGCTCAGCCGCGTCTGCGCCAGACCAGGCCGGCGAGCACGGCCAGGGCCAGCGCGCTGGCGTTGCCCCGTGCACGCTCCACGCGGCAGGCGCACTGCCCCCCCGCGATGGACAGGCCATCCTCCGGGTCGTAGGTGGAGTCGCCGGTGTCGTCGTCGCCGGTGTCGTCGTCGCCGGTGTCGTCGTCGTCGGTGTCGTCGTCGTCGTCCGCGGTGTCGTCGTCGTCCGTGGTCTGGGCCTCGTCGGCGGCGACCTCGAGCTCCACCTCCACGGGCCGCATGTTGCGGCCGGTGGC
This sequence comes from uncultured Rickettsiales bacterium, assembly GCA_964639985.1. Classification (GTDB taxonomy): domain Bacteria; phylum Myxococcota_A; class UBA796; order UBA9615; family CAYRNR01; genus CAZXHG01. The sequence continues at coordinate 35,269 of CAZXHG010000048.1, forward strand.
CGTGAGGTACAGCCGCTCCTCGTCCGCGGTGTCCAGTGACAGGGTCACCGAGCCCTCCTCGTCCGTGAGCCCGTAGGCGTACGCGCCCCCGTCGCCGGACAGGCACACGCGTATGCCCTGACGCGCGCACCCCTCGAGCGAGGCCGCGATCGTGATCTCCAGCGCACCGCGCGATACCAGCGTCGGGTAGCTGATGGCCACGTCCTGCGGCGGCCCGGTCCAGATGTTGAGCTCGGGATCGCCGTACAGCACCGAGCCCACGTACTGGTCCGTGGCGTGGAACTCGTCGTAGTAGCCCATGCGGCCCGCCTCGACCGCGGCGCCCATGGTCACGATCTCGTGGTCGGCCGTGTCCTCGAGGATCAGCCCCCAGAACCCTCGCCGCATGGCCGAACGCCAGTGGGCGCAGTAGCTGCAGCTGATGCTCTGGCCCACGTAGGCCACGGCGCCGCGCGGGGCGCCCGGGTCGCCGGCGCGCACCCACTTCTCGCCTCCTTCGCTCCATCCGAGCAGGGTCTGGCAGGTGTAGACCGGCACGATGGGCAGCATGGGGCCGTTGTCCAGGTCGTCGGCGTCGAAATCGAACCCGTTCCAGCCCACGTCCGACCCGGTGGGTACGCCGTGGTAGGCGGCGAACGACGTGCCCGCCTCCAGGTGGCTGATGGCCGTGCTGGTGCTGTTGGGGGTGGTGCCGCGGGTCAGCAGGTTCACCTCGTCGTAGCCCGCGGCGGTGAGCAACCCGGACTCCCAGTTGGCGTCCCCGTAGTAGTGCAGCCAGTCGTCGTCGTCCCAGTCCTCGCTCAGCACGAGCAGCGCGCCGCGGTAGAACGGGTCGTCCGAGGGCGTGGGGTACCGCTCGTACTGCAGCGTCTTGTCCACCATGGTGGTCACCTCGTCCGAGGTCCGCGCCGGGAACCGCCCCGGGTGGAGCTCGATGAAGGTGTCCGCGTCCACGTTGCCGTAGTAGGTGTCCGAGTACCCGCCCCAGCCGTCGTTGAAGTACTCGATGGGCAGGTTGCTGCTGTCGCCGATCACCAGCACGTACTCCGGCTCCGGATCCCACTGGGCGACCGCGTCGGTGATGTAGTTGTGGATCTCCAGGGCCGAGTACCCGGTCTCGCTGGTGGTGACCACCCGCGCGAGCATGCCCTTGCGGGTCTTCCACTCGGCCAGCGGCTGGACCTCGTCGGCCCACTGGTCGGGTGTGACGATCAGGTAGCGGGCACCGTCGGCCCAGGCCGGGCGCGGCAGCAGACAGGCGATCAGGAGGACGAGCAGGATGCGTGCGGGCATGGCTTCTCCAGGCCCGAGCAGGGTATCACGGGTCCCCTTCCTCCTTGAGCCCGAACCGCTTGATCCAGCGGTAGATCTGCCTTCGATCCCGCTGGTAGTGACGGGCCGCGGCACGCACGCTCCAGCCGTGTTCGTCGAAGAACGCACGCAACTCGTCGGCCGTGGGTGCGGGCGGCTTCGCTGCGGGCACCTTGACCGAGGGTGCCGGTGTGGTGGGCTCGGGTTCGGCCAGCGCCTCCACGAACCACGCCGGCAGCTGTTCCACGCCGATCGCCGCGCCCGTGCGGCCGTGCAGGGCCACGCCGTGCACCAGCCGCTCGAGCCCGCGCAGGTTCTCCGGCCAGTCCGCGGTCATCACCGCGTGGGCCGCGGACGCCGACCACTGCAGCTGCAGGTGGGCGGGCAACTCCCGCTGGGCGACCCACACCGCGAACAGCCGGTCCATCCACGACATCAGGTCCGCGCGCCGGTCCCGCAACGCGGGCACGTCCACCACCCACATGGCCAGGCGCGCGTACAGGTCGCGTCGGAACGTGCCGTCCTCCACCCGCGCCGCCAGGTCCGCGTTGGTCGCGGCGATGACGCGCACGTCCACGGAGTACGAGCGGCTGCTGCCCAGGGGCATCACCTCACCCTCCTGCAGCACGCGCAGCAGCTTGGCCTGCAGCTCCAGGGGCAGCTCGCCCACCTCGTCGAGGAACAGCGTGCCGCCGTCAGCCGAGCGGAACAGGCCCTGCTGCGCGGCGGTGGCGCCGGTGAAGGCGCCCTTGACGTGACCGAACAGCTGGCTCTCGACCAGCGTGGGGCTGAGCGCCGCGCAGTTCACCGCGCAGAAGCGGCCCTCGCGCCCGCTCAGGCGGTGGATCTCGGCCGAGATGCGCTCCTTGCCCGTGCCGGTCTCGCCCAGCACCAGCGCGGGCGAGGGGTCCGGGGCGGCCAGGGCGACCTGGGTGCGCAGGGTGACCGCGCTCGCGGACGCGCCCGGGATCTCGTCGGGGGAGACCCGGTCGGTCACGTCGATCGCGTCGTTCCGGCGCTTCTCGTACACGGCCAGCACGTCACCGAACCGCAGGACAGCGCCGTCCACGAGCTGCGCGGGCCGGCCCTCGAGGCGCTCCCGGCCGGTCCACGAGCCGTTGTGGCTGCCCAGATCCCACATCACGTGGCCGTCCGCCGTGGCGCTCCACTCGATGGCCGCGTGGGCCCGCGAGACCGTTCGGTGGGCGAGCGCCAGCGACGGCTCCTCGTCGGGCCGGCGCCCCAGCACGAGCCGCTCGCGCGGCAGGTCCATGCACAGGGCGAGTTCGGGCGGGTGGACCACGTGGAGGCGCGTCCGCTCCTGCCGGAACATGCGCAGGTCCTCCATCACGATGGAGCCGGTCTGGGTTCGGTCGAAGGAGTCTCGGCGCGACATCGGAAAAGACCTCTCGGAGCGACAGGATAGCGCTGTGACGTCCCCGGGGACAGTCCCTGCGCTGTCCCCGGGGACACCGTCACCCCCGGCGTGCCAGCGCTCCTCGCCTCCCCACACCCGAGCCGATCCTCTACCGAGGCGCAGTCCATCGAATATCCACCGATTTCGGCGGTGTCCCAGGGGCCTGTGACACCCCGCCGAACTCCCCGGATCCGGGTTGGCACGGGGGCTGCACCTTCCTCCAGGCATGACGACGACGGCAACCACCCACCGAGATTCCAAGACGATGCGGAAGCCGTCCCTTCCGGAGGCAATCATGGGCCATTCGATCCACGCGTTCATCAGCTCCCGCCCCACCGCCATCCTGCTGGTCGCGCTGGCCGCCACCTGGGCCGGCTGCACCCTCGACCCGTCGCCCTACGACGAGCAGGCGCTGGTCGCACTGTTCCCGGCCGACGGCGCCGCGGCCGTGCCCACCGACGGCGTGCTGCGCATCGACACCGGCTGGGGCCTGGACGAGGACGCGACCGTGACGGCCACGCTGACGGACGAGCAGGGTCAGGCCGCGCCGCTGAGCTGCGTCCGCGACGAGGACGACACCCTGTGGATCGAGTGCACCCCGGAGCAGCCGCTGCAGCCGGCCACCCGCTACACCTTCACCGCCGAGTCCGGCAACGCCCTCTCCGCCTCCACGTTCACCACCGAGGTCCCCACCGGCAACGGCTACGAGATCGGCGAGTCCATGGTCGTGGAGCAGCTCGGCAGCGACAGCACGGCCGCCACGGTGCTGACCCGCCAGCTGGCGGACGGCGGCGCCTTCCTGATGGCCACCTGGGCCCAGGCAGACGGCAGCGAGCAGTGGTTCATGGGCCCCGGCCAGGAGCTGCCGGACGGCGCCATCGCGGACTACGCGGTCAAGGCCGAGGTCGGCTACCCGGTGGCCATGGACGTGCAGACCGACGCCCGCGGCTTCGACGGCCAGGCCGACCACGCCTACCTGCCGGTCTCCATCGACGGCCAGTGGCGCTACGTCCGCCTCGACGAGGTCACCATCACCGGCACCTGGGCGCCCGACTCGGACGCCATCGGCGACCTGGAGGTCGAGGCCCTGGTCACCTCCACCTCCATCATGCGGCTCGCCAGCTACTTCGACGAGGAGATCGCGGACCTGCTGGTCGCCCTGTGCCGCCCGGACGTGGACACCGACGGTGACGGCCAGGACGACGCGGTGATGCTGCGACTGACCGCGGCCGGCACCCCGACCGACGTGCACTGAGTCCCGACGCCCCGCTCCCGCCCTACCACACCGCCTCGTACCCACACGCCGCCAGGTTCCAGTCCTCGCCATGGACGTGCACCTGGACCGTGGAGTCGTCCCCGGGGGTGACCAGGGGCTGCCCGGCGTGGGTCCAGCCGAGGATGCCATGCAGCACTCCTCCACCCTGGAGACCACGAACGCCGACGCTTCGTTTCACTCCCGAGGTCTGCCACCATCGCCCGGACATGGGAGAATACGCGCCACCCATGAGCATTCCACCGATCCCGGGGGCGTTCCCCCCGACCTGCCCCACGCTGTGGCTCACGCTGTGGGCGTTCGCCCTCCTGCCGGGCTGCCCCACGGCCAACGGCCCCACGACCCACGACGAACCCCAGGTCGCCGACGTGGACTGGCGGCTGCACGACACGATCCACACCCTGGTCGTGGTCGAGTGGCAGCAGGAGGTCGAGGCCACGGCGTACGTGGAGTACAGCGTGGACGAGGGGGAGTGGCTGGCCACGCCCGCGCGCACGGCGCCCGCCGGGCCGTCCGAGGCCCTGCTGCTGGGGGTGCCCTACAACCACGAGGTCACGTTCCGCGTGGTCAACGACCTCGGCGCCGGGCCGCTGGCCACCACCGAGCACGAGGCCGCGACCGGCCTGCAGCCGGGTGGGCTGCCCGAGGTCGCCCTGGTGCAGGCCGACGACACCCGGTGGGAGCCCGGCGGCCGATGGCTGATCGGCAGCATCAACGCCGACGAGGGGGACTGGGACCCGGGCACCTACTGGCGGTTCATCCTCGACCGCCAGGGCCGCTACGTCTGGGCCGCGGCCACCCCGGACGAGCGCTGGACGATCTTCACGCAGATCTCCCGCGACGGCCGCGACATCCTGTGGGACGAGTCCACGTTCTGGTCGGAGCTGCTGCTGGGCCCGGAGGGCGTGGTCCACCGCACGAGGATCGACGGCACGGTCGTCACCTCCTACCCCACACCCCACCTGCAGCACGCGTTCGTGGAATTGCCGGACGGCTCCATCGTGTGGGGCGCGACCATGGGCATCGACGACCAGCTCCGACGGGTCACCGACGACGGCACCGAGGAGGTGCTGTGGTCGTGCTCGGACTACCTCACCAGCATCGGTGAGGAGGTGGACTGCACCCACAACGGGCTGCACTACGACGAGCAACGGGACTCGTTCTTGTTCTCTTTCTACTCCCTGGACACGGTGTTCGAGATCGACCGGGCCACCGGCGACGTGCTGCACGTGTGGGGCCACCTGCCCGGCGCGTGGGCGTTCGACCCGCCCGAGTCGGCGTTCTGGACCCAGCACGGCCCCAGCTACACCCCCGACAGGACCCTGCTGCTGTCCACCCACCGCGCGGACGACGACCAGGAGGGGGTGGTGCGCGAGTACGAGCTCGACGAGGCCAGCGGCGTGCTGCGCCAGGTGTGGAGCTTCGGCGAAGGTCAGGGCGTCGAGATGGAGTCCGCGGGCGAGGCCCATCGGCTGACAAGCGGCAACACCCTGCACAACATGGGCTCCGGCGCGCGCGTCAAGGAGATCACCCCGGACGGCGACGTCGTGTGGGAGGTGGCCTGGGAGCCGCCGCGCCTGCTCGGAAGCACGCAACTCGTCGACGACCTGTACGCGTTCGCGCCCTGAGCTCAGACCACCGTGTACTCGCAGAATCCGGGCGGCTTCCAGCGGACGTCGGTCGGGATGACCTCCACGTGCACCAGGTTCGGGTGATCCGGCGTACCGAAGTGGCGCCTCGCCGGCGGGTGGGCCTCCAGCAGCTGCTGCTTGTCCGCCTCGCCGCCCGACACGTCGATCGTGCCCTCGATGCGCACGTGGTTCTTGTCCGCGTCCACCAAGCACAGCTCCACCCGGTCGTCGGCCGCGAACTCGCGCATCTTGCCGCTGGTGTCCCGGGTGGACGACAGCAGCCGGCCGGCCGCGGTCAGGGAGAACGACATCGGTCGCACGCGCGGCTGGCCATCCTCGGTGGTGGCCAGCATGCACGACACGGCGTTCTCCACGATGAATCGGATCTCCTCGATGGACATCAATGCACCTCGATCTGGAAGGAAGGCATCACTCGTCGTCCCAGTCGTCGTCGTCGTCGGAGTCCCCGTCCTCCTCCGCGACCTCCTCCTCGCACTCGGCCGAGGTCTTGCTGCAGAAGACCAGCGAGCCGTCCGGCGCGATGATCCGCCACGCCGTGTCGTAGCCGAACACCTGCACCGTGCCGTCGGGTGCCACGGCCAGGGCCTGGTCCTCTTCACCCACCGGCCCGCCGGCGCGCACGTGCTCCCGCAGGTGGGTCGGCTGCCCCCCAGAGGGCGGGATCTGCGCGACGTACGTCCCGCTGTCATCTCTGCGCTCGCACAGGGCCAGGGCTGCGCCGTCCGGGAGGCCATGCACGCATCCATGGATGCGATAGCAGTCCAGCTCGACGAGGTAGCACCGGTCCCCGTCCGCGGTGTAGCGGGCCAGGTACTTGTCGTGCCACAGCAGCACGCTGCCATCGCCGGCCACGCCCACCTGCACGTTCTCCTCGCGGCACCGCTCCGGCCGGTCCCGCAGGGCATCGAACCAGGGGGTGCGGGCATCGCCCAGCGATTGCTGGACCGCATCGGCGCCCGCGCCGAACAGCTTGCCCAGGCGCGCGAAGAACCCCTCCTTGGGGGGCGGCTCCAGCGGGTCCGTTTCGACCGTACGCGCCGACCACGTGGGCAGGCGCGCACCCTCGCCGTCGAAGTGCACGAGCTCCCAGGTCTCGTCGCCGTCGTCGTCCGGGGTGGCCGACGGGGCCCAGGCCCACAGGGAGCCGTCCCGCAGGTCCGGGGCCATCGAGCGGCAGCCCCTGGCCGAGAACGTCCCCTCCGCCGGGTGACGCCCCTTCTTGCCGCCGAGCTGGTCCACGGTCGTACCGTCCTCGCGCGACAGGAACCGCACGGCCTTGCGGGAGGGGTGGAACACCATCAGCCAGCCGTCGCCAGTGAGCGCGAGCCGCAGGTGAGACCGATCGGGCGGCTCCTTGAGCAGCCTGGGGCGCCGCCAGCGCACGCACCGATCCGGCCCGACGCAGACCACGTCCACGTCGCTGCCGGACTCCACGGCGACGAACGTGCGCTGGTGCCCGTCGGACACCGCGTCCAGCACGTCGTCCTCCCAGCCCAGCGGCCGCTGGCCCTCGTCCAGCACCAGGAACCACCGCTTCTTGGTCGACACCGGGTGCAGGCGGAACCAGATCTCGTCCGGCAGCAGGGAGCTGCCGTCGCAGTACTGGCACTGCACGGTGCGGTTGTCCCCCTCCACGCGCAGCGCGCTGCCGCAGTGGGGGCACAGGAAGGCCTGAGGCTCGGGCGCGTCCTCCAGGGGGATGTCCGCCGGTGCCACGCCGGCCGGCAGCTGCCCGAAGTCCTCGCTGATCAGGTAGATCACCCCGGGGAATGTGTCGGCGTATTCCGCGGGCAGGCGCCGTACCGACACGGGCAGGCCGCCGCTGGGGTCCTCCAGGTAGCCGCGCTCGGCCGCCGCGGGCAGCACCGCGGGATCGATGTCCTGCTTGGACTCCCAGAAGTACGGATCGAACCGCGCCCACAGCACGTCGTACTGGTGACTGGAGAAGATGGTCGCGCTCCCACCGGAGCCGGTCTCCCGGGACGGCCCCTCGTCCAGGCCGTCCTCCAGCAGGCTCAGCCAGTCGTCGGCTTCGAGCTCCACCGTTCCCGCGCACCGGCCGCAGACGACGCGGTCGACCAGCGCGTTGAGGGGCAGCCCGTTGCTGCAGTGGGGGCAGCGCATGGCGATCTCGTAGGCGATTCCGATCGAACTCATGCGGAGCATGGTACCCGAGGAGCGGGGGGGGCCGTTCCGGTATGATTCCGGGAGACGACACGGGAGGAGGGAACCCGATGACACGCGCCATGACCTGCCTGGTCCTGACCTGTGCCCTGATCGCGCCCACCGGCGCCATCGCCGACACCATCACGCTGACCGGCACGGTCCGCGACTTCAGCTCGTCCCACGTGGACTTCGAGCGCTCGGTCTGTGGGCACGTCACCGACCTCGTGGACGCGACCCTGGGAGGGGACGACACACCGGTCTACGGACCCAACGGCGCCACGTGCATCGACTCGTCCTCGTCGTTCTACGAGTGGTATCACGACGTGGCCGGCGTCAACCTGTCGGACAGCTACGCCATCACCCTGGACAACGGCCTGGCCAAGCCAGGGGGCACCTACAGCTACTCCAACGGCTCGTTCTTCCCCATCGACGGTGCCCTGCTGGGCAACGAGGGGAACTCGCACAACTACCACTTCACGTACGAGCTGCACACGGAGTTCAGCTACGCGGGAGGCGAGTACTTCTCGTTCACCGGCGACGACGACCTGTGGGTGTTCATCGACGGGCAGCTGGTCGTGGACCTGGGTGGGATCCACGGCGCGACCAGCGGCTCCATCGACGTGGACACGCTAGGCCTCACCGCGGGCCTGACCTACGACCTGGACCTGTTCTTCGCCGAACGCCACACGGTGGCCTCCAACTTCTACGTGGAGACGACGCTGGCGCTGTGCGCGGACGCAGATGGCGACGGGTACGGTGACATCGACTGCGGCGAGGGCGATTGCGACGACACGGACGCGGACATCAACCCGGCTGCGCTCGAGGACTGCGACGGGATCGACAACGACTGCGATGGCGACGTGGACGAGGACTTCGACGCCGATGGTGACGGCTGGGCCACCTGCGGCGGCGACTGCGACGACACCGACGCGGCCGTCAACCCGGGTGCGGCCGAGGTGTGCAACGGCGTGGACGACGACTGCGACGGGACCGTGGACCAGGGATTCGATGTCGACGGCGACGGCTTCACGTCCTGCGACGGTGACTGCGACGACGCCGACGCCACCGTGAACCCCGGGGCCGTGGAGGACTGCGACGGCGTGGACGACGATTGCGACGGCGACGTGGACGAGGGGTTCGATGCCGACGCGGACGGGTATGCCTCCTGCGATGGCGACTGCGACGATGGAGACGGGGCCGTGCATCCGGGCGCGGCCGAGGTCTGCAACGGCGTGGACGACGACTGCGACGGATCGCTGGGGGCGGACGAGGTGGACGGGGATGGGGACGGCGTCCTGCTGTGCGCGGGCGACTGCGACGACGCCGACGCGACCGTGTACCCCGGCGCACCCGAGCTGTGCGACCAGCTCGACAACGACTGCGATCAGCTCGTGGACGAGGACGTGGACGAGGACGTGGACGGCGACGGCTACAACGCGTGCCAGGGAGACTCCCACTCGCACCGGTTCCATGAAACCCTCTGGAATCACTCCTGAATCCGCCAC
>CAZXHG010000049.1:0-44283 GCA_964639985.1 uncultured Rickettsiales bacterium
GCCGGGGTGGTGTCGTCGTCGTCCGTCGGGGTGGTGTCGTCGTCGTCCGTCGGGGTGGTGTCGTCGTCCCCGGGTCCGCCTGCGCTGTCGTCGTCGTCCTGCCCGCCAACCCCGGGGCATCCCCCCAGCAGCAGCGTCAGGACGAGCAACGTGTGGGCGGCGACGTTCTTGGCTCGCATGGTGCTCCCTCCAGCGCCAGGACCGGCCCACGCAGTATACTTCGCCCACAACCGCATCCGGAGGAGCGCCCTTGTTCATCAGGGTCCAGGAGGTCACCGCGCGCGCCGAGTTGGAGGAGGTCTTCCGCTTCCGCTACCGCGTCTACGTGGACGAGTTGCGCAAGCCGCTACCATCGGCCGACCACCAGCGGCGGATGGTCACCGATGCGCTGGACGACACCTCGCGCGTGCTGGCGGCCGTGGACGAGGCCAGCGGTAGCATCGTAGGCACCGTGCGGACCCGGTTCGGGTGCGAGCACCCCTTCGACGGCGCGCTCGTCGAGCGGCTCTCGCTGGGGCCGATGATCGACGCGTTGGGCATGGATCGGCTGACCCACTCCAGCGCGTTCATGGTCGATCCCGCGTACCGCGGCCTGACCATCGCCTCGCAGCTGGTGATGGCCATGGTGCAGGACGGGCTGAAACGCGGCGCAACGGTCGACACCTGCATCAGCGAGCTGGCGCTCGTGCGTCCGTACTACCAGCTCGGCTACCGTCCCTACGCCGCGCCCTACCGCCCCTTCGAGGGTGCGGGCCTGCGCATGCCCCTCGTGTGGATCGTCAGCGACCGGGACTACCTGCTGTCCGTGGGCAGCCCGTTCGCGCACGCGGTGCCCGTGGACCTCGACGACGGCGGCACGAGTGCGCGGCTGCTGCGGCCCCGCTACCCGGAGTTCCGCAATCCCGCGGTATCTCCCCGGCAGCTCCGCGAATTCTGGGCCGCGTTCGCCCACTCGGCCCCCGCCTACCGCGCACCGTCGGTGTTCGACGGCGTGGAACAGGAGCGGGTGGAGGAGATCCTCGGCGAGCTGCCCACCCTGCGGCTGGCCGCGGGCGACCGCCTGTTCCAGCGCGGCGAGCACGAAAGGGGCATGGCCCTGCTGCTGTCGGGCAAGCTCGGCGTGACCGTGGATGGCGCGGCCGAGCCGTTCTTCCTGACCGTGCTGGTCCCGGGCGAGATCTGCGGGGAGATGGCGGGCTTCCTCCAGGGGCGGCGGTCGGCCTCGCTGGTGGCGCTGGAGGACTGCGAACTGCTCCTGCTGCCCCACGACCTGGTGGACAAGCTGGAGCGCAGGCAACCCGACCTGGCCGCCCGCGTACGCGCCAACCTCAACGCCGTGCTGTCCTGGCGCCTCGACGCGATGAACCACCGCCTCGCTGGCCTGGGCCGCGGCAACCCGGAACGCATCGCGGTCGCACCACAGCCGGCGGTCGCGGGGCTGTCCGACAGCGTGCCGCAGACCGGGTCGTACTCGATCTCCACCCTGGAGGATTCGGTCGAGGAGCTGGAGCGCCTGGAGAAGCAGGCGGCGGTGGCCCGCCAGCTCGAAGCCGTGTGGTTCCGCCGGCTGGGCTTCACCGACGGCATGCGCATCGTCGACCTGGGCGCCGGACCGGGCGTGACCTCGAGCCTGCTGGCGCGGACCTTCCCCGCGGCGACCGTCACCGGCGTCGAACCCGACGCGGCGCTGCGGCGCCGGGCCCGCTCGCGCGCCGAGCAGCTCGGGCAGGACGGGCGCTGCTCCTTCGTGGAGGGAACGGCCGCGGCGATCCCCCTTGGCGACGCCAGCGTGGACGCGGTCTACGCCCGCTTCCTGTTCCAGCACCTGCCCGACCCGGCGGCGTCGCTGGCCGAGGTGCACCGGGTGCTGCGCCCCGGCGGGATCATGGCCATGGTCGATGTGGACGACGGTGGCGTGGTCGTGCACCCGGAGCCGCCGGCCCTGGCCGGGTTCCAGGCGCGGGTGGCCGGCGCGCAGCGGCTGCTCGGCGGCGACCGCAAGGTCGGCCGCAAGCTCGTCGACCTGCTGTCCGCGGCCGGATTCGACGGGGCGCGCACCGAGGTGGTGCCCCTGTCGTCGCACGCGATCCCGATCCCGGACCTGGTGGCCATCGCCTTCGGCTTCAAGGGCCAGCTGCTGCGCCGCGCCGGCTGCTGGGAGGACGGGGACGCCGCGCTGATGGAGCAGCTGCAAGCCCTGGGAGAGGCGGCTGGCGGCTGGCTGTACATCCCCGTGTTCCTCGGCCACGGTCGCAAGGCCCCCTGACCGGGGGTGCCTCGCGCGGTCGCACGCGCTACCATCGGACGAGCATGAGCACGGACGAGCCCCGCATGGATCTGCTCTCGCAGGACGACTTCGAGATCGACGTCGACCAGCGCGTCCTGCGCGAGAAGGAGGAGATGCTGCGGGTCCGCATGATCTACGCCTGCTGGATCGGTGCGATCATCCTGTTGCTGTACATCCCACTGGACATCTCGATGGCCGGCGGCCGGCTGGAGTCGTGGGAGATCCTCTCCTTCGCCGCCGGACGGGTGGCGGCGGCCACGTGGTTCGGGATCCTCTGTGCCCTGCTCTACTTCAGGCAGATCCGCATGAACCTGCAGTGGTTCGACGTCAGCACCTTCTTCCTGATCGGGCTGCTGTGCACCTGGATCATCGCGCGGATGTGGCACATCGTCCCCGACTACTACGTGGGCCTCGGCCAGATCATGATGGCTCGCTGCGTGCTGGTCCCGGGGGGCTGGAAGAGCGCTGCCGGCATCTGCGGGGGCATGATGGCGGCGCTGCCGGTGGGGCTGGCCCTGTGCACGGGCGATGGGCTCGCGGTGTTCCAGGACGACAGCGGCGCCCGCGTCGTGGCCGCCATGTCCGGCCTCGGCGGATTCCTCGCCATCGGCCTGATCGGCGCGGTGTCGTTCGAGCGGCTCCTGTACCGCGCGGTGAAGCACCAGCAGCTCAACCGCTACCACTTCCTGGGCAAGCTCGGCCAGGGCGGTGTCGGTACCGTCTACCGGGCGCGGGACACCGCGCTCGACCGGCCCTGCGCGGTGAAGGTGATCCCGGCCGAGCGGGTGGAAGACGCCGATGCGAAGGTTCGCTTCGAGCTCGAGGCGCTCCACACCAGCCAGCTCGAATCGAGCCACGTGATCAGCATCTACGACTACGGCCAGTCGGAGTCCGGCGGGCTGTACTACGTCATGGAGCATCTGGAGGGTGTGGACGTACAGCGGCTCGTCGAGCATGGGGGGCCGGTGCCTGCGGCGCGCGTGATCCACCTGGCGAGCCAGGTCTGCGCGGGCATGCAGGAGGCCCACCGTGCCGGGCTCGTGCACCGGGACATCAAGCCCGCCAACCTGATGGTGGTGCAGAGGGAGGAGGATCCGGACTTCGTCAAGATCCTCGACTTCGGCCTCGTCAAGGTGCTGGGGGGCAGCACGAACCTCGACGACGTCGAGACGGACGAGACCCCCGAGGCGATCACCGGGTTCGACGCAGGGGGAGATCGGTCCAGGACGACCACCACCATCGAGGGCGCCGTGATGGGCACGCCAGCGCACATGGCGCCGGAGCAGATCCGGGGCAAGGGGGAGGAGGGGGCCGAACCGGACGCGCGGACCGACGTGTACGCGCTGGGCAGCGTGATGTACTACATGCTCACCGGCACGCCGCCGTTCAACCAGCGCTTCCTCGCTCAGCTGTACGAGCGCAAGCTCAACAGCGATCCCAGTCCGCCCTCGGAACGGAACCCGGCCGTGGTCGTGCCCGCGGATCTGGAGCGCATCATCCTCCGCTGCCTGCGGCGGGATGCCCAGCAGCGCTACCCCACCATGGCCGATCTACGGGCCGCCCTGCTGGGCTGCGAGCACGCGAGACGCTGGACCCCGGCCGACGCCAAGGGGGCGTGGGAGGACTTCCGTGCCGGCCGCCGCACGGCCCCGGTCGACATCTCCCCCCTGGGCCGCACGCAGCCGCCCGGCGATGGTGCCGGTGGTTCGGTCAGGACCGAGGTGATGAAGACCCGGCCGCCGTCAGCGGACCAGGACCCGGTAGGGTGAGTCGGTGGAGCCGCGGGAGAACACCCGTGACTGTCCGCCCTGCTCCAGCACGCTGACGTAGTAGACGAATCCGTCGGCGTAGGCACCGCCCAGCCGCAGGGTGCCGGTGTACAGCTCGTTGCCGCGGTAGCGCAGCTCCACGTTGCGCCAGCTGCCGCCGTCCAGGCTGCGGTAGTTGACGAACACCTCGTAGGTGAGGTCGCCGACCACCCGCACCTCGAAGCGGGCCGGGTCGCCGTCGTCCACGAAATCCAGGGCCAGGTGCTTGATGCTCGGCGGGCCGGCCACGACCTGCTCCACGAGCTGCGCGCTGGCGTCCGCGGGCGGGGCGATCACCGGGGGCGCCGTGGGGGCCTCCTCGATGGGAGCCATCGGGTCCGGGGCCGCGGCGGCCTCCGCCGGGTCGACGGCCGGCTCGACGGGGTCGCCGGGAGACGGGATCTCGCCTGTCCCGGCGGCGTCCTCGACCGCGTCCTCGATCACCGCCTCGTCCTCGATCACGATGCCGACATCGTCCTCCCCGAGCACTTCGGCCGGAGGGGTGACGGGCGGGGGCGGGCGGTCCAGCGCGCGCTCCAGCACCAGGTCCGCCACGAGCAGCAGCGCGGCCAGGAACAGGCCCACGCACACCCCCAGCGCGGCCATGATCAGTAGCGGAGACCGCCGCTTCTTCGGCTTGCGCTGGACTGGCGGCTGGCTGCGGATGGCGTGCTCGATGGCCTGTTGCATCTCCAGGGCAGACGCGAACCGTTGGGCCGGGTCGGCAGCCATGGCCCGCACGAGCACGCTGCGCAGCCGCGGGGGCAGGTCCTGTGGCCGCAGCACGCTGGGGAGGTTGCCCAGCAGGCAGAAGGCCATGGTCGCGCCCACGCTGAACAGGTCCGTGCGTGGGGAGACGGTCTCGGCGTTCGCCTGCTCCGGCGCCATGAACTTCATGGTGCCGACCACCGAGCTCTCGGTGGTGCGGTCCTCGTCCTGCGCGTCGGTCATGGCGATGCCGAAGTCCATCACCTTGACCCTGCCGCGACCGTCGAGCATCACGTTGCCGGGCTTGATGTCCCGGTGGATCACGTCCTCGGTGTGGATCACGTCCAGCGCGTCGAGCACCTCGCAGGCGATGGCCGCGACCTCGACCTCGTCCATGGCGCCGTCGTCGGCCACGCGCTGGTACAGCGTGCGCCCCTCCACGTACTCCATGATGATGCGCAGACCGGACTCGGTGGCCGCGAAGTCGTACACGTGTACGATGTTGGGGTGGTTCAACCGGGCCAGGATGCGGGCCTCGTTGACGAACCGGATGGTGAAGGTCTCCGCCTCCTCGTCGTCGAACGGCAGCATCACCTTGACCGCCACCTGGCGATCGAGCTGGCGGTCGTGGGCCAGGTAGACCGCGGACATGCCGCCGCGGCCGATCCGGCGGACCAGGTCGTAGCGCTTGGACAGGAAGTCGTCGGACTGGAAGACCGTGTCGGCGAGGGTCTCCGACCCGCTGCCGAGGTATCCGCCGGTCGAGATCTGCTTTCCGGGCTGGCCTGAGTTCACGTCTCACGCACCGGCGGTGTCGCGCGGGGTGTCGGGGCACACGTCAACGTCCGGTCCGCGGTCATTGTAGCGCAAGATGGGCTCTTGGACGTGGATCCCCTCGCGCGCGGCGCGTTTTGGGCGGCCGCGGGCCCGGGGCGTGCGTGCGCTCGTGCGCCTAGGGCGTGGGCGAGACCTGGACGTTCTGCAGCTCGGCGTTGGTGCCGCGGAACAGCTGCTTGATGTTGTCCTTGAAGATGCCCAGCACGATCAGCACCGCGATGGCCACGAAGACCACGATCAGGATGTACTCGGTCATCCCCTGTCCCGCCTCGTCGCGGTGCAGCCTTGTCAGTGCGTTCATGTCGTTACTCCTCGTTCGTTCGTCGTCCCGGCGGCGTGCCCCGGGGATCACATGATCGGAAGCGAGATCCAGATGGCCTGCATCTCGTAGTACTCGAGGACCGACAGGGTCAGCGCTTGCAGCACCAGGATCAGCCCCACGATGGCGATCCCGACGACCAGGATGTACTCGGTCATCGCCTGGCCGGACTCGTCCGTCAGGCGGGGGAGGCGGGGGCGGGGGTTCTTGCGCACGTGTGGTACCTTGCCTGCCAGTGACTCGAAGACGAGCATAGCACAAGGGGGGGTGGGGACCGCGGGCTTCGAGCCCGGTTCTCCATGCAGTTCACCGTTCGACCGCGCAGGAGGCGGCGCCGGGTTCATGACCTACGAGGTTGCCGAGACCGTGCTGCTCTACGGCGTGGTCGCCATCTGCGCGATCAGTGACCTCCTCTACGGCAAGATCTACAACGTGGTGACCTACCCCGCGGCCCTGCTCGGACTGGTGCTGGCGCTGATCTCCGGGGGACCGGCCGAGCTGCTGACGCACCTGGCCGGGGTCGGCATCACCTTCAGCCCGTTCTTCCTGGTGTTCCTGGCCCGCGGCATCGCCGGCGGGGACGTCAAGCTGATGGGCGCGGTGGGCGCGATCATGGGCTACCCGTTGGCCGTGTCCGGCCTGTTCCACATCATCCTGGTGGGCGGCGTGTTCGCCGTGTCGCTGATGCTGTGGAAGGGTGTGCTGTGGCGAAGCGTGCGCAACGCGGCGTGGGTCGTGCTGTCGCGGGTGCTGCCCATGGAGACCCGCAAGCTGGAACCCTCCAACAGCGAGACCTTCGGCTTCGGCATGCCCGTGGCCGTGGGTGCGATCTGGACCACCCTGGAGAGCTGGCAGCTGATCCACTTCGAGTTCTGAACCCCATGAGCGACGTGAACCCGACCACCCTCGATCTCGCCCAGGCCGTCGACCTCGTCGTCGACCAGGGCGCGGCCATCCCCGAGATCGTGGCCGTCCAGCTGGTGGCCGACGCCCTGCGGGATCTGGAGATCGACCTCGACGGTGGCATGGAAGACGGCGCCTGGTGCCGGGAGGTGCACGGTGACGTGTGGCCCGAGGCCATCCGGCTGCATCGAGACGGTCGAGTCACGCTCCGGCCATCGCGGGGGGGCGACCCGGCCGCCTGGTCCGGCGAGCGCCTCCGCTACGTCCCGCCGGAGACCAGGCGGGGGGAACCCGTCAGCTCGCGGGGAGACGTCTTCGGATTCGGCGCGGTGCTCTATCGCCTGCTGGAGGTCGGCGGCCTGCTGGACGCCCGCAGCGAGCTCGGGGGGATCCTGGGGGCGGCCCTGGCCCTCGAGCCGGAGCGCCGTCTGGCCTCCCCGGACGTGCTCGTCGAGGAGCTGGTGGGTTTCCTGGCGCGTAGCGGCGAGGCCGATCCGCCGGCCCGGGCGAGGCGATGGGTGAAGGCCCTGTTCGCGGGGCACGCTCCCGCCCCTGGCCCGGCGTCGACCCCGGCGTCGAGTCCGCCCCTGCCCATGGACGACGCACCGGCCCGGCCACCTTCGCGCCTGCACGCTGGCAACACGCTGCCCGGTATCCGGGACGCGATCGACTCCATCGGCGGCGGCGTGCTGGACGTCACGTTGCCCCCGATCGCTCCCCGTCAGGATCGCTCGTCCGAGGTGGCCGAGCCCCTCGACGCGGAGGACCGCGTGCTGTCGTTCACCGGCGACGTGGACCCCACGGGCGCGGCCTCCGCCGCCGACCTGTCGTATGCCGACGACCTCG
Source organism: uncultured Rickettsiales bacterium (assembly GCA_964639985.1). Classification (GTDB taxonomy): domain Bacteria; phylum Myxococcota_A; class UBA796; order UBA9615; family CAYRNR01; genus CAZXHG01. The sequence goes on from CAZXHG010000049.1 coordinate 7,709, forward strand.
AGGCCGTGTTCGACGGCGGAGACGGCCTGTCGTTCACCGGTGATCTGGACCCCGAGCCGCAGGCCGGCGTCGAGCCCGCGCCCACCGCGTCCGACGAGCCGGCGCCCGGGGGGGACGAGGTGCTGTCGTTCACCGGTGAGCTGGAGGCGGCGAGCAGCGACGACGAGGCCCCGCCCCCGTCCTGGACGGCCCCCCCGCGGCAGGACTCCCTGGAGCTGCGGGACGGGGTGCTGGACGACGACGATCAGCCGGCCGAACCCGACGCTGTGACCTCTCAGGTCTCGGGCGGAGCCCACCTGTTCGCCGACGGCCGCGCCCTGGGGCCGCTGCCGCTGCTGGACATGGAGCGGGCGCTGGCCGCGACCCGCGACGCCACGGCGCTGGTGGCCTACTCCGGACGCCAGTGGAGGCCGGTGAGCGGCGCGTTCGGGGGCGCGCGACGTGGCCGGCGGCTGACCGTGCCGCTGGTGGATCTGGGCCCCACGCTGCTGGAGCTGGCCACGGGCCGGGTCCCGGTCCGCGTGGCCCTGTTCCACGGGTTCGAGGCGGCCGTGTTCGAGCTGGGGAACGCACGGGTCCTGGGCGGCGCCGTGGCCGGCGCCGAGGGGCTCGCCGAGCGGCTCGTGGTCGAGGAGCAGCTCGTGGCCGGGGGGGCCCTGCCCGACGTGCCCGCCGACGTGCCGGATCGGGATGAGGAGGTGCTGCGCCAGTTGATGCTGCAGCGTCGCCTGACAGCGGGCCAGGTGGATCGGATCCGGCAGCGCATGGTGCGACGCCTGCTGGCCACACCCTTTACCTGGTCGATGTGCGACGCGCTGGTGGCGCCGGCCACCCGGCGTCCGACGGCGGGGACGGTGTCCGGCGTGGGGCTCGCCGAGGGGATCGCCTACGTGGTGCGCAACGCCATGCCCGCCGAGCGCCTCGAGAGCCTGTGGAACGAGCACCGTTCCTGGGTGGTCCGGCGGGTCGAGCCGGCCTGGTCCGAGCGCGACTCCCTGCCCCTGCTGCCCGACGAGCAGCGGTTCGCCGCGGCCCTGCCGCCGGCCGGGGCCGTGCTCGACGTGCTCGGGAGCTGGTGGGACGAGGGGCGGCACACGGCCTCGGGCCTGCTGTTCCTCTGTGTGCAGCTGGGCCTCGTCGAGCTCGGCGGCGAGGTCGACGAACCCTCGATCCCTTCATAATGAACTTCTTGGAGAACCCCACGTGGCGGCCGGAGCTTTGCTCCCCGTGGGCCCCTGTTCCCGACTAAGATGATCGCGGGAAACATGGGTGAACACTGGCCAAAGGTGCAGAAGGTCCTGATCACGTTCGGTGTGGTCAGCGCCTGCTGTTTCGCGGGTATCCAGCTGCTCGCACCGTCCCCTGTGGCGGGGCTGACCGGCCGCACGGAGCTGGCGCCGGGGGTCGCCGCGGACGTCAGCTTCACCGGCGCCCCCACCGGGCTGGCCATCGGGATCTCGATCGGCGTCGGGATCGTCGTGCTGCTGCTGTGGCGGATGATCCTGCTGGTCGGTCGACCCCGGTCGCCCCTGCGGGCCATGAAGGCGCTGCCACGGGCCCAGGCGGGGCAGGCGATCACCGAGTTCGTCATCGTGTTCTGGGCGCTGATGATGGCCTCGATGGGCGTGGCCCAGATGGGGCTGATGTACAACGCCAAGGGCGTCACCCTCTACGCGGCCTACGCCGCCGCGCGCAGCGCCATCGTGTGGATCCCCCAGGACGTGCCCGGCGAGGACGCGGCCCACACCATCACGATGAGCACGGGCAGCGACAAGTACAGCAACATCAAGAACTCCGCGGCCATCGCGGTCGTGCCGATCTCCCGGCGCGCCAGCAACGTGCTCGCCGGGCTGCCGGTCATCGGTCCGGTGGTCAACGACGTGATGAACACGATCCACAGCCTGCTGGCGGTCATCCCGGGGGCGTCGCCGGCCCTGGACTACGCGGACCGCTACGCCTACGCCTATGCGCTGACCAACGTCTCCTTCGTCCAGCAGGCCCCGGGCGGGGCCACCACCACCATCGGCAGCCCGGGCGACACGGTCACCTTCCCGGAGCACGGGGACATCACCGTGATGGTGTCCCACTGCTTCCACCTCAACATCCCGGTGGCCGCGCAGATCATCGACTACTACGACAACCTGCCGTCCGAGTTCGGCATCATGGAGGCCGCGCCGGGCAACTACACCAACATCAACGCCACCTGCACCCTGACCCTGGAGACGCCGTGATGCCCCGACTACGCAGGTACCGCGCCTCCGAGGAGCGTGGCCAGGCGATCGTCGAGTTCGCGGTCACGCTGCCGATCTTCCTGCTGCTGTTCCTCGGCGTGATCTACTTCGGCAAGGCCTTCTACAAGGAGCAGCAGGTGCAGATCGCGTCGCGGTACATCTGCTGGAAGGCGGGCCGCCACTCCGAGACCCACGACCTCGGCGCGGCCGTGGGGCAGGCCACCACGGTCTACTCGCTGCAGGGGGCGAGCTTCTCCGGCAGCTTCGTCAACGGGTCGCTGCAGTACCTCAGCCAGGACATGTTCAACCCGGGCATCTTCACCAGCATGCCGGACCCGGGCGGGCTGCCGAACCCGATGAGCCTGTTCAACTTCGGCCAGATCGCGACCATGGTCGCCAGCGGCATCGCGGACGTGGACAGCCACTACATGGCCTCCGTGAGCCAGCCGATGGGCACCTCGTCGCTGCCGTTCCTGTCCAGCTACACCCTGGACCGGGAGTACCAGGTGCTGACCGGGAACTGGGACTACGACGAGGTGGAGGGCGACGTCCTGATCTTCGGCTTCGAGGCCTACCTGGACGCCTGGGCATACGATGAGATCACCGGACTCCTCTGAGCGTCCCTCCCGGGGTCGACGGGTCCTCGTCAGGGCGGGGCGCATCGCCGCGATCGTCGCGTTCGGCGCGGCCGTGTTCTGGTTCGGACACCGCCACTCGCCGCTGGCACCCATGGCCGAGGCCTCCATCTACCAGCTGATGGGCGAGGGGTTCGCGGGCGTGCCATCGGTGTGGGAGCTGCAGGTCGACCCGGGCAACGTGCAGGTCGCCGAGCTCAACGGGAACCACATCTTCTACAGCGTGGAGCAGGACTGGCGATCGGTCAGCCAGGTGCTGGACTACTACGAGGATCTCTACTCGTCCCACATGACCCTGCCTCCGGTGGAGGAGGTGCCGCTGAAGGGCAAGAAGGCCGAGGAGTACGAGACGTACCTGTACGAGATCCAGCCCATGATCGATTCTGGCGTCACGCGCATGCAGACCAACGAGTGGGGCATCTTCGGCGCGTTCGTGCTGCCGGACCCGGCAGAGCCGGGCTTCGCCGAGGAGATGGAGAGCCGGCTGCTGGCGTTCCAGGAGAGCGGCAAGCTGTCGGACGTGGGGGACGCCAAGTTCGTGTATGCGCTGCGGCCGCCGGGCGCGCTGGACACTACGGTGATGACCGCCTGGCCGTCCGATGGCTTCGACGTGCGCGCCGTGGCCACGGACGGCACGCGGGACGCGCCCGGTACGGATCCGCCCGACGTGCCCCGGATGACCGACGACGTGCGGCTGATGTCGTTCGTGCAGGATCGGCCCGAGATGACCTTCTACATGGCCTCCTACCGCTCCAGAACGAGCGAACACGAGGCGTTGGACTTCTATTCTACCCACCTCCCGAAGTACGATTGGGCGGAAGACACCGGGTTCGGCGCCGTCGCAGGGGCGCGCGGACCCTCCCGGCTGTTCACCCGTGGCCGCCAGCAGTGCCACGTGACCGTCCGCGAGGATCCCGACTCCCTGACCACCGTCGCCTCGGTGCTGGTTACCGGGCCGCCCGGCTCCCTGAACCCCTAGGGGCACCCTCGGGGCTCCACGACCGGGCCCGCTGGGCCGGCCCCTGCATTCGGAGGTCCCGTGGCCGACAACAAGGGCGTGCCGTCCAACCGCCGGAAGATCCTGTTCGTATCGTTCTTCCTGGCGATCATGGCCGTGCTGCTGCTGTACATCTACACCCGGCAGCTGGCCGCCAAGTACGGCGTGGCCGGGGAGAAGGTCGCGCTGGTCGCGGCCAAGTACGACATCCCCGAGGACAAGCCGATCACCCACGACATGCTGATGCAGGTCGACGTGCCAGAGGCCTATGTGCACCCCCAGTCGGTGTACCTGCGCGAGTGGGAGAGCATCACCAACCAGCGGACCAGCCACCTGATCCGCGCGGGCCAGGCCCTGCTGTGGACCGACTTCGCGGACCCGCGGACCGACGTGGAGCTCAACCAGGTGGTCAAGGAGGGCTGGCGCGCGCTCGCCATGCCCGTGGACCGGGTCAGCTCGCTGGGGGGGCTGCTGCAGCCGAACAACCACGTGGACGTGCTCGGCACGTTCATGAAGCCCGAGGACAAGTCGTGGATCACGCTGACGTTGTTGCAGAACGTCACGGTCCTGGCGGTCGGCGCGCAGCTCGGCAGCGACGCCCGCGCCGTCGAGAAGGACGGATCGAGCCGCGGCTACCAGACGGTCACCGTGCTGGTCACGCCGGAGGAGGCGGAGCTGCTGACCTTCGCCATCGACAAGGGCAAGCTCTCGCTGTCCCTGCGCAACGAGAACGACATCACCACCGAGGTGGCGCTGCCGCCGAAGAACTTCAAGGACATCTTCGGCGAGGAGAAGCGCAACGTGATCCAGAAGAAGCGCAACGACATGGTCACCATCATCCGCTGAGGTCAACGTGAACACGCACAGACGAGCCGTAATCGCTCCCTTCCTCGTTGCGCTCGCCCTGGTGTGGCTGCTACCGACGGCCCTGACCGCCGTCGCCCGCACCGAGGAGAAGCTGAGCATGAAGGTGGGGGACACCCACGTCATCACCGTAGCCGAGCACACCACCGTCATCCCGGGCAACGAGAAGGTGGTGCAGGTGCTCAGCCGTGGCAGCAACATCGTGCTCAAGGCGATCAACGCCGGGTACTCCACGGTCACCGTGGGCGACACCATCTTCAAGGTGACGGTGTACAGCGAGGACAGCCTCGAGGAGCTCAAGGACCTCGTGGAGGACCTGCTGATCGACGTGGAGGGCATCAACGTCGACGTGGCCGTGGGCATGGTGCTGATCACCGGCGAGGTCTACACCGAGGACGACCGCCGCCGCATCGAGGATATCGTCGAGCAGTTCGAGCTGGTGCAGTCGCTGGTGCGGGTCGACCCCAAGATCGTCGAGCTCAAGCCGATGTTCCGCATCGCCTTCGACTTCGTCGAGGTCGACCGCGAGAAGGCCCGCGAGTACGGCATGAACCTGTCGGGCAACCTCGCGGCCATGGTCTTCGACTGGATGGACGTGGTGCGCAACGGCCCGACCGTGCAGCTGGACAACATGATCAACTTCGACGCCACCCAGGCCTTCACCAAGGTCTGGGAGAGCCACGAGGCCACGGTGGTCAACGGCGCGGCCTGCCACTACCACTACGGCGGCGTGATCCTGATCCCGGTGCAGACCGTGTCCACGGTCAACCTCGTGGAGAAGGAGTATGGCGTGGTGCTGGACGTGACCCCGCGGGTGGACCGGCGGGACAACGTGGAGATGGAGGTCTCCTACGAGATCTCCGACGTGGTCGCCTTCGACCAGGGGACCTTCCAGCTGGACAAGAAGGGCCAGGAGACCACGGTGCTGCTGAAGGAGGGCCAGAGCCTGGCCCTGGCCGGCGTGGTGCGGCACAAGAGCCAGCGGGAGCTGGCCGGGCTGCCGTGGCTGCAGGAGATCCCGATCCTGGGGGCCTTCTTCAGCACGCGGAACTTCCGCAATGGCGACACCGACGGCGTGATCTTCATCACGCCCTACCTGATCGAGCCGGATGGCCCGGAGAACCAGGACCTGATCGACCGCAACATCGAGCGCTACCGCGAGATGAGGCTCTGGCCCTGAACGGAGAACAAGAGGCAACGACGCGGTCATGCTGAGGATTCGCTTCCCAGGACCCGACGGTCAAGAGCAGTCGCGGGTGTACGACGCGTCGCCGGTGCGCATCGGCCGTGACCCGGACGCCAACGAGATCGTGCTGGCGTCGGCCGCGGTCTCGCGCCAGCACGCGCGCGTTTTCTTCAACGACGAGGAGGCGTCGCTGATCGACGCCAGCGTCAACGGCACCTGGGTCAACGGCCACCCCATCGACAGCTACGTGATGCTGCGCGCTGGTGATGACATCGTGCTGGGAGACGTGCGCATCCAGGTCGACCTGGTCAGCGAGTCCGAGCGCGTGGGCGGCCCGTCCATCGCCGAGGCCCGCGCCAACGACCCGGTGATCCAGACCAAGCGGCAGCTGCACGAGACCCTGCTCAACCACCTGGACCTGAAGCGCTTCGACATCGACGCCCTCGGCGACCAGGAGGTGTTCCGCCAGGCGCGCGAGGCGCTGGCCGACATCATCCACTCCGGCGACGTGCAGCTCCCCGCGCACCTCGACCGGGAGATGGTGATCAAGGAGGTGCTGGACGAGGCTCTCGGGCTCGGCCCGCTCGAGGACTTCCTGCAGGATGACGACATCACCGAGATCATGGTCGTGACCAAGGACCTGATCTACATCGAGCGTAAGGGCGCGATCGTGCTGTCGGACAAGACCTTCACCAGCGACGACGCCATCCGCGCGGTCATCGAGCGCATCGTCACCCCGCTGGGACGCCGCATCGACGAGTCGTCCCCGCTGGTCGACGCCCGGCTCAAGGACGGCAGCCGCGTCAACGCGATCATCCCGCCGCTGGCGATCCGCGGGCCGTGCATCACCATCCGCAAGTTCCGCAAGAACCCGCTGACCATGAAGGAGCTCATCGGGTTCAACACCATGACCGAGCAGATCGCCCGGTTCCTGCAACGCAGCGTGCGCGGTCGGCGCAACATCCTCGTCAGCGGCGGCACCGGCAGCGGCAAGACCACCTTGCTGAACGTGCTGAGCACGTTCATCCCCGAGAAGGAGCGGATCGTCACCATCGAGGACTCGGCCGAGCTGCGCCTGGACCAGGAGCACGTGGTCAGCCTCGAGGCGCGGCCCGCCAACATCGAGGGCCGCGGCGAGTACACCATCCGCGACCTGGTGAAGAACTCCCTGCGCATGCGGCCGGACCGCATCATCGTCGGCGAGTGCCGCGGCGGCGAGGCGCTGGACATGCTGCAGGCGATGAACACCGGCCACGACGGCTCGCTGACCACGGGCCACGCCAACTCGCCCGAGGACATGCTGGCGAGGCTGGAGACCATGGTGCTGATGAGCGGCATGGAGCTGCCCCTGCCTGCGATCCGGCACCAGATCGTGTCCGCCATCGACCTGGTCGTGCACCAGGAGCGCCTCAGCGACGGCAGCCGCCGCATCACGCAGGTCAGCGAGGTGCCGCGCCTGGACGACAGCGGTCGCTTCATCGTGGAGGACATCTTCCGCTTCCGCCGCAAGGGCCTCGACGCGTCCGGCACCGTCATGGGCGAGGTCACCTCGACCGGCTACCTCCCCACCTTCATCCCGGAGCTCGTCTCCCTCGGGATCATCACGGATGGGGAGTACCTGTAGCGATGCTGTCCAACGTGCTGCTGATCGCCGTGGTGCTCGGGTTCCTGTTCTTCATGACCCTGCTGGTGCTGATCAACGGTCCCTGGGTCACGGCCCGCCTCGACGAGTTCTACGACCGCTACGTGGCCTGGGTCGGCCAGCAGCTCGACGACCTGTACGTGGAGTACTCCCCCCGCCGGGTGTTCTGGTTCCACATGACCGGCGTGGTGCTGATCTTCCTGGCCGTGTCCAACTTCGTCGGCTGGATCGGCGGCGCGGTGACCGCGGCCGCCTGCTACTTCATCCCCGCGGCGCTGTTGCGCCGCGCCCGCAACAAGCGTATGGAGAAGTTCGACGTGCAGCTGATCGACGCGCTGCAGTCCATGGCCAACTCCATGCGCGCCGGCCTGGTGCTGACCCAGGCGATGGGCGTGGTCTCGGACTCGATGGAACCTCCGATCAGCCAGGAATTCCGGCTGATGCTCAAGGAACACAAGCTGGGGCTGACCCTGGAGGAGGCGCTGATCAAGATGGGGGATCGGCTCCGTAGCCGGTTCTTCGACATGGTGATGACGGGCATCCTCATCACGCGGGTCCACGGCGGCAACGTGCCGCAGGTGTTCGAGGACACCTCCGAGGCGATCCGCGAGATCTTCCGGCTGGAGGAGAAGATCAAGACGATGACCGCCCAGGGCAAGCTGCAGGGCTGGGTCATCGGCGGCATGCCCATGGCGTTCGCCTTTGCGGTGTACCTGATCGACCCCGAGTACATGGGCGAGCTGTTCGCGGATCCCAAGGGCTACGTGATCATCTTCCTGATCCTGTCGTTCGAGGCGGTCGGTGTGTTCCTCATCCGGCGAATCCTGGCGGCGGACATCTGATGACGTCGATCCTCGGGATCTTCACCTCGATCTTCGTCTTCCTGGCGGTGTACTGGTTCGTCAAGGCGATGGCGCCGGGGCCGGAGTACAGCGAGCAGGCTCCACGCAAGGGTTTCGTCGCGTTCAAGCGGGAGAAGCTGGCCAAGGAGAGCCCGGCGTACGCGCTGCTGCGGGTCGCGATCTTCATCCCGACGTACTACATCGAGGGCATGAACATCCCCCGCTGGCGGGAGAACCTGCGCGTGCGGCTGGCCCGCGCGGGGCACCCCGGCGGGCTCACCCCGGACGAGTTCATCGCCTGCTGCTTCTGCGCCGGCATCGCAGGGCTGGCCTTCGGCATGGCCTTCACCTCGGTCGGGCTGAGCCAGGCCAGTCCCCTGATCGCGATGATCCCGGGCATGGTCAGCGCGTACCTGCCGTTCCTCTACCTCGAGGACCTGATCGTGCGGCGGCTGACCGCGATCAACCGCCACCTGCCGTTCGTGCTCGACCTGCTCTCCCTCAGCCTCGGCGCTGGCCTGGACTTCAACTCGTCGCTGGAGTCGGTGGTGACCAAGGAGAGCCAGACGGGGCCGCTGGTCGAGGAGCTGCACTACGTGCTGCAGGAGATCAAGCTCGGCGTCACCCGTCGCGAGGCGCTGCTCAACCTCAAGGAGCGGGTCCAGTCCGAGTACCTGACCTCGGTGGTGCAGGCCGTGGTGCAGGCCGAGGCCATGGGCACGCCCCTGTCCCGCATCCTGCAGGTGCAGGCCCAGGCCAACCGGCTCAAACGCACCCAGCGGGCGGAGAAGATCGCGGCCGAGTCCGCGATCAAGATCCTGTTCCCACTGCTGTTGATCCTGGTGGCGGTTTTCCTGACCATGTTCGGGCCGATCATCATCCGGTACATGAACGGAGAACTGGTGTGAGCGACGCGCGGGCGACACAACCGGTGCGGGTGCAGATCCTGGACGCCAGCGGCGATGGGGCGCTGGTCACGTTCCGCCTGCCCGTTGTGCGCATCGGCCGCGATCCCGGCTGCGAGATCTGCTTCGACGACCCGTCGGTGTCCCGGGTGCACTGCGCCATCCACCGCCAGGGCGAGCGGGCCATCCTGGTGGTCGGCCACAGCCGCAACCCCACGTTCGTCAACGGCATGAAGGCCTCCAACGTGGAGCTGCGTCCCGGCGACACCCTGGCGGTATGCGACCACAAGCTCCGCTTCGATCCGCCGCAGGACGGCAAGAGCGCCGAGGGGCCTCAGACACTCGACCACCTCGGCAGTCACCGCAAGGACAAGGTGCCCGACTCGGACGGCGCGCTACAGGCGGTGCTGGTGACGGACGACGGGGAGGACGCCGAGGATGGCGACGATCTGCTCGAGCTCGACCTCGGCCGCCCGGACGAGGAGCACACCCGGGTCATGCCCCGCAGCAAGGTGCGCCCCCCCGAGGAGAAGACCCGCGTCATGCCACCCAGCGCGCCCATGGGCCAGGTGGTGGCGCGCAAGGGGCCCGGCCGCTCCGACGACGAGCACACACGCATCCTGCCCAAGGGACCCAAGAAGCCGACCCAGCCTGGCGCGGTGATCCTGTCCACGGGCGCGCCCGCGCAGCCGCAGGAGCCGGCCGAACTCGACCCCGAGGCGCTCTCGGTGGCGATCCAGGAACAGGGCTTCACGCCCGACGGCGAGGAGGAGGAGGAGGAGGCCAAGGGCCCGCTGCAGAACAACGCGGTGCGGGCCGCCCTGCTGCTGCTGATGATCGTGGGGGCGCTGTTCGCCTGGAAGGACACCCTGTTCGGCACGGCCGAGGAGATGCCGACCACGCGGCGGGCGGTGTCGGCCGAGTCCGAGGAGGTGGTGGTCGAGCGCGGCGGGCGCACCGACGCCGAGCTGGTCGCGGCCGCCAAGCAGACCTATGACGTGGGCTGCAAGAAGCTCGAGGAGCACCACCTCCAGGACGAGAACCTGACCATGGCGATCCGCAAGCTCAACGAGGCCCACGCCCTGTTGAAGCTGCTGCCCAAGACCCCGGCGCTGATGGCCGAGATCGACGCCAAGCTCAAGGAGGCCGAGGATCTGCGGGAGCAGAAGTACCGCGACGCGCTGTTCCACTACCAGAAGCTCAAGCGGGCGGGTGACTACCGCAGCGGGCAGGCGGAACTCGAGTACATCATGCGGCTGATCGCCGACGAGAGCGATCCGCGCTTCCAGGACGCGGCCAGGGAGCTGGCGACCATCGAACAGGCGATGAAGGACCGGCGAAGGTGAGCGCGCAGATCACGGTTGCCACGGCCGACGGTCGGTCCTTCGTCAGGCCGATCGATCGGGCCGAGTTCACCATCGGCAGGGACAGCCGCAACAACCTCGTGCTCGGCGACCGCCAGGTCAGCAAGTTCCACCTCAAGATCCTGGACCGCCAGGGCGAGTGCATCGTGCACGACCTCGGCTCGTCCAACGGCACCCTGATCAACGGCATCCGGGTCAAGGGCGAGATCGCGGTCTCCACCGGCGACCGGGTCCGGGTCGGGCCCTACGAGCTGATCTTCGCGGTCACGGACGAGGGAGGCGTCGCCATCGGGGCCCCGTTCGACGCAGGCGGCAACGACGTGCCGACCCCTGCGGTGCTGACCGCGAGCCCGGCGGTCGACAGCGACAGCGACGAGCTGCCGGAGCTGGAGCTCGCCCTTGACGCGGACGACGACCTGGACCCCCTGGGTGGAGGCGCCGCGGCGGGCGCACCGCCACCCCCGCCCGGCGCGCCGCGCGCAGTACAGCTGAGCGATCCGACCCCGGTGGTGGCCGCGCGGCCCGACCGCCCGCTGACCGACAGCGGCATCGCCCCGGTCGGCGGCCGCGCCTACCTCGAGATCATCGACGGCGACGGCAAGGGCCACATGATCACCGTGGGCAACCGGGGCGTGACCATCGGCGCGGGTTCCCGCAACCACCTCGTGCTGGACGACCCGTTCGTGTCCCGGGCCCACTGTCGCGTGGACCAGGAGGGCTCGCGCTTCATGGTCCGCGACATGGGATCCACCAACGGCATCCGCGTGGACGGCCAGGACTCGGTCGAGTCCCGCATGGTCGACGGCACCCGCCTGCAGGTGGGCGGGGTGCTGATGGTGTTCCGCTGGCCGGACCGGCCCGAGGACGCCACCGCGATCCGCGACCTGCCTCCTCCCCGCGCCCGCCCGGGCTCGGCTCCGGCCGAGATCCAGACCGCGCCCGGCGCCCCGGTCCCCGGTCTGCAGCGCCCGGGCCGCACCACGGCCACGGTGCGCGAGCTGCCAGCCGTGCAGGGCCCCGGCGGTCCGGACACGCTCGGCCCGCCCCAGACGCGCACCGCGCGCAAGGCGGCGCCCAAGGACGGCGCGGTCAACATCGGTGGGCTGAAGTTCCGCAAGTGGCAGCTCGCAGTGATCGTCCTGCTGGTGATGTTCGTCGGCCTGGCCGTGCTGGCCAAGGGCGCACTGGTGCTGCTGGGCGCCGTGTCGGAGCCACCGCCGCCGACCACCGAGGTCGTGTTCAACGAGGCCATGGAGGCGTACAAGGCCGGTGACTGGGACACGGCCGAGGCCAGGCTGGCCCTGATCCCCCAGGGCGACCCCCGCTACGAGGACGCGCGGAAGTACCTCGAGAGCATCGCCGTGGAGGGGGAGAACGCCGACCGGGTCGACCGCATCGGCATCCTGATGAAGGAGTACACGATCGCCCAGGACTCCGGCTTCTTCCAGCGGGCCTACGAGATCTACAAGGAGGTCCCGGCCAACTCCCGCTACCTCGAGGACGCCAAGACCCTGATCGCCGATGCCACCGTGGTCGAGGCCCAGAAGCTACGCGACGAGGCCGCTGGCTTGATGGCCGCGGGCGAGATCGACGAGGTCGCCCCCCTGCTCGACCGCGCAGCCGAGTACGAGCCCGAGAGCGAGGAACTCGCCGAACTGCGGGAGATCCTCGAGATCGATGACGCCCGCAAGATCAAGCGGGCGATGAAGAAGCGCGGCGTGGAGGCCGCGGAGACGGACCCGAGCGCGACGGCGGACACCGGCACACCCCGGGCGGCCACCCCGCGCAGCATCCAGACCGCGGGCAAGGCGATCGACACCTACCTCGGAGGCGACGTCAGCGGTGCCCGCAGCATGCTGGAGCGGGCCATCGACTCGTCCAGTGACGCGGCCCAGAAGCTCGAACTGCAGGACACCCTCGGCCGCATCGACCGCATCGAGCGCGCCCACTCCGCGGGCCAGAAGGCCATGGCCGCCGGCGACCTCGACACCTCGCTGGACCGCTTCGAGACCTCCTACCGGGACGTCACCCGGATGGACACCGGCGGCAAGAGCGACCGCCGGGCGGCGGTGCGCCGCGCGCTCGCCGAGTGTCGCTACCTGCGCGGTCGTGACGCCTTCGAGCGGGGCAAGTACGCCAAGGCCAACTTCGAGTGGCGCGCGGGCCGCAAGGCGTGGTCCGGACACGACGGCATCCGCGACGGCCGCGACGAGCTCGAGTCCGTGGCCAAGGACATGTACAACGACGGCTACGTGGCCGAGAAGGAGGGCTCGCAGCGGGGTCGGGACGAGGCCCGGCGGCTGTACGAGCGCGTGGTGGCGATCGCCCCCCAGGGCGAGGGCTACGTGTACTACGACAAGGCCCAGGCGAGGCTCCAGGAGCTGTAACGTGGCACAACAGGTCACCCTCGAGGACATCTTCAGCCAGACGCTGCGGGAGCACCTCGCGCCCATCGCGTCGTTGCTGGCGGATGCCGAGATATCGGACATCCTGGTCAACGGGGCGTCCGAGATCTACGTGGAGAAGCAGGGGCGCCTGTACAAGACCGAGCTGAGCTTCGACGACGAGGACGCCCTGGACGCGTCCGTGCGAAACATCGCGCAGTTCGTGGGCAAGACCCTCACCCCGGACGAACCCCTGCTCGACGCGCGCCTGCCCGATGGGTCCCGCGTCACCGTGATCATGCCCCCCGTGGCGCGCACGGGCATCTACCTCGCGATCCGCAAGTTCCAGCGCGAGGTGATGCACATGCAGCGCCTGATCCAGCTGGGCACGCTGAACACCGAGGCCGCCCAGTTCCTCACCGCCTGCGTGATGAGCTCGCGCAACGTCATCGTCTGCGGCGGTACCGGTTCGGGCAAGACGTCGCTGCTCAACGTGATCTCCGCGGCCATCCAGCAGGACCAGCGCATCCTGGTGCTGGAGGACAGCTCCGAGCTACAGCTGCAGCAGCCGCACGTGATCACCCTGGAGACCCGCCCCAAGGACCGCTACGGTCGCGGCGAGGTCACGATGCGGGACCTGCTGCGCGGATCGCTGCGCATGCGGCCCGACCGCATCGTGATCGGTGAGGTGCGCGGCCCGGAGGCCCTCGACCTGGTGCAGGCCATGACCTCGGGCCACCGGGGCTCCATGAGCACCACCCACGCCAACAACCCGTTCGACTGCCTGGCCCGTCTCGAGACGCTGTGCCTGATGAGCGACGTGGAGCTGCCGCTGCATGCCCTGCGCTCCCAGATCGCGTCCTCGATCGACCTGATCGTGCAGATCGCGCGGTTCCCCGACGGCAGCCGCAAGGTGACCCACATCACCGAGGTGCTGCAGCTGACCAAGGACGTCACGTACGAGACGCACGACCTGTACCGATACCGGGTGGTCGCCCGCAGCGGGGAGGGGCCGATCGGCCGCCTCGAGTGCCACGGCGTGCCGACCTTCACCGAGGATCTCAGGATCCATGGCTTCGGACTGCCCAAGACCATGGCCGCGATGGCCGAGGCGATGCGGCGCAAGGAGGATCTGAACCGATGATGCGTACCTGGTGGATGACCGTGGCCGTGATCGGAGCGATCGGACTGTGGGCAGCGGGTTGCAACACGCCCTGCCAGACCTTCTGCGACAACGTGACGGACTACGTCAACGGCTGCGTGGTCGAGCTCGAGGACCTGGGGGACGACGACACGGCGAACACCCAGGAGGTGCTCACCTGGCAGAAGGCGGGCGCCGAGGACGCCACCGACTACCACCAGCAGTGCATGGACCGCTTCGAGCGCACGCTGACGGTGGCCAAGGCCGAGGATCGCAACGTGGTGTACGACTGGTGCATCCAGGCCAACCTGTCGGTGGCGTCGACCACCCAGTGCGGAGAACTGGAGCTGCCCAACCTGCCCGACCTGATGACCAACGAGCAGGAGGAGGAGTCCATGGGCGACTCCGGCAGCATCTTCTGATCGCCCTCCCTCCTCCCTGCCGCCGAGGTAGGTCGGGTCAAGGAGCGGAGCGACGGACCCGACACCTCAATTCCGCGGATACCGCTTCACCTCGATCCGCACCTCCACCACCCCGTCCCGCAGCATGGACAATCTGCGGGCAGCGCCCCGGCTGAGGTCGATGATCCTGCCCTCGACGAAAGGGCCGCGGTCGTTGATCCGCACCACCACCTTGCGGCCGCTGTCCAGGCGGGTCACCCGGACCACGGTGCCGAACGGCAGCGTGCGGTGCGCGGCCGTGCGCTGCGACGGCACGAAGCGCTCGCCGCTGGCCGTGGGCCGTCCGGCGAAGCCGGGTCCGTACCACGAGGCCATCCCGGTCTCGGTGTAGCGAGGGGCGCAGCCCACGAGGGGGCTTGCCGCCAGGAAGAACAGGATCAGCGCCGGAATCAGCCGCCTGCGCACTTGTCCTCCGCGCCGGACGGTGTTGGAGCGGGCAAAGTGACGTCCGGGGCCAAGTGTACCCTGTGCAGGTTTCGTCTGCCGTGGTAGATTCCCGGGCGTGCTGAAGCGCGTGCCGGTCCGGAGGGGCCGGCGGGGATGAAACCCGACAAACAAATTGGGAGAGGTAATCCATGAAGTTCTACACCATGTTGCTGGCTCTGCTGCTCAGCCTGGGCCTGGTCTCCATCGGCTGCGATGGCGTGATCGACGACGACGACTCCGCGGACGACGACACCGCGGACGACGACACCTCCGGTGACGACGACGTCACGCCCGAGTACACCGGCGAGATCGACATGGCCAACGCCCTGCTGTACGGCGAGTGCACCGCCACGGTCGAGAGCGATCCGGCCAACCCGGACCAGATCCCCGAGGGCTGGTTCGAGTTCGAGATCGAGATGGAAGGCTGGGCCTTCGAGTGCTGGATCGAGTTCTGGGACCTGGTCAGCAGCTACTGCGAGGGCTACGACCCCAACACGGGTGACCCCTGTGAGCCCTACGGCTACAGCCGCCCGGGCTGGGAGATGTCCAACGTCGACTACGGCTGGGACGCCACGGACGGCTTCTGGGACTACTACGACGCCTACATCGAGTACATCATGGACCTGGCCCAGGCCGACGCGGCTGGCAAGTCCATCTTCATCTGCGAGAACGCGGGCAACAACTTCGAGACCTGGTTCTGCTGCACGGACGACTACACCGAGCTGGCCTACTGCACCGAGTTCATCTGGTAGCTCGGTCCTGAACCACTCGCCCGTGACCTGAGGGAGGCCACCGTCCGGTGGCCTCCACGGCCCCTCTATATCCTCTTGATCCTCTCGAACAGCACGAAGTGCTCGACGTTGCCCTTCCTGGCGCCGGGCAGGCGGCAGTCCACCGACGCCAGCGGCTGCAATCCCACCGTGGGACCGTGCTGTCGGATGGCCACGATCGACCGGTCGCGGGCTTCGCTGTCGCGGACCACCCCGCCCTTGCCCACGTGCTGTCGCCCGACCTCGAACTGGGGCTTGACCATGGCCAGCACCCGCCCTCCCGGTTCGATCAGCGCCGCCACCGGGCCCAGCACCAGCCGCAGCGAGATGAAGCTCACGTCGATCACGGCCAGCGGGAACGGCACGCCCGCCTGCTCGACGGTCAGCGCACGGACGTCGGTCTGCTCCAGCACGGTGACCCGGGGGTCGGTACGCAGCCGCCAGTGGAGCTGGTTGGTGCCCACGTCCACGGCGAGCACCGACTCCGCGCCCCGCTGCAGCAGGCAGTCGGTGAAGCCCCCGGTGCTGCCGCCCACGTCCAGGCAGCGCAGTCCGGTCACCTCCACGGCGAGGTCCTCGAGCGCGCCGGCGAGCTTCACCCCCCCGCGGCTCACGTAGGGGTGGTCCGGGGCGCGCAACCGGATGGTCGCCGTAGGGGGAATCCTCGTACCCGGCTTGTCCGCCACCCGGTCGTCGACCAGGACCTTGGCCGCCATGATCAAGGCCCGCGCGCGCTCCCGCGAGCCGGCCAGGCCACGCTCCACCAGCAGGACGTCGAGGCGGATGCGGGGTTGGGCCAAGGCCGCCGTCTCAGTCCTCGTCGCGCAGGGCGCCGCCGAGGATCTCGGAGGTCTCGTATCCCCCTCCGTCGAGCGAGTCCGGGGCAGCCTCCTCGACCGCGCCGCCCTCGCCGCCGGTGAGCACCGCGATGCGCTTCTCCGCCTCGTCGAGCTTGCCGGCGCAGTGGCGGCTGAGCGCGACCCCCTCCTCGAACAACGCCAGGGAGGCGTCGAGGGAGACCTCACCTTGCTCCATCTTGCGCACGATCTCTTCCAGCCGGGTCAGGCCCTGTTCGAACGTCATGTCCTTCATGGGGCCATTCTAGGAGAGTCGCCCGGTCACGGAAACGCCCTTGTGACGCCCTGGTGGGCAGGGGATACTGCCCGCGGCGAGAAGCGAGCGCCGAGTGGAGGTGCGAGATGGAAACCCGATGGATGTTCGTCGTGCTGGCCGCCGTGGGTCTGCTGGCGGCCGGATGCAGCGACGGCGCGATCTCCATCGTCGGCGACGACGACACCTACGGTGAGGACGACGACGACGTCGCCGATGACGACGATGATGATGTCTCCGACGACGACACCGCCGATGACGACGACTCCATGTGGGACGACGCCGAGCTCGTGGTGCTGTCCCCGGAGTCGGGCGCGTACATCCCGCTGAGCGAGGACGTGGTGCTCTCCGCGGAGATCCTCGACGTGGATGGCGAGGTGATGGACCACGACGAGATCATCTGGACCACGGACCAGGACGAGGACTTCGAGTTCGTCGGGGCCTTTGGCGAGATCGCCGACTTCCCGGTGGGCAGCCACACCATCACGGCCAAGACCGAGCTGCCCAACGGCGACCGCCTCACGTACGCGGTCGGCGGTGTGCTCGTGCAGCACCAGTACGCGGGCGTGTACTCGGGCACGGTCAACCTCAGCGTGGACTTCGAGATCCAGGGGTACCCGATCTCCGCCTCCTGCATCGGCTCGGCGGACTTCGAGGTGGACGCCTATGGCGAGATCCTGGAAGGGGAGGGGGCGTGTGTGGCCAGCGTGGCGGGCTACTTCGACCTGGACGTGGCCCTGCTGATCGACGGCGAGATCGACGGCGACGCCGTGGCCGGCGACATCTCCATCGACCTGGGCTGGCTCGGTTCATGGCCCACCGGCTTCGAGGGCGAGTTCTCCGGCGAGGTCGACATGGTCGGCAGCTTCGAGACCGACCTCGGCGGCACGACCATCACCGGCGAGATCGACGCCCATCGCGTCGCCCTCGGCGTCTGAGGCGGCGACCGCCTTCCCTGCTCTGTGCTAGTCTTGCGGCCGTGAGGAACGCGCCGAGATCCGTCTTTCTGCTGTGTCTGTTCGCGTACCTGGGCGCGGGCTCGTCCTTGGCCGCACGCGCGCAGAGCGAGGACGACGACCGGCGCTACGAGGAGGAGCGGGAGGACTACACCATCCCGCTGGACGGGGACGCCCCCGACGACCGCACCCCGCAGTCCCTGCTGTTCGTGCCCCTGCTGGCCCGGGACGATGCCTCGGCCAACGGCGCGCGCGGCCTGTCGCGCATGCTCACCGAGGGGCTGGCCCAGCGACGCCACCTCGACGTGTACCGCATGAGCCAGGTGCCGCCGATCTACGACGGCGACAAGGATGTCTCCGCGTCCCTGTACATGCGTGGCTGCCCCGCGGACGAGGAGCTGGGCTGCCAGCTGATCCTGGGGGAGAAGAGCAAGGTCGACCGGGTGGTCTCCGGCACGTACGAGCAGCTCACCGACAGCGCCCGGGTCACCATCACCATCCTCAACGTGCCGCTGGCCGAGCTGGAGTACAGCTTCGAAGTCATCCTGGCCGTGGGCCTGAACGAGCGCTTCCTCGAGGCCATGGAGCTGACCCTGGAGCAGCTCGCCGATCCGTTCGACGACAACGAGGTCGTGGACGAGGTCGCGCTGGCCCAGCGGGAGCGGGAGCGCCGCCACGCTGCCAAGGAGCGCAACGTCATGCGCGCCATGGACCTGGCCCTTCCCGAATCCGCGTTCCAGCTGCTGGATTCCAGCCGTGGCCTGCGCCGCGAGCAGATCACCGAAGAGGACCTGGTGGAGCAGGAGCAGGCCGAGCTGGTGTCCACCGACTGGGAGCAGGTCGGGCTGACCAAGAGCCAGTACGTGCGCTGGCACAACTCCCGGCTGTCCATCGACGTGTGGAAGGAGCGCGCGGCCAACCACTTCCCCCAGCCGTTGATCGGGCTGGGACTGGGGTACCTGTACGGGCCGGTCTACCTGGACTACCAGGGCAACTACCTGCTCGACGAGGACCCGCGCAACGTGATCGACAGCCGCTCCGTGCTGCAGCCGTTCCCCGGCCACGCCGTGAGGGTGAGCGCCATGCTGGGGTTCGGCTTCACCACCTTCCTGGACTTCGAGTTCGTCGGGTCGTTGATGTACTCGCGGCTCAACGCCGTGATCCAGGAGTACGAGTACACGGACGACACCCTCACCACGGTGGAGCCCGAGCCCACGTTCACCGATTCGGGCAGCCAGATCCGTCTGTACGAGCTGCAGTGGAAGGTGCGCTTCTACCCGGTGGCCGTGTGGCGCATCAAGCCGACCGTGGCGGCCGGCTTCGGGCTGCTGATCTACCCCAACATGGGCAAGGGCGAGGGCTACAGCGGCCCGTGGTACTACGCGCCGGACGAGCCCTTCGTGGACCACCTGATGCTGATCGAGCCGGGCGCCGTGATCGAGCTGAGCCGGCACCTCGCGATCACGGCGGACCTGACGCTCGGCTTCAGCCTCAAGCCCGCCGTGCTGCGCACGGCGGTCGTCGACCCGTACCCCGAGGCGGTCGAGCTCGACCCGCACGTGCCCGAGCCCGCGATCCCATCGCCGGCGTTCGCCGGCTTCCGTATCGGCCTGCAGGTGCGCCCCTTCCGTGCCCGCCTGCCCGAGGCGCGTAACGAGGAGTTCTTCGATGACGGCATCTAGGCGGCTGGCCGGTCTGCTGTCCCTGGCGCTCCTGCTGGGCCTCGTCGCCCCGGCGCTCGCGGGCTGCAACGAGACCCAGCGCACGCAGCGGGAGTACCGCAAGGCCGAGCGCATCCGCAAGAAGGCGATGAAGGACGTGGGCGAGCGGACCCACGAGTTCCTGCTGGCCATGCGCTGGCGGGACTTCCAGGAAGCCTCGACCTACTACGAGAAGATCCCCGACCAGGTGGCCTACCTGCAGCGCATGACCGACCCTCGCGCCGCGCACGCGGTCGTCGAGGAGTTCACGGTCGACTACGTGATCGTGGA
Source organism: uncultured Rickettsiales bacterium (assembly GCA_964639985.1). Taxonomy (GTDB): domain Bacteria; phylum Myxococcota_A; class UBA796; order UBA9615; family CAYRNR01; genus CAZXHG01. The sequence continues at coordinate 27,614 of CAZXHG010000049.1, forward strand.
TCCGGACAGCACCCGCGCCGAGGCGCGCGTCTCGTTCAGCGAGGTGGACCACGCCACCCAGATGCTGACCACCCGCGACGACACATTGCTGTGGTACCTCTCCGAAGAGAAGAAACCGAAGCAGTGGTTCCTGGTCCCGGTTGTCGTAGTGGAACCCCAGTAGATCGGAGTCACGAGGCGCCCGGCTGACAAGCCGCGAGGAAGGAGCATGCTCCTGGCATGTGACTGACGAAGCGGCGCAGAGGGCGAAGCCCGCTCAGGCGGGATGGATCGTGGCTCGCTTCAGAACGGGATGTCCTCGTCGTCTTCGTAGGGGACTTCGGGCTCGGGCTTGGATGGGGCCTGCGGTTTTTGCGGCGGGGCGTCCTGGTAGCCGCCGCTGGGTTGCTGGTAGCCGCCGCTCTGCTGTGCGTAGCCGCCGCCGCCACCGCCGCCGCCGCCGCTGCCGCCCTGCGGGCGGCCGCCGCCGTACCCGCTGCCGCTGCCGTAGTCCCCGTCCTCATGGGGCGGGGGACGGTAGCCGCCGCCCTCGCCACCGCCGCGCTGGGAGCCGAGGAACTGCACCTGGTTGGCCACGATCTCCGTGGTCTGGCGACGCTGGCCGTTGCGGTCCTCCCACTGGCGCGTCTGCAGTCGACCCTCGACGTACACCTGGCGTCCCTTGGACAGGTACTGGTTGCACTGTTCGGCCAGGCGGTCCCACACCACGATGCGGTGCCACTCGGTCCGCTGCTCGCCCCCCTCTACCTTGCCCCGCTCGCTGGTGGCCAGGGTGAAGGTGGCCACGGACTTGCCGCTGCCGGTGACCCGCAGCTCGGGGTCGCGGCCGATGTTGCCCAGCAGCATGACCTTGTTGACGCTCGCTCCCGCCATGTCGTTCTCCTCGTTGAAGCCGGGCGATCCTAGCAGTCCGCAGCCACCCCGTCACGGCCATTCGACACCCCGTCGCGTGCCCCGAAACACCTGCGGTTCCCTTGACAGGGAACGCCGCAGCGGTTTGGATTCTGGGTAGTCGGGAGGGTCCCGGCGAGGTGCCGCGGATGGTGACGGAGCGGATGGTGAAGTCGAGCCGGGTTTGTCTGGTCGCGATGGCGCTGCTGGTCGTGGTGACCGGCTGCGAGATCGGCTTCCCGGTGAGCGACGACGACGACGTCACCACCGATCCCGACGCCGCCCCCGCGCTCACCAGCCTGATCTACGAGGCGGACTACGAGCGCTGGTCGCTGCAGGTGGACTTCGGCTGGAGCGACCCGCAGCCGGACGTGCGCGAGGGCGCGTTCTTCACCTTCCTCGACGGTACCCCCCACGAGACCTACGACCTGCCCTGCGAGGACGTGCAGCTGTACGCCGACTCGGGCCAGTACAGCACCTCGCTGGATCCCTTCACCTCGCCGATCCCGGTGGACCTGGGGCTGCAGATCGAAGACACGGAGGGCAACCGCTCCAACCAGCTGACCCACGCCATCGATCTGGAGCGGGCGTTCTTCGACGAGCAGGAGTCCAACGACTCCATGGGGACCGCCCAGAACCTCGGCGGGATCCAGCTCCCCCTGGCCATCGTCGGCCACCTCTCCTCCACCGGCCAGGACACCCAGGGCAACTACACCGGCGACGAGGATTACTTCCTCTTCACCCTGATGCCGGCTGACGCGGGCACGGTGAACTTCCACCTGTACTGGCCGGGCGAGCTCAACGACCTGGACATGTTCCTCATCGGCACGGCCAACCCGGTGACCGCCGACAGCCACGATCTGATCCCCCCCGAGGAGATGGGCGCGGACCTCACCGGGGGCGAGCCCTACTCGGTGGCCGTGGCCGGCGTGCACGGCGCCGCCACGGACTACGTGCTGCTGATCGACTGAGGTCCCGCCTTTCGCCCCGCCCCACCACGCATCAGCGTTACAATGCGGTCTTTCGAGCGAGGTGGAGCATGAGCGTGTCCCGATCGGCCGTCGTGCTGGCCGCAGGCCAGGGAACCCGGATGAAGTCGGCCCGGATCAAGGTCCTGCACCCGGTCGCGGGGCAGGCCATGGTCGAGCGCGTCGTGCGCAGCGCCGTGGCCGCGGGCTGCGATCCAGTCGTCGTCGTGATCGGCCACCAGGCCGACGCCGTGCGCGCTGCGCTCCAGGGGATCCCCCAGGTCCGGTTCGCGGTGCAGGCCGAGCCCCGCGGCACGGGCGACGCCGTGCGCTCGGCCGCCCCGGCGCTGCGGGGGGCCACCGGCACCGTGCTGCTGATGCCCGGGGACGTGCCCGCCATCCGGCCCGCCACCCTGCAGCGCCTGGCCGAGGGGCACGAGGCGTCCGGGGCCGCGGTCACCGTGCTGAGCATGGAGCTCGACGATCCGGCGTGGTACGGCCGCATCATCCGCGGCGCGTACGGAGGCGTGCTGCGCATCACCGAGGCCCGGGACTGCAACGAGGCCGAGCACGCCATCCGCGAGGTCAACACCGGCTTCTACGCCGCGGACGGCGCGCTACTGTTCAAGCCCGATGAGAGCCTGCTGGACGGCATCGACACGGACAACGACCAGGGCGAGTTCCTGCTGACCGACATCCTCGCCGACGCGCGGCAGCGCGGCCTGCGCGCCGACGCGGTGATCCACGACGACCCGGCCGAGGTCAACGGCATCAACGATCGCCGGGAGCTGGCCCGGGCCGAGGTCCTGCTATACGCCCGCGCCGCCGACCACTGGATGCGCGAGGGCGTGACCTGCCAGGACCCGGCCAGCACGCGCATCGATCCGGACGTGGTCCTGGGGCGGGACGTGACCCTGGAGCCCGGGGTCCAGTTGAGGGGCGCGACCCGCGTGGGGGATGACGTGCTGATCTCCACCGGGTCCATCCTGGGCGACTGCATGGTGGGTGATGGGGTGGGCATCGGCGCCGGCTGCATGCTGCGCAGCGTGGACGTCGCGCCAGGGGCCGTGCTCAAGCCCTACACCGTGGCCGACGGGATCAACGAGAAGAGGCCCCACGAGTCCGCGGACATCGACCGGGTGACCATCGGCAGCGACGCCCGGATCGGCCCGTTCGCCCACCTGCGCATGCGCAGCACGCTGGCGGACCATGTGCACGTGGGCAACTTCGTGGAGACCAAGAACACCGTGCTGCACGACGGCGCCAAGGCCAACCACCTGGCCTACCTCGGTGACGGGGACATCGGCGCGGCCGCGAACGTGGGCGCAGGCGTGATCTTCTGCAACTACGACGGCCTGAACAAGAACCGCACGACCATCGGCGCCGATGCCTTCGTGGGCAGCGACTCGCAGCTGGTCGCGCCGGTCACGGTGGGCCGGCGTGCCTACGTGGGCAGCGGGACCACGGTCACGCGGGACGTGCCGGACGGTGCCCTGATGGTCACGCGCGCCCGACCCAAGGTGCTCGAGGGCGCCGGGGACCGCAAGTACGAGCGCATCGCCGCGGCTCGGGCCGCCAGGGCGAAGAAGAAGGAGCCGTAGCCACCGTGTTGGATCTCGACAGCCTCAACGAACCGCAGCGCGAGGCGGTGGAGCACGGGGACGGCCCGCTGCTGGTGTTCGCGGGCGCCGGCTCCGGCAAGACCCGCGTGCTCACCTACCGGCTCGCCCACCTGATCGAGTCCGGCCGGGCACGCCCGTACGAGATCCTGGCGGTCACGTTCACCAACAAGGCGGCCGCAGAGATGAAGCGCCGCGTGGACCAGCTCGTGCACGGTGGCGCGCGCGGGGCCTGGGTGCACACCTTCCACTCGGCCTGCCTGCGCATGCTGCGCCGGGACGGGGAGCACATCGGCCTGCAGCGGGACTTCGTGATCTACGACGATGGCGACCAGCGGGCGCTGCTGAGGAACGTGCTCAAGCGCGTGGACCGCTCGGGACGCATCACGGTCGGCCAGGTACGGGCGCGCATCGAAGAGGCCAAGCGATCGCGGATCCCGCCATCGGAGTTCGATGCCGGTCCGGCCTTCGGTCCTGCCCTGCGCGAGGCCTACGCCGCGTACGAGCGACAGCTGCGGGCGGCCAACGCCGTGGACTTCACCGACCTGCTCGCCCTGGCCGCTCGCCTGCTGGAGGAGGCGCCAGACGTGCTGGAACGGTACCGCGACCGGTTCCGCCACCTGCTCGTGGACGAGTTCCAGGACACGGACGAGATCCAGTACGACGTGGTCCGGCTGCTGGCCGCGCCCCACGACAACCTGTGCGCGGTCGGCGACGACGACCAGTCGATCTACAGCTTCCGCGGCGCGGACGTGGGCAACATCCGCACCTTCCACGAGGACTTCCCGGAGGCGCGGGTCGTGCGGTTGGAGCAGAACTACCGCTCCACGACCGCCATCCTCGACGCGGCCACGCGGGTGGTCAACGGCGGCGGTGGCGGTCGGACACCCAAGCACCTGTGGACGGATCGCGGTGACGGGGTGGTGCCCACCGTGACCCAGGCGCGGGACGAGCCGGACGAGGCCCACCGCGTGGTGGGTGCGGTGCGCCGCGAGCTGGCCGCGGGCGTGCAGGCCGACGACGTCGCTGTGCTGTTCCGCACCAACGCGCAGTCTCGACACCTCGAGGAGGCGTTCAACCGCTCGGGGATACCGTTCGTGCTGATCGGTGGCACGCGGTTCTACGAGCGCCGTGAGATCAAGGAGGCGCTGTCCTGGCTGCGGCTGCTGGTGCAACCCGCAGACCTGATCTCGTTCTCCCGTGCGGTGCGCGCGCCCACACGCGGCATCGGCCCGGCCACCGTGGCCAAGGTGGTGGCCCGGGCCGTGGAGCACGGCGAGAACGTGCACGAGGCCATCGGGGCCATGGTCGCCGCTCGCGCCGTGGGGCCGGCGTTGTGCAAGCGGCTGGAGGGATTCGACGCGGTGGTCAGGCGCCTGCGGGGCGAGGCCGAGTCGCAGCCGCTGCCGGACATCGTCGAGCGGGTGCTGGAGCGCAGCGGCCTGGCCGCGTCGTACGCGGACGAGGGCGGGCACGAAGGGCAGGCGCGGGTGGACAACCTGCTGGAGCTGGTGCGGTCCACGGCCGAAGGCCCCTACGGCCAGGGGCTGGCCGCGATCGCGGAGTTCATGGATCGATCGGCGCTGGTGGCCGACGCGGACTCCCTGCCCGACGGGGCTGGGACGGATCTCACGGCCGGCCGCGACGAACCTCGGGTCAACCTGATGACGATCCACTGCGCCAAGGGGCTGGAGTTCCCCGTGGTCTGCCTGGTCGGGCTGGACGAGGGCATGTTCCCCAACAGCCGCGCGGCCGCGGACCAGCACGGCCTGGAGGAGGAGTACCGGCTGTGCTACGTGGCCTGCACGCGGGCCATGGATCGGCTGCACCTGTTTCGCGCTCGGCGGCGGATGATGGTCTTCCAGGGCGGGGGCGGCGGCCGCGGCTCGGCGGGCTGGCGGCAGACCCGCCCGTCGCCGTTCCTGCGGTTCCTCGCGGCCCAGCATCCACCCACGGGGCGGCCGTCCTGGACCCCCAGCGTCGACCGGGCGTCCGAGCCGGAGGAGGACGAGGACGACGACTCGGTGGTGGTCTACGATCCGGGTGAGGTGGAACTCCGCGTGGGCCTGCGCGTGCGTCACCCCACGTTCGGCGTCGGCGAGATCCGTCGCATCGAGGGCTCGCCCGTCAACCTGCGGCTCGAGGTGTTCTTCCGTGCAGTGGGGCCCAAGCTGCTGTCGGCCCGCCACGCCCGCCTGGAGATCATCGGCAGCTGATCCCCTCGCGCGCGCATCGTGCTCACGCGCCGTGGTATCCTTGTTCCCGCTGTGTGCTCGACGCGGGAGAGGTGTGTCCCGGGGAACCAGGACGACCGGTCTGCGGTCCAAGGATCTGAACCGAGGCCCGAACGCCGACACCACGATACGGAAACACCATGGTCATCACGTGCCCGAACTGCGAGGCCAAGTACAAGCTCCCGGGTGACAACCTCAAGGGACGCGGGGCCAAGATCACCTGCCCCCGCTGCTCCCACGTGTTCGTCATCTTCAACCAGGAGTACGAGGGTGGGGATGCTGACGCCGGCGCGGGGCCGACCGCTCGGTCCGAGCCTGTCGCGGCGCCGCCCCCGGCGGAGCCGCCGCCCCCGCCGCCGCCCGCCGACGAGCCGCCCCCCGCTGCCTCGCGCCGGGTGACCCCACCGGGCAGCGGCGGCCTGCGCGCCGAGGACATCTTCACGTCCGATCTCGGTGGCGATCCGGCACCACCGGCCGAGGGCAGCCGCAGCTCACAGGACGGCACGGGCATGTCTCGCACGGTCGAGCCGCCGTCGGGCAAGCAGCGGATCACGCGCTCCAGCCGCGACTCGATGACCGTGGAACCTCCGTCGGCAGACCTGGACTTCGGATCCGTGGGCATCGAGACGTGGAAGGTGAAGGTCGCGATCGGGCTGATCTACGACTTCTCGGACATCAAGACGCTGTTGAAGTCGATGCGTGAGAAGAAGGTCACGCCGGAAGATCGCATCTCCCACGACGGCAAGGACTGGACCGTCATCGGCGGCGAGCCCCAGCTCACCGAGTACTTCCAGAAGGTCTACGACGAGCGGCTCGCGGAGATGGAGGCGCGGGGCGAGAAGCCCGTGCCCACGCCGGCCAAGGAGGACAAGCCCAAGCCGGTGTCCACGCCCGGCGGCGACGGAGACAAGGCCAAGACCGCCAAGCCGACCGCAGCGCCGAAGCCGAGGGAGGGCGATCGCGACGCGTTCAAGGTCGACCTCAAGCGCCCCCCGCGTTCCCGACGGCGCAAGGTGGAGCAGGCGCCCGATCGTCGCATCCTGGGCATGCAGCCCGCGACCCTGGGGATCGTGGTCGCGGTCATCGTGGTGGCCGGCGTCCTGATCACCATGTTCAACCCCTTCGGTGGGGGGCCGGTGACCGGGGATGCCGGTGGCGAGGCCACGGGCATGTCCGAGGAGGAGCAGCAGCGCCTCCGGGAGGAGGCCGCCCGCAAGATCCGGGAGGACCTGGAGCGGCAGCGCCAGGAGTTCCAGGAGCAGCAGCCCGAGGACGAGGTCGAGTTCGAGGAGATCCCCGAGAACGACGGCCGCGCCTACCGTCGCAACCCCGACGGTTCGTTCGACGACAGCGGCCTCGAGGTGGTCATCCCGCGCGACCAGGTCCAGCCCAGGGACGAGCCGCGCGAGGAGCAGGTCCCCGAGGAGCGTACCGCGGCGCCGGAGGAGCCCACCGCGGCCGCGACCACGGACGCGGGCGGCGAGGCCACGGTCGAGGAGACCACGGCCGCCGACTGGTACATGCTCGGTGACATGGAACTGAGTGGCGGCAACTGCAGCGGGGCCATCCCCCAGCTGAGCAAGGCCGTGAGCATGGAACCGGGCAACGCCACCTACCAGTACAAGCTGGGCCTGGCCTACCACCGCTGTGGGCAGTCCAGCAACGCGCTGGCACCGCTGAACCAGGCCGCACCCTCGGTGCCGGATGCGCAGCAGCTCATCGACGAGATCGAGGGGGGGGGAGGCGAGTAGGCGACCGCCGAACGCCGGGCTGGAGACAACGTCGAAGCAACGAGGGACCCCGTAGACGTGCGAATCATCTGTCCCAACTGTCGCAGCGAGTACGAGTTCGACGCGCGCCGGGTTTCCGGCAAGGGCACCAAGGTGAAGTGCTCCTCTTGCGAGCACGTGTTCATGGTGTACCGCGTCGAGGAGTCCGTGAGCGTGGAGAGCCCGCTCAAGGAGCATCAGCGGCCTCGCCGCCGGATCGGCAAGCTCACCGGGGAGCGGCTCATGCTGCGCCAGGAGAGCAAGGTGTACACCGTGCGCTCCCTGGCGCTGCTGCAGCGCTGGATCGTGGAGAAGCGGGTCCTGGCCACGGACGAGATCTCGGTCGACGGCGAGGTCTGGGAGCTGGTCAGCCGGCTGTCGGAGCTCCGGCCGTTCTTCACGGTGCTGCGCTCCCTGCGGGAGACCCGCCGCGAGCTGGTCGACACCCGAGATCGGCTCAAGGCCACCCTGGAGATGAAGGCCGTCGGTCCGGACGACATGCCGGACGTGCACCCCACAGGCGACGTGATGGCCCACATGGGCCCGTCGCTGGTCGACGAGGCGCCGGTCAGCCTGGCCGAGCACGAGGTGCCGGCCCGCCGCCCCGATCCGCTGGACGAGGAGGAGGACGGCCCCCACCCCCACACCGAGGAGTCCGTGGACCGCGCCATGGCCGCGGACATGGGCATCGTGGAGGAGCCGCCTGCCCGGACCGCGCCGGTCTCCACGCCGCTGGTGGACGAGGACCGCGGTGAACCCACCGGGGATCGCGAACCCGCGATCCCGGATCGTCCCTCGTTCTCGTCGTTCGACCCGGACGAGGCCGTGGAGCCCGAGAGCGCCGAGTTCATGGCGCGCCCGCTCGATTTCGTGTCTCCGGAAGTGGTTGGATCGGGTGAGCACGAGGCGATCGTGGGGCGCCGCGATCCCCTGTCCGAGCAACAGGATCTCGCTCGCCGTGAGCGCACCGACGGGATCTTCGCGCCTCCCCCGGACGAGGAGACCGTCGAGTCCGCGCCCGTACCCGAGAGCGGCCCCATCCCGCGGTCGGCCCGCGATGCGGTCTCCGAGATGACCTCCGACTCCCGGGATCCCGAGGCACCCTACTACGATCCCGCCGCCCAGAGCGTGGTCACCGGAGGCCTGTCCACCGAAGACGAACCGTCCGAGCTGTCGGAGCCCGCCGAACCCGGGGACCAGCCTGCGCTGCCGCCGCTGGACTTCGACTCGGCCATGGGCTCCATGGAGGACGCGTCCCAGGAGGACATGGACGAGCCATCGGAGCCATCCCGGCCCTCGGAGTCGGGGGGGCCTGCGCTGCCGCCGCTGGACTTCGACTCGGCCATGGGCTCCATGGAGGACGCGTCGGAGGAGGACATGGGCGACGCGGGCGAGCCGTCCGCCGATCCCCCCGCGGGCCCGCCCATCGACTTCGACTCCGCCCTCGGTTCCATGGCGGACGAGCCGTCGGGTTCGGGCGAGGAGTCCGAGCAACTCGACGAGCCGGAACCCGCAGCGGTGGACGAGGACGCTCCTCCCGCGTTCGACGAACCCATCGACTTCGACGCAGCCCTGGGCACCATGGAGGACGAGGAGGACGAGGAGGACGACGGCGACGGCCTGGGTGCCGACTTCGAGACCTTCGAGAGTTCGTTCGAGGCCAGCTTCCCCACCGGGTCGGTGGACGAGGAGTGGGAGGGCGACGACTTCTCCCAGCGCTTCGAGGACGACTACGAGGACGAGGACGAGGACAGGCCCGGTCTGCCGCTGCCGTACATCATCGGTGGCGCCGTGGTGATCGTGGCTCTGATCATCGGCACCTGGTGGGTGCTGCAGAGCATGAAGGAGGAGACGCGCAGCCTCGCGGACGTGGATGGCAGCGGCGACGAGTCCGCCGGCGCGGAGACCGCGGACGTGGACGGCGGCGAGGAATCGGTCACCCCCGAAGAGGGAGACGGTGCAGCCGACGCAGGTGAGGCCGGCGAGGAGGCCACGCCAGACGAGGGCGAGGGGGGGGAGGAACCCACCGAGGACCCGGAGGAGGCCACACCGGAGGAGGTGGAGGACCCGACGCCGGACGAGGAGGCCTTCGAGGATCCCACGCCCGAACCAGCGACCCCGGAGCCACCGACCCCGGACGACGATATCGACTGGGGCGGCGGCGAGGAGCCCACGCCAGCGCCCCCACCGGCCAACGTGGACCACGCGGCCAAGGCGGCCGAGCTCGCCAGCGCCGGCCAGCACGGCGAGGCCATCAACGAGTACCTGCGGGCCTTCCTCAGCGATCCCAACAACCCGTCCACGCGCAAGTCGATCGGCTGGTCGTACATCGAGATCGGCAACAACAACGAGGCGTCCAAGCACTTCCGCAAGGCGGTGCTGCTCGACTCCATGGACCCCGAGGCCCACTACGGCCTCGGCCTGGCCTACGAGATGCTGGGACGGAACTCCGACGCGATCAACGAGTACGAGAGCTACCTCGGCCTCGCGCCCAACGGCCGCGAGGCCACCGAGGTCCGCATCCTGCTCAAACGACTCATCGAACTGGAGGGCGGCGGCTGAACCCAACCAGCGCCTGGCCCGGGAGATCCCCCATGACCACGAAGACCAACAAGCCTGGTGGCGGCGAGATGGACTACTTCCAGAAGGAGGAGCAGGAGAAGATGCTCCGCCTGGCGGCCGAACGCAAGGACAAGGCCGACAAGGAGGCCGCCGAGGAGCTGCGCCTGGCGCACTGGATGCGCTGTGGGAAGTGCGGTACCGAGATGGAGACCATGCCGTTCCGAGGCGTCGAGATCGAGCGATGCCCCGGCTGTGGAGGGGTTTACCTGGATCAGGGTGAGCTGGAGATCCTGGCGGGCGAGGACAAGAGCGGGATGTTTGCGGGGTTGGCGGGGCTGGTGGGGCTCAGCAAGAAGTAGTTTGTCACCAAAAAACCGCCTGCGCGCGGGAGCGCGACGGCGGTATCGGATCAGCCGATCTCCGCCCAGCTCTTCCGCATTGGGAGTTCCACTTGGGGGGGGCGACGGGCCGTGCGGATCCGGTCAGGTGAGTTGGGCGGTAGGGACGCTACGGATCTGGTCGGGTGAGTTGGGGGCGGAACGGGGTCAGGCCGCGACTGGGGGCGTTTCGGACGTTGTCGAGGTGCATCGGAGATGGGTGGACGCCCCGAGTAGCGGGCTGACCCCAGCGGAGGCGGTTCAGGCAGGGGTTTGGTGTCGTGTTGAGGCTGGATTTCTGTTGATTTGTGACTACAGAGATGTACGCTGGATTTCTCGCTCTCTACCCCGGATTTCGGCGCACGAACCACCCCGGAGCCTCTCCCGGAAATCGCATCTCGTGATGGATCGGTCATGGAGAAGTAGCCCACAGCAATGCAGGTAGAGGCGACGAGCCGAGAGAGCCGCCACAGAGAAGAGCTGAGATCTGTAGCACTGTAGACAATAAATCAGAGCGGAGTTTCATTTCCCCGACGGTCTCACCCCAGTGCATCCGGCGCGAGATGCGATTTCCGGCCCCGGAGCAACGAACCACCGCCAGATCGATGCTGGACCCCACCCCGAAGCCACGAATTGACCCCGTCTCCATCGAAATCGCCCAAATGCAGGAAATCCCCAACCTCCCGAAATCAAAGCGGGATCTGCACAGATTCTCCGAATTCACGCCCACCGCAGTCCACCGAAATCCCTCGCCGCCGGGTATCCACCCGTCTCCTACACCCCACAAACCCCCGAATTCAGGACTCTCCCTCTACCTCACTCATCCAGCTCCAACGGAACGAGCTGAGCCCCACCCGGATAGGCATAGCTCACATCATCATCGTAGCCGTACACGACCACACCCACCGGCTGGGTCGACTTGAGGTGGTGCACCCCCGGCTCCACCTCGATCCGCGCGCGCATCGCGTCGCCGGACGGGAAGGGCTGCCACTGGGCATCCAGCTCGTCGTCGTCCAGCGTGATCTGCGCTCCCTCGTCCGCGATCACGTTGATGTAGTCCTCGAGGTAGCGGTCGGGCGTGAGGAAGATGTACTCGTCGATGAACTGCTCCTCCGGCAGCGCGATGAGCATGGCCGGGTCACCGATGGCGAAGAAGTCCTCACCGCAGTACTGCGACCCCACCATGTACTGCACCACGCTGACCGCGGACGTGGCCGATACCTCGAAGTCGCCGTCGTACAAGAACTCGAAGAACTCCCCACCGTCGAGCGTGACCGGGAAACCCTCGATCGGGGGATTGGTCTCGATCTCGGTGCCGTCCTCGTCGGCGATGATGCGGAAGAGGTCGTCCTCGGTCTTGCGCGGCTCGAACTTGGACACGAAGAACCGCTGGCCCCACTGCTCCACGGGGAACAGCTGCTCCTCGATGTGGTCACAGGCCATCACCCCGCCGGGCACCAGCGCGCACTCGTTGCCGCTGAACACCGCGATCGGCTTGTCCGACGTGATCAGCGATCCGGTCAGGTCGGAGCGCCCGTCCTGCTCGTGGGTGTTGTCGCTCTCCACCTGCAGCACGTCCGCTTCTCCGAGGGTCATCTCCAGCAGGGCGCCTGCCTGTACACCGGGCACGCCGTCACCGGCGCGGATGTCGGCGTTGGGCACCACCCGGACCAGGGTGTCCTCCTCGGTGGCCACGATGGTGATGAAGTCGGCGAAGCCCGACCACTGGTCCGCGGTCGGTCCGGACACGTCGTACGGCCAGCAGGCCGCCCGGTAGCGTGTGCCCAGGGAGTGCAGCGGGAGCAGCATGGACGCGTCGTTGGAGAACACGCCTTCGTTGTTGGCCGGGTTGAACTGGTGGGCCGTGACCGGGACCGAGCTCTCCACGTAGAACGAGCGCTGTCCGTAGAAGCTGTCCTCCGCGTCCCAGCGGGGCAGGTCGAAGATCTCCAGCTCCCCGGGTTCGATGGACACCCGCAGGGAGTCCTCCTCCTCGCCGCGCTGGTGGATCGACACCGTGGCCTTGCCGCCCGAGGTGATCGGGTTGCTCACCGTGACCGAGAACTGGGCCATGTCCGCGGAGTCGTTTGCGTCGCTGCCGTCGTAGTTGTTCAGGTCGACCGCGTAGAACTCCTTGCCCAGGTACCCGGGCAGGGAGACCAGGTTGTACTCGTGACAGGCCTGCAGACCGACCGTGGCGATCGCGGCGAGGGCGAGCAGGGGCAGGGGCAGGGGGATACGACGCAGGGACATGGAAACCTCCCGGTCGGAAGCATAATCGATGATGCCCGTCGCGCCTAGAATGGCACGCGCGTGCGTGAATCAATCGGCGTCTTCGGCGTCGCCGGTCAACAGCACGTCGATGGCCGCCGAGGGCAGCGAGTCCAGGGCGGAGTTCTCGGACAGCTCGTCGATGGCCGACACGTCCAGCTCACCCGTGATCGAGATGTTGGCGTCCGGCGCGGGCAATCCCGGCTCGTAGACCACCACCCGGTTTCGACCGCCGAGCTTGGCGCCGTACAGCGCCTGGTCCGCGCGCTCCAGCACGGTCGCGGCCGTGGCGCCGTCGTCGGGGTAGGTGGCCAGGCCGAACGAGCAGGTGATGCCGCCGCCCGGCTGCACGTGCTCCCGGGGGAACTTCGTATCCTGCACCTTGCGGCGGACACGCTCGGCGAGCGCGGCCGCGTCCGCGTTGGCGGTGCGGGGCAGGATGATGGCGAACTCCTCGCCACCGTAGCGGGCAACCACGTCCACCTCGCGGAAGCTGGTCTCGAGCAGGCTGGCGAGGTCGCGCAGGACCACGTCGCCCCGGGGGTGCCCCATGCGGTCGTTGTAGTTCTTGAAATGATCCACGTCCGCGATCAGCAGCGAGGTGGGTTCGCCGAATCGCTCGCTGCGCTTGATCTCCTCCCGCCACTTCTCCTGAAAGTAGCGGTGGTTGAACAGGCCGGTGAGGCCGTCCGTGATCGCGAGCTGGTGAAGCTTGGCGTTGGCCTCGCGTAGCTTGCGGGTCTTGCGCTCGACGATGCGCTCGAGTTCCAGGTTCTTCTGCTGCAGCTCGGCGAGCAGGCGGTCGTTCTCCCGGCCGAGGGCGAAGGCCTCGATCGCTCGCTTGATCGTCACCCCCATGTCGTCGCGGTTCCACGGCTTGGTGATGTACTTGTAGATGCGACCCATGTTGATCGCGTCGATCAGGCTCTGGTTGTCCGTGTAGCCGGTGACGATGATGCGGATCAGGTGGGGGTAGCGATCGACGGTCAGCTCCAGCAGCTCCACGCCGGTCATGCCGGGCATGCGCTGGTCGGTGACGATCACGGCGTAGTCGCGCTGCTGCAGCGCCTCGAGGGCCTCGGGGCCGCTCGTGGCCGAGTCGAGGTCGAAGTCGTGGCGGAAGTTCAGCTGGAACGCGAGGAGGTTCTCCTCCTCGTCGTCCACGACGAGGACGGGGTAGTCGCGGTAGTTGATCTGCTTGGCCCCGGGCAGCCGGGTTTCGCCGGACTGTTCCTCCTCGATCTCGTCGGGGAGGTCGTCGAGTTCCTTCAGCAGATCGTCGAGGGGCTTGACGTCACTCATACGGGTCTTGGACGCTATCTGTCGGTCCCCATCCCAAGCGTGCGGGGATTCTAGCACGTTGCACGGCAAGGGGGACGCCGGAGGCGGCCCCAGGCCGCACAGGAGGCACGATGCGGGTCGTGGTGCAGCGAGTCGAGCGCGCTGGAGTCGACGTCGAGGGTGCGTTGGTGGCGGCCATCGAGCACGGTCTGGTGGCCCTGGTCGGGGTCGGTCATGGCGACGGCGAGGCGGCCGCTCGCTGGATGGCGGCCAAGCTGGTGGGACTGCGCATCTTCACCGACGACGATGGGCGGATGAACCGATCGGTGCAGGACGTGAGCGGCTCGATCCTGGTGGTCAGTCAGTTCACGCTCCTGGGCAACTGCCGCAAGGGCCGCCGCCCCTCGTTCGTGCATGCCGCCCCGCCGGACGTGGCTGCTCCGCTGGTGCAGCGGCTCGCCGCGCTGATCGCCGAGCACGGTGTGGAGGTCGGCACCGGCGAGTTCGGGGCCCACATGCACGTGGACCTGGTCAACGACGGGCCGGTGACGCTGGTAATCGACAGTCCCTGACGGGCGAGCGGCCGACGCCGGAGCATGGGCCGCTGCATCACCCTCCCACGATCACCGTGAACGATCCGTCGATGCGCGCGGTGATGGGTAGGCCGATCTCGTCCGTACCGGGCACGGTGCAGCTGAACGTGGACGTCAGTTCGCGTCCTGGCTCGGGCGTGCCCAGGATCTCGGCGCTGCCGTCGGGGGCGCCGTCGAGCACCAGCTGGGCCTCGCCCTGGCGGTCCAGCTCCATCAGCATCACCGCGTGGCGGCCGAGGTCGACCGTGCCGGGCAGGTCTGGATCGTCCAGGTCCAGCACCATCACCAGCGCCAGGCGGTCGTGCACCAGGGCCTGGCTGTCGAGGTCGGGCTGCATGCCCGCGTGAATCACGAGCTGCTCGCGGCCACGGGTTCGGTACACGCCCGCTCGCACCTCCTGCTCGGCCCAGAACGGCAGGGTCTCGGTGTCGAGCTGGATGATCGCCTCGACCTCGCCAGCGCTGGCGGCGGGAGGGGCGGTCGTGGGCGCGGAACCACACCCCGCGAGGAATACCAACAGAAGTGTTGGAGAGACTGGGCGGCGGGCGTCGACGCTGTGTCCGGTGCCAGGGGAGTGGATTCGCACCGATGCGCTACCGCAAGCGGACCTTGAACGCCTGCTTGGCCTTCTTCTCCTCGAGGGCGGCCTTGGCGTCGGCGAGCAGCTGCTGCAGGGTGTCGTTGCCCGGTTCGAAGGACAGGGCGAATTGCAGGTTCATCACCATGCCGTTGGCGTCGCCCTTGCGCTGGGCGGTCCGGGCCAGATCGTAGTAGCGGCGGCCCTGGCGGGTGGTACACACCATCTGTCTGGCCTTGCCCGCGCTGGCGGCCTCGGTCTCCAGGGTCTGCTTGCTGACCTCGGCCGGGGCGGCCACCAGGCCCATCTTCTCGTCGTAGCGGGAGCGCAGCTCGGCGTCGCGCAGCACGGAGTACGCCTCGGAGGTCTTGCGGTAGATCGCGGTGAGCTTGCGCAGGAACACCGGGTCGCGCACGCCGAAGAAGCGGTCCGGGTGGAACCGGCGCGACTCGTCCGCGAACGCGCTCTCGATGGCGCCCAGCTCCGCTTCGGGGGCGACCTGCAGGAGGTTGTAGTAGGTCACCTCCTCGAGCACGTCGTGCAGGGTCTCCACCTCGATGCGGGTGCGAAGATCGAGCTCCTGGGCCATGGGTGGTCTCCTAGAACTTCACGTTATCAAACTTCATGTCGTCGATCTCGTCGTCGGTCAGGCCGGTCGAGGTCTGCAGCTCGATGGTGCGCGCGCGGCCGGTCTCCATGTCCTCGGCCGTGACCTGCACGATGCCGTTGGCGTCGATGTCGAAGTTCACGTTGACCTTGGCCACGCCTCGCTCGGCCGGGGTGATCCCGCCGAGCACGAACTCGCCGAGCATGTCGTTGTCGTCGGCCATCCGACTCTCGCCCTGGAACACGGAGATGCGCACCTCGGTCTGCATGTCGGTGCTGGTGGTGAACACCCGGGAGATGCCCGTGGGGATGGGCGAGTTGCGCTCGATCAGCCGCTCCACGTAACCGCCCACCGTGGCCACGGCCAGGGACTTGGGGATCACGTCGATCAGCAGCGCGCTGGCGGGCTGTTCGGCGCCGCCAGCCACGCCCGAGTGGACGGTGGTGGACGAGGTGAGGTTGTGGGCCTGTATCGCCGCGCCCACGGCCACCACCTCGTCGGGGTTGATGCCGGTCTCGGGCGCGCGGCCGAAGTAGGTGGACACGGCCTCGTGGATCAGCGGCGAGCGGGTCATGCCGCCCACCAGCACGACGGCCTCGAGGTCGTGGGGGTTGAGCTTGGCCTCGCCGAGGGCCTCGTCGCAGACCTGGAACGTGCGGGCCACCATCGGGTAGACCAGCTTCTCGAACTGGGCGCGGCTGAGCGCGGTGGACAGGTCCTTGTCGAACCCGCGCTCGTCCTTGAGCACGCCCTGCACGTGGATGGTCGTGGCACTGGTCTCCGACAGGGCGATCTTGGCGTCCTCGGCCGCCTTCTTGAGCCGTTGCAACACCTGGGGATTGACCAGGATGGTGGCGCGCTCGGCCTCGGTGAAGCCCTTGAGCATGTGCTCGACGATGGTCTGGTCGAAGTCGTCGCCGC